>CADEDM010000014.1:0-8571 GCA_902826065.1 uncultured Acidobacteriota bacterium | reverse complement strand
CCGACGGCTCCTGGGCCGCGGCCGCGGCGACGCTGCAGCGCCGCGCCGCCGCACCCGCTACGCGCTAGAGCCCGCCGGCGCCGCGCCCGCCTCCCGCCGCGATGTCCGGATTTCCCCGCCCACTGCGTAGAAGGGATCGGACCCCTTCGGGCCAGTAGAGGAGACGGCATGGTGCGGCTGCTGTGTGCAATGGCGATCGTGGGCGTGACGGCACTGCCAGTGGCGGCGCAGAGCCGCGATCGTCTGTGGGGACAGGTGTCGTTCGGTGCGGCGGCGTCGACCGCCGGTGAAGAGTCGCGGCGCTTCGAAGGACGGTTGTTCGGCCAGCCGTTCGTCGACCAGGCCACGTATCCTGCTCCCGCGACGACGGCGACGTTCGACGTCGGCGCCGGCCTGTGGATCACCGATCGCCTCGGCCTCGGCGTCAGCGCCGCCCGCACCTCCCTCGACTACACCATCGACCTCGATGTCACGGTGCCCCATCCCACTCTGCTCAATGCGTCGGCAACCGCGCTGGCCTCGACCGAGGCCACCCGCAGCGAGACCGACGTGCACCTGCAGGTGGCGTGGGCGATCGTCGACCGGGAGAATCTGCACCTCCGCGCGCTGATCGGGCCGACGATCTTCCGCTTCCGCGACTTCATCACCCGCGGCCTCGACGCCAGCCAGCGCGTGTCCGGAGCGACCAACACCGTGACCATCGCGGCCGTGGACGGCGGCTACGTCACGAAGACGGCGCTCGGGGCACACCTCGGCGTCGACGGCAGCTGCTTCTTCTCGCGCCATGTCGGCGTCGGGCTGATGGCGCGCCTGAGCCATGGCTCGGTGGATCTCGACGAGCCCGAGGCCGCGCCTGCGACGGCGCCGCTGCCCACCTCGTTCCTGCCGGAGCACACCGGCGACGGCGGCATCGGCGTCGGCGGATTCGTGATCGCCGCCGGCCTGCGACTGCGCTTCTGATGACCACGGGCGCGACGACGCGCCGTCAGGCGGCGTCGTGCAGGATGATCCCGAGGGTGTGCCGGTGCCCGGAGCGCACCGTGCTGACGCCGTGTCGCAGGTTCACACGATAGGCGCCGCGCGCGCCGTCGACCGGCCGATGGTGCACCGCGAAGATCACCGCGTCGCCCTGCGTCAGGGGCACGACGTCGGCTCGTGACTGCATCCGCGGCCGCTGCTCCGTGAGCACGAACTCGCCGCCGGTGAAGTCGCGTCCCGGCGCCGAGAGCAGCACGGCCATCTGCAGCGGGAACACCAGCGGCCCGTAGAGGTCCTGGTGCAGCGCATTGAAATCGCCGGCGCCGTACTGCAGCAACAACGGCGTCGGCCGCGCCTGGCCGCCCGCATGGCACTGCGCGATGAACGCCGCGTGGGTCTCGGGGTAGGTGGCAGCTACGCCGAGGCGCGCGTTCCAGGCGTTGGCGACCGGGACGAGTCGCGGATAGAGCGCCTCGCGCAGGTCGGCGATCAGCCCCGGCAGCGGATACGCGAAGTACTGATACTCGCCACGGCCGAATCCGTGCCGGGCCATGACGATGCGGCTGCGAAACCGCGCCGGCTCGGCATACCAGGCCTCGACGGTGGCGCAGGTCTCGCGGTCCAGCAGTCCCGGCAGCATCGCCCACCCGTGCGCATCGAGATGCGCATGGACGTCGGGCCAGGCATACGTGTCGAGGGCGGCGGGGGCGTGCGCAGCAGCCAGCATGGGCCTACGGTCCCACGCCCGCTCGCCCGCAGCATTCCGCTACGTGCGGGTGAACTCGATCAGCGAATCGGGCATTCGGTGTCGACGAACTGCACCGAGGTGACGTCCATCACCGGCACGGGCGCCGGCGTCGGCAGGTTGCTGCGCATCGGATCGCGGCCCGGCTGGCCGACGATGATGCGCGCCCCGCCCACACGGGTGCCGAGCATCGGTTCCGACAGGTCGGTCTTGCGCACGATGCCGACAATGGACACATAGTGGCCGTCGTGCTTCTTCACGTCGGCCATGACCGCCTTCGGACCGGCCACACGAAAGCTGCGGCCGGTGACGTCGGGCCCCACACTGGCGCCCTCGTCTTCGGTGCGCGGCGCGCCGGCGAACACCCGGCCCTTCAGGCAGCCGCGCGCGTGCACCTCCACCGAGTCGTTCGGGATCTTCTTCGTGCCGGCCTCCTGGGGCGCGGTGAGGGCGGCGACGGCGAGGGCAATCGCGAGTGGCAGCATGGGGACTCCGGGCGGGGCAGGGCTGGCGAACTCAGTGTGTCATGGCGTAGAGCACGACGTTGATGCCGAACGCGTAGCCGTCGATCGAGAAGGTCTGGAAGTAGGACGGGTCGTCGCCTTCGCGCTCGAAGGCGTCGCCGTAGTCGGTGTTGTGCGTCGCCAGCACCAGCAGCCGGTTCTGGGCGTCGACGAAGCCGCGGGCGTGCGGCTGCCGGCTCTCGGAGCCCCATTCCGACGTGTCGCCCCCGGACCCCGCCCAGAAGTTGATCGAGGGAATCTGCACGACTTCCTTCACCGGGAACTGCGTGTTGAAGAGCGGATGGTCGCGATCCAGCTCCCGCAGCGGGAACTGGCCATCGGGCAGCGCGCGCCGAATCTCGCGCTCGAAGTTGAACCAGGCCGCCTCGCCCCAGAAGTCGTCGGCCCACAGAAAGCCGCCCTTCAACAGGTACTCCCGCAGGCGGGCGACTTCCTCGTCGGTGAAGACGAGGCCGCCGGGCTCGGTCATCATGATGAACGGACAGCGGAACAGCGACGGGTCACTGAGCTGCAGCACGAAGTGGTTCGGCTCGCGCTCGGCGTCGAAGCTCACCCACGTCTTCGTCAGCTCCGACAGGCGGATCGAGAGATTGACGTCGGCGCGGGGATAGTCCACCACCCAGTTGCCGCCGCGGCGGAACCGCCCGGTCTGGAACGCGACGCGGCAGAAGTGGAAGCCGCCGTCGAAGCTCGCCTCGGTGGGGATGGGGAACGCATTCGACGTGCCCATCCGACGCTGCCGCGCCAGCGCGTCGTGACCGGCCAGCGTGGCCGCGGCCACGACAGCGAGCGCCGTCAGCGCGCGCACGACCCGGCGAACGGAAGGGACGCGAGTCACCCCACCGCCACTCTACGACGAACGGGCCGCGGCGTATACTGGCGGTCTTCCACTCGACCCACTGCATTTTCCCGCCATGCCGCTCGCGCCCGACACCGTCTCCGCCCTGGTTCACGATCTGCGCGCAGTGCTCGGCGACCGCGCCTCCACCACCGCTGCCGTCCGTGGCCACCACAGCCACGGCGAGTCGTGGCACGCCGCGGCCGAGCCCGACGCGGTGGTGTTCCCCGAGACCACCGACGAGGTCAGCCGCGTCGTCGACGTGTGTGCGACGCATGGCGCGCCGGTGGTGCCGTTCGGCATCGGCAGCTCGCTCGAGGCGCACGTCAACGCCATCCACGGCGGCGTGTCGATCGACCTGACGCGCATGACGAAGGTGCTGCGCCTCAGCCCCGACGACATGGACGTCACCGTCGAGGCGGGGCTCACGCATCGCAAGCTCAACGATCACCTCAAGAACACCGGCCTGATGTTCATGGTCGACCCGGGCGCCGATGCCACCATCGGCGGCATGACGGCGACGCGGGCGTCGGGCACGGCGGCCGTCCGCTACGGCACGATGCGCGAGTCGGTGCTGGGTGTGACCGCGGTGCTCGCCGACGGCCGCGTGATCCGCACCGGCGGCCGGGCCCGCAAGTCGGCGTCTGGATACGACCTCACGCGGCTCTTCGTCGGCAGCGAAGGCACGCTGGGCGTCATCACCGAGGTGACGCTACGCCTCTACGGACGGCCCGAGGCGATCTCGACCGCCGTGTGCACGTTCCCATCGATGGAAGCGGCCGCCACGACGGTGATCGAGACGATCCAGCTCGGGGTGCCGGTGGCTCGCATCGAGATCATCGACGAGGCGCAGCTCGCGGTGGTGAACCGCTACTCGAAGACGTCGTTCCCCGAAGCCCCGACACTGTTCTTCGAGTTCCACGGACCGAGCGCCGCCGTGGTCGAGGAGCACGCACGCCTGGTCAAGGAAGTCTCGGACGAGCGAGGCGGATCGTCGTTCCGCTGGACGACGTCGCCGGAAGAGCGCGCGAAGCTGTGGGAGGCCCGGCACAACGCCCTCTACGCCACCATCGCCTCGCGCCCGAGCGCCAAGGCGTGGACCAGCGACGTCTGCGTGCCGATCGCGCACCTGGCCGAGTGCATCGTCGCGACGCAGGCGGACCTGAAGGCGTCGGATCTCGTCGCGCCGCTTGTCGGCCACGCCGGCGACGGCAACTTCCACCTGATCTTCATGCTCGATCCGGACGACCCGGCGGAGCTCGAGCGCGTGGCGGCGGCGAACCATCGCCTGGTCGAACGCGCGCTGGCGCTGGGCGGCACGTGCTCCGGCGAGCACGGCGTGGGCACCGGCAAGCTGAAGTACCTCGAGCAGGAGCACGGCGCCGTGGCGCTCGACGTGATGCGCCAGGTGAAGCGGGCGCTCGACCCGAAGAACCTGATGAACCCCGGCAAGCTCGTGCCCGACGCCTGACGACTGCGCCGTCAGGGCCGCGGCAGCAGCGTCCTGTCCCATTCGGCGAACGCCGACGTCACGCGGGCGAACTCGGCCGGGCGCTGTGCTCGCAGGTTGGTCTTCTCGCCGGGATCGACGTCGAGATCGAACAGGCCTTCGGTTTCGCCGTCCTTCACGTACTTCCAGCGGCCGACCCTCGCCGCGGCCCGGGCCCGCGTCCGCCAGAACAGCGCGCGCTCGGAACGACGTCCCGGATCGCGAAGGAGCGGCAGGAGGTCCTCGCCGTCGAGGGGATAGCCCGGCGCCGCCGCGGCGCCGGCGAGGGCGAGCATCGTCGCCGTCCAGTCCATCGTGATCGCCGGTTGGCTGGTGTCGCGGCCGGCGGGGATGACCCCGGTCCAGCGGGCGATGGCGGGCACCCGAATGCCGCCCTCCCACAGATACATCTTCTGGAACGAGAACGGCCAGTTGAACGAGTACCGCTCGCCGCCGTTGTCGCTGGTGAAGACGACGAGCGTGTCGCGGTCGCGCCCGGCGCGGTTCAGTGCCTGCAGGACGCGGCCGATGCCGGCGTCCATGCTCTTCACCATGGCGCCGTAGATGGCCAGCGAACCGCCGTCGGTCATCGGGCCCGGACCGTGCGACGCGTGACCGATGGCCTCGTCTTCCGGGCCCTCCCACGGCGAGTGCGGCGCCGTGTAATGCAGACTCAGGAAGAACGGCCGTGACCGCCGCTGCGACACGAACTCGGCCGCGCGATCGGACAACAGGTCGGTGAGGTAGCCAACGCGATCGATCGGCGCGAGGTCGTCCCAGAGGTCCGAGCCGGACGAGTCGGCGGACCGATGGGTGAAGTAGTCGGCGGCTCCGCTCAGCACCCCGTAGAAGTGCTGATAGCCGTGCCGGTTCGGGCCGAACTCCGGCTTCCAGCCCAGGTGCCACTTGCCGATGAGCGCGGTCTCGTAGTCCGCGGCGGCCAGCAGCGACGCGACCGTCGGATGATCGGGCGGCAGTCCCTTGTCGAGATGCTGCGCGGTCAGGGGTTCGTACAAGCCCACCTCGACCCGCTGGGGATAGCGTCCGGTGGCGAGCGCACAGCGTGTCGGGGTGCAGACCGGCGCCGCGGCATAGTTGCTCGTGAACCGCAGCCCCTCGCCGGCCAGCGCGTCCAGCACCGGCGTGCGGTAGTCCGGCCGCCCGTAGCAGCTCAGATCGCCGTAGCCGAGATCGTCGGCCAGGACGAACAGCAGGTTCGGACGAAGCGCCTGGCGCCACCTCAGGGCGGCGGCGCCGGTCAATGCCGCGCCTCCGGTGGAGCCCAGGAACTCGCGTCGCGTCAGGTCGGGTGCCATGGCGGAAACCTCCTCGACTCAGCCGCGCGGCCGTCCGCTTCCGGATGGCGCGAAGTAGGCGCGCAGCGCCGGCAGCGACGCCCGTTCGACATTGGTCTCGTGCACGGCATCGGGCGTGATGGCCGCCTGCCACCTCAGGCCCGCCGCGGCTGCCTTCGCGCTCAACAGCGCGTGCAGCTTGTGGTAGGCGCTCTGCATGTCCGGCCCCTCGTTGGCGCCGACGCTCAAGTAGAGGAAGCGATCGCCGTGGCGCGTCTCCGTGAGCCAGCGGCTCAACCCGTGCACGACGACGTCTTCGTCGCGCCAGATGGCGGGGCTGTGCGCGAAGCGCGCGTCGAAGAGCGCGGGCGCCACGGTGAGCGACCACGTCACGAAGATTGCGCCCAGCGAGTGGCCGACGATCAGCCGCGGCGACGTGGTCTGGAACTCGGTCTCGACGCGCGGCACCAGCTCGTCGCGCAGGAAGCGCAGGAAGCGATCGGCGCCGCCGGTGAACGATGCGCCGCCGGGCCGCTCGAAGTGGATGTCGGGCGGCAGGAAGTCACGGGCGCGGCTGCCACGCTGCATGTTGGGGATGCCGACCACGATCAGGCCGGGTGCCGCGCCGTCGCGCGCCAGGACCCGCGCCGCAGCCGCCGTGTGGCCGTCGAGCGGTGGGCCGTCGAGGACGTAGACCACGGGATACCGCCGCCTTGCGCCACGGGAATAGCCGTCGGGCAGCCGCACCGTGTACTCCCGCACTTCGTCCAGGGCGAACGAGCGGAACTGCCGCACCATGACGTCGGCCGGGGCCTCCGGCGCGGCGCCAGCACGCACCGCCGGCGGTCCGGCTGTCGCGGGTAGCGCCACAGCGCCGACGAGCGCGAACACGACGGATGTCGTCCGGCGCCAGACCGTCACGGCTGGGACGGTATCATTTCTCCGCGTGCACGAGACGGAAGCAGCCAGGGCCGCGGCGGTGGAACAGTATCTGGCCGCGCACGAGATCGGGTTCGTGCGTCACGACCACCCGCCGGTCGCCACGGTGGCCGAGGCCGAGCACTACTGGCGCGACATCGACGCGCTGCACGCCAAGAACCTGTTCCTGCGCAACCAGAAGGGCACGCGACACTTCCTCGCCGTGCTGGCATTCACGCGCCGTGGCGACCTGCAGGCCCTGGGCGAGCACTTCGGCGAGAAGAAGCTGGGCTTCGCCTCACCCGAGCGGCTCGCCGCGCACCTGGGCCTGACGCCGGGGTCGGTGTCGCCGTTCGGTCTCATCAACGATCCCGGCCACGCCGTCACCGTGGCCATCGACGTCGCGATCCGCGACGCCGCGCACGTCGCCTTCCATCCCAACGTCAACACCGCGACGCTGGTAGTGAGCGGTGCCAGCTTCCAACGGTATCTCGCGGCCGTCGGCCACGAGGTCCATTGGATCTGACGCCGGTTTCGACACTGGTATCCTGAACCGTTCCCGATGGCCAAGAAGCCCTCAGAGCCCTCGCTCTTCGACGACGACTCCTCCAGCGACGCGCCCTCCACGCCGCCCCCACCGCCCGGCGGCGGCGCCGGCGGACCCGGAAGCGGCTCGAGCTCAGGCGCGGGCTCAGGCCCCGGCGGCGACGGCAACGGCGCCGTTGCGCTGCACGACGCGGCGCAGAGCCGCTACCTGAACTACGCGCTCTCGGTCATCACCTCGCGCGCGTTGCCCGACGTGCGCGACGGGCTCAAGCCGGTGCAGCGCCGCATCCTGTTCACGATGTGGCAGCAGAACCTCACGGCCGACGCCAAGCACCGCAAGTGCGCCAAGGTCGTCGGCGACGTGATGGGCAACTACCATCCGCACGGCGACTCGGCGCTCTACGAGACGCTCGTCCGCATGGCGCAGCCGTTCTCGCTGCGCTACCCGTTGATCGACGGCTCGGGCAACTTCGGCTCCCTCGACGGCGACCCGGCCGCGGCGATGCGCTACACGGAATGCCGGCTGGCGCGGTTGTCCGACGAAGTGCTGCAGGAGATCGAGCAGGAGACCGTCACCTTCCGGCCGAACTACGACGGCACCCGGACCGAGCCGGTGGTGCTGCCGTCGCGGATCCCGAACCTGCTCGTGAACGGCGCCACCGGGATCGCGGTGGGCATGGCCACCAACATCCCGCCACACAACCTGACCGAAGTCTGTCAGGCGCTCGTGAAGCTGCTCGACAACCCGGACCTCTCGGTGGCGCAGCTCTGCCGCTGGGTGAAGGGACCGGACTTCCCCACCGGCGGCCAGATCCTGAACTCGGCCGACGAGCTGAAGGAGATCTATCGCACCGGCAGCGGCGGCATCCGCCTGCGCGCCACGTGGGAGGCGGGGCCGGTCGGGCGCAGCGAGAAGACGCTCTACATCACCAGCATTCCCTACACCGTCGACAAGTCGGTGCTGTGCAACCAGATCGGCGACGTGATCAACGCCCGGAAGCTGCCGCCGCTGCTCGACGTGAAGGACCTCTCGACCGACGACGTCCGCATCGCCATCGAGATGAAGAAGGACGCCGACGAGAAGATGGTGCTGGCGTACCTCTTCAAGCACACACAGCTGCAGACGAACTTCGCTGTCAACCTGACGTGTCTCGTGCCGACGGAGAACGCCGAGGCCGGACGTCCGGAGCGTCTCGATCTCAAGCAGATGCTCTGGCACTTCCTGCACTTCCGGCTCG
>CADEDM010000013.1 GCA_902826065.1 uncultured Acidobacteriota bacterium | reverse complement strand
AAGCGCGATCCGAAGCTCGACTGGACCCAACCCGTCGACGGCAGTACTCCGGCCACCGACTGGCAGGGCGTGCACGCCGTGGACGACAGTCCGAGCGTCGAGAATCCGCCCAACGGCTGGGTCTACAACACCAACAACTGGCCCTATACGGCGGCCGGACCCAACAGCAAGAAGCGCAGCGCCTTCCCGGCCTACTTCGACCGCAACGGCGAGAACCCGCGCGGCGTCCATGCTCTCCGGCTGCTGACCAACGCCAAGGACTTCACGCCCGATACGCTGACGCGGACCATCTTCGACAATCAGCAGCCCGAGTTCGAGACGCAGGTGCCGCTCCTGGTGAAGGCCTGGGACGCGGCGCCGGCCTCGGATCCGCTGAAGGCCAAGCTCAAGGAACCGATCGATCTGCTGCGCAAGTGGGATCACCGCTGGGGCGCCGACTCGGTGCCGCAGACACTCGCCTACTTCTGGGGCGAAGAGCTGTGGTCGAAGTCGGCCGATGCCGCCCGCGCGGCCAAGATCAGCGTCTATGAATACATGCGCACCAAGGCGGCGCCGAAGCAGCGGCTCGACGCCCTCTCCAGCGTCGTCGACAAGCTCACTGCCGACTTCGGCAAGTGGGCGACGCCGTGGGGCGAGGTGAACCGGTTCCAGCGTGTCTCGCCGGCCATCGTGCATCCGTTCGACGACAGCAAGCCGAGCACGCCGGTGGGCTTCGCGTCGGCGCGTTGGGGCTCGCTGGCGTCGTTCGGCGCCCGCAGCTACAACGGCAGCAAGAAGATCTACGGCACGAGCGGCAACAGCTTCGTGGCGGTGGTGGAGTTCGGCAAGGACGGCGTGGCCGCGAGGGCGGTGACGGCGGGCGGGCTGAGCAGCGACGTGACGTCGAAGCACTTCAACGACCAGGCCGACCGCTACGCCACCGGCAACCTGCGCGAGGTCTACTTCTACCCGAAGCAGCTCGAGGGCCACACCGAGCGTACGTACAATCCAGGAAAGTGACCCGGGGACGCGCACGCATCACGGCCACGTTGCTGCTGTCGCTGGCGACGGCTGCGCGTGCGCAGACCCAGACCGGCGTCGAGGAGCGGCGCAATGCCGCCGTCACGCTGCTGACGGGCGAGATCGAGGGCGTGACCGGGCCGGTCGACCGGCACTGCGGGATCTTCATCCTCACGGGTGACCCGAGCGGACCGCCGCCGGCGACGCGCAGGCAGATCCAAGCAGCGGTGCGCTGCGTGCTCGAGGCGAAGCGGCAGCGGCGCGCCGCATGGGCCGTCTGGCAGGTGGCCGGCGTGGACGCCACGGTCTTCGACGGGCTGGCGCTGACGCGGTTCGGCGATCCCCAGCGCGTCGAGGCCTCCGGGAACGGAGCAGCGCTGCAGTTCAGCCCGTGTCTGCGGCCGCGAGTCGACGACGATGGCGTCATCATCTGTCGCAACACGCCGGTCGACGCCAAAGGCCTCCCGAAGGCGATCGAGCGGCTGCGCGACGACGTGCGTCGCGGCGTCGGGAAGGAGTTCAGGGCGGTCGTCGACCGCGAGGCCGCCCAGGACTCCACGGCAGCCGGACTCTCGCCCGACGCGTCATTCTCAGCCACCGCGGCCCGCGTGCGCGAGGCGCTGCGCGCCACCACCGGCGCCGAGTGGCCGATCTGCCCCCTGCACCGGGACCACGCCCTCGAGCTGTTCGAGCAGCACTGGCTGTGCCGCAAGGACGCCGCGTTCGTGGCCCCGCTCGGCAAGCTCCGCCGCCTGCGGCCGGCGCGGCCCCTGCCATGACGGCCTCCTCGCCGCTGCTCGAGCAGTTCGGCCATATCGACATCTATCTGTTCGACCAGCTGCTCCGCGGACGTCTCACGCCGGCGCAGCGCGTGCTCGACGCCGGCTGCGGCACCGGACGCAATCTCGTCTACCTGCTGCGCGAAGGCTTCGAGGTGTGGGCAACGGATCGCGATGCGCGGGCCGTCGCCGAGGTGCGGGCGCTGGCGGCGTCACTCGGGCGCCCGTTGGCCGAGGATCGCCTCGCCGTCGCGCCAGTCGAGCGCCTGCCCTTCGCCGACGCCGCGTTCGGCGCCGTGCTCAGCAGCGCGGTGCTGCACTTCGCCCGCGACCACGCGCACTTCGACGCCATGGTCGACGAGATGTGGCGCGTGCTGGCGCCGGGCGGCCTGCTGTTCGCGCGCCTGGCGTCGTCGATCGGTCTCGAGGGTCGCGCCGCGCCGCTGGGCGACGGCCGCTTCCGGCTGCCCGACGGCAGCGACCGCTACCTGGTGGACGAGGCGCGGCTGATGACCGCCACCTCCAGTCTGGGCGCTCGGCTTCTCGACCCGTTGAAGACCACCGTGGTGCAGGGCCAGCGCTGCATGACCACCTGGGTGCTCGAACGCCCAACCCGCGTGTAACGCAACGCCGCGTACGGGTTACAACGTGTTGCATTCCGTCCCGGCATATGTAACGATCCGCGCTCGATTGTCGCCGATCCATTACCTAGAGTTATTGGATAGCGCCGACGGTCGCATGTCGTGTGCGCCACACGCGAGGGAGCGGATGGGAATGCGTCAGGGAATGGCAGTAGCGAGCGGGCTGCTGGTCTGTCTGTTCGTAGGCACGTTGGCCGCTGCGCAGACCACGCCGCGCGCGGCCGCGGCCAAGATGAAGAATCCGGTGGCCTCGAACCCGGCCTCGATCACCGCGGGCAAGGCGCTGTATGAAAAGCAGTGCCGCATGTGCCACGGCGCCACCGGCAAGGCCGATACGGCGGCCGCGAAGTCGATGGGGGCGTCGGACCTGACCGACGCCGCGTGGACGCGGGGCTCGAGCGACGGCGAGATCTTCGTCGTCATCCAGGAAGGCGCCGGCCCCGAGTTCAAGATGAAGGGTTTCAAGGGCAAGCTCACCGACCAGGATTCCTGGCACGTCGTGAACTACGTCCGCAGCCTCGGCGCGGCGAAGTAGGCGCCGCGTGAAGGCGTGGCTGGCGGTAGCCGTGCTCGCCCTGAGCACGGCTGCGTGCGCGGACTGGAGCAATCCCCCGGAGCAGGTGCGTGCGGCGCGTGTCGCTGCGCGTTCGCGCTGGGGTACGTCGTCGGTCTACACGCCGGCGCGATCGAGCCTGGCCGACGCGACCCGAACGCACTTCGGCCTGCGCGCCGATCCGGTGCAACCGTTCGCATACAGTCACCGCATCCACCTGGCGCAGGATCTCGCCTGCGTCGACTGCCATCAGGGTGTCGAGTCGGGGCCGCGGGCAGGCATCCCGGGCATCAGCACCTGCATGACGTGCCACGCCGCCATCGCCACCGACAAGCCGCTCGTGAAATCGATGGCCGACATGCAGACCAGGGGCCTCGACTTCGCCTGGCAGCGCGTCTACGACTACCCGCGTGAGGCGCATGTGCGCTTCGAGCACCAGCCGCACATCACGGCCAAGGTCGAGTGCTCGACCTGCCATGGCGACATGCGCCAGCAGGAGGTCGCCACGCGCCAGGTGAACATGGACATGAGCTTCTGCGTGAACTGTCATCGCGAGAAGAAGGCGTCGAACGACTGCCTGACCTGTCATTACTGAGGCTCCCTCCGTGACGCCCCCCATGGATCGCCGTCGCTTCCTCAAGGTCACCGCCGTCACCGGCACGACCGCCGCACTCACGGCCTGCGGCAATCCCGAGAACCAGATCGTCCGCTTCATCCCCGACGAGGAGATCGTCCCCGGCATCGCCGAATGGCGGCCCTCGATCTGTCCGCTGTGCGCCGCCGGCTGCGGCGTGCAGGCGCGGGTGATGGACGGCGACGCCGAGGTCCTCCGCAACGGCACGGCGGGCGTGATGCGAATGCCGCTGGTGAAGAAGCTCGAAGGCGACCCCGCGCATCCGATCAGCCAGGGGCGGCTGTGCGTGCGCGGCCAGGCGGCCGTGCAGGTGACGTATCACCCCGATCGCCTCGTCGCGCCGATGAAGCGCACCGGCGAGCGTGGCAGTGGCCAGTTCGCCGAGATCACCTGGGACGAGGCCATCACCACGCTGGCCGGACGTCTCGACGAGGCCGTCGCCGCGGGCCAGGCCACCGCCGTGTCGTTCGTCGGCCGTCCGCGCCGTGGCCGCCGCGCCGAGCTGGTCGCGCGATTCCTCCAGGGCCTCGGGGCCGGCGCGCCGATCTGGTACGAGCCGTTCGACGACGGCGTGCTGCGCCGCGCCAACGCGCTCAGCTTCGGCCACTACCAGTTGCCGACGTGGGATCTGGCGCACACACGCTACCTGGTGAACTTCGGGGCCGACTTCCTGGGCACGTGGAATTCGCCGCTGGCGCACAGCGTGGCCTACGGGCGGATGCGCCAGGAACAGCGTGGCATCCGGCCGAAGTTCGTGCAGGTCGAGCCGCGGATGTCGCAGACCGGCGCCAGCGCCGACGAGTGGGTGGCGGCGCGTCCCGGCACGGAAGGGGCTGTGGCCCTGGGTCTCGCGCGGGCCATCATCGCGGCCGGGTTGCGGCCGGCGTCTGCGGCGGGAGCCGCCGGAGCACTCATCGCCGGTTGGAGCGAAGGCCTGGCCGATTACGCGCCCGACACCGTCGAACGGCTGACCGGCGTGTCCGCCAAGCGTCTCGAGCGGCTCGCGCGCGAGATGGCCGAACACGGCCCGGCCGTGGCCGCCATCGGCGGACAGGCGCTCGCGCATACCAACGGCCTCGCGCAGGCGCTGGCGGTCAATGCACTCAACGCGCTGCTCGGCGCCGTGGGCACGCCCGGCGGTGTGCACTTCACGCCGCTCGCGTCGCCGGTCGAGGCGCCGGCGACCGACCTCGCCACCCACGTGCGCGAGGCCACGCCGCGGCTGCTATTCGTGGACGGCGCCAATCCCGCGCTCACGCTGCCTCCCGGCGCCAACGTCGGCGCGTGGCTGGCCGCGATTCCGTTCATCGCCAGCGTCGGCAGCTTCGTCGACGACACGAGCGCGTACGCCGACCTGCTGCTGCCCGACCACTCGTTCCTCGAGTCATGGGTCGACGCGGCCCCGGAATCGGGGGCGCTCGCCGCGGTCACGACGGTGGCCGGTCCGGCGATGCGGCCGCTCTACGACACGCGCGCCACCACCGATCTCCTGCTCGAAGTAAGCCGCAAGCTGGCCCGTCCGCTCGATCCGCCGCTGCCGTGGCAGACGTTCCAGGAGATGGTGCAGGCGGAGCCCGCGGCAGCCACGCCCGCCACGGCGCGCGCGTCCAGACCGGCCTCGGCGGTCGCGGTGGCCGCCGCGGCCCCACGGCCCTGGTCAGCCCCCGGCTTCGACGGCGACGCCGCGAAGTTCCCGCTCCACTTCCTGCCGTTCGCCTCGCAGGCATTCGGCGACGGCTCACTCGCCCACCTGCCGTGGATGCAGGAGCTTCCAGACCCGCTCACGACTGCGATGTGGAGCACGTGGCTCGAGATCAACCCGGCCACGGCGGCGACGCTGGGCATCGCCGACGGCGATCTCGTGGACGTCGTCTCCGCGCACGGCCGGCTGCAGGCCCCGGCGGTGCTGTCGCCTGGCATCGGGCCTGACGCCGTCGCCATGCCGGCCGGACAGGGGCACAAGACGTTCACGCGTTACGCCACCGGACGCGGCGCCAGTCCCTTTGCGGTGCTCGCGCCGTCGACCGACGCCGCCACCGGTGCGCACGCCTGGGCCGCGACGCGCGTGGCCGTGACGAAGGCGGGCCCGCCCGACGGCCGCCTGATTCTCTTCGCCGGCGCGACTCGCGAGCGCCCCGCACACACCCGGGGACGGGGATAGCCATGGCACATCGATGGGGCATGGTGGTCGACCTCGACCGCTGCACCGGCTGCGAGGCCTGCGTCACGGCCTGCCACGCCGAGAACAACATTCCGACGGTGGGCCCGCAGGAAGCGGCCAACGGCCGCGCCATGCACTGGATGCGCGTGGAGCGCTACTGGGAAGGCGAGTATCCGGACGCGAAGGTGAAGTTCCGTCCGGTGCTGTGCCAGCAGTGCGACAACGCGCCGTGCGAGGCGGTGTGCCCGACGTATGCCGCGCACCAGACCGACGAGGGCCTGAACGCGCAGGTCTACAACCGCTGCATCGGCACGCGCTACTGCGCCAACGCCTGCAGCTACAACGTCCGCTTCTTCAACTTCTTCAACCCGCAGTGGGAGAAGCCGCTGCACCTGCAGCTCAACCCCGACGTCTCGGTGCGCGAAGTCGGCGTGATGGAGAAGTGCACGTTCTGCGTGCAGCGCATCAAGACCGGCAAGCGCACGGCGGCCACCGAGAATCGCGAGCTGAAAGACGGCGACATCCAGCCGGCGTGCGCGCAGGCCTGCCCGTCGGGCGCGATCATCTTCGGCGACCTCAACGACCACGAGAGCCGGGCGGCGCGCCTCGCGCACTCGCCGCGTGGCACCAAGCTGCTCGAGGACCTCGGCGCCGAGCCGAAGGTGACCTACCTGCAGAGGCAACCCTGGAATGAGTCGGACGCGTAACAACCCGCTCGCCGACGACCTGCTGCGCCCGTTGTTCAACACGGGCGTCTGGTTCTACCTCGCCGTCGCGGCGCTGGGCACCGTGGTGCTCACCGGCCTCACGGCCTGGGCCTACCAGATGTGGCACGGCATGGGCGTGGCCGGCGTGAACTGGCCGGTGTTCTGGGGTTTCCACGAGACTAACTTCGTCTTCTGGATCGGCATCAGCCACGCCGGCACGCTGATCTCGGCGATTCTGCGGCTGGTGAATGCGCGCTGGCGCCGGCCGGTGACGCGCTGCGCCGAGGTGATCACGGTGTTCGCGCTGATGATCGGCGCCATCTTCCCGATCATCCACCTGGGCAAGCCGTGGCTCTTCTACTGGGTCGCGCCCTACCCGAGCCAGGGCTCGATCTGGCCGAACTTCCGCTCGCCGCTGGTGTGGGACTTCTTCGCCATCAACACCTATCTCACCGGCAGTCTGCTGTTCCTCATGCTGCCGATGATTCCCGACTTCGCGCTGGTGCGCGATCGCGCGGTCGGCCTGCGCAAGCGCATCTACGGCCTGCTGGCCATGGGCTGGCAGGGGACGACGCAGCAGTGGAACCGGCTCGAGGCGGCGATGCAGATCATGGCCATCGCCATCATCCCGGTGGCGGTGTCGGTGCACACCATCGTGTCGTTCGACTTCTCGATGGCCCAGGTGCCGATGTGGCACTCCACGATCTTCGGGCCGTACTTCGTGGCCGGCGCGATCTTCAGCGGCATCGCCGCGCTCATCCTCGCCATGACGGTGTTGCGCCGCATGCTGAGGCTGCACGACTACCTGCAGGACATCCACTTCGACAATCTGGCGAAGCTGCTGCTGCTCATGGCGCTGCTGTGGGGTTACTTCGTGACCGCGGAGCGGATCACGGTGTGGTACGGCAACGAGCCGCACGAGATGGCGGCGTTCTGGTCGACGCAGCGTGGCCTCTACTCGCCGCTCTTCTGGACGATGGTGTGCTGCAATTTCGTGCTGCCGCTGGCGCTGCTGCCCTTCCGCCGCATGCGCATCGGGTTCGGCGCGGTGGTCGCGGCGTCCGGCGTCGTCGTCGGCATGTGGCTCGAGCGCTTCCTCATCATCGTGCCGTCGCTCTCGAACAAGCAGCTGCCGTACACGTGGGGCGGCTACACGCCGCAGCCGGTCGAGGTCATCGTCATGGCGTCGACCTTTGCCGCGATGGCGCTGCTCTACACGCTGTTCGCGAAGGTCGTGCCCATCATCTCGATCTGGGAGATGAGGGTCGGCAACCAGCCGCATCCGGCGGCGACGGCTGCGCCGGAGCACGAGCTGCCGGAACTCTCGAAGGCCCGGCCATGACGGCGATTTACGCGCTCTACGACGATCCTGAAGTGGTGCAGCGTGCGGTCGACGGGCTGCGTACGGCGGGCGTGCCCGACGGCCGGATCGTGGTGATGTCCTCGGAGCCGTTCGAGGACTTCGAGTTCAGCCATCGCGACAAGGCCGACTGGCTCTTCACCGTGGCCGTGGCCGGCGGCGTCGTGGGGCTGGCCGCAGGTTACTGGCTGACGCGACTGACGCAGCTCTCGTGGCCGCTGCGCACCAGCGGCATGCCGATCGTGGCGCCGTGGCCCAACCTCATCGTGATCTTCGAGATGACGATGCTGGGCGCGATCCTCGCCACAGTGGTCACGCTCTTCATCAGCGCCCGTCTGCCGCGCCGTCTGCCGCGCTTCTACGACCCCGAGATCAGCGACGGCTACATCCTCGTCGGTGTCGCCAATCCCGGCGCAGACGCCGATTCGCGCCCGCTGACGCAAGCGCTCACGGACGCCGGGCCGGGGCGGATCAAGCGGATCGAGTAGCGGCGCGGAACCAGCCGCTAGTACGGATAGACCCGCCCGTCCCTCGCCCGCACCCTCGGGAAGCTGTCGCCGCTCGGCGCACGGAAGTACCATGCCCAGCCTTCGCGCGGCAGGTGAATCATGTAGCCGCCGTAGAACGGGCGGTCGCCGAAGCCCTTCCCCGTGCGCGCGCGCTCGAGCAGTGCGGGCAACGGCAGGCTCGCCGGCGCCGGCGCCTCTGGTTCGTCGCGGCTGTCGCCACTGACCAGTGCCCGCAGCGTGGTGCCCTTGAGCTGCAGCATGAGCTCGGTGGTCGTCGTGCTCTTCGAGCCCGCATCGGTCTCCTGACGCCAGCGGCGCTCACGCGCCGGCGAGCGGAAACGATAGCCGCTGACGTCCTCGCCCGCCAGATCGACGACGCCCGTGGCCGCCACGCGGCCGACGTCGATGCGCGTGAGCACGGCGTCCGAGGCCCAGCCGCGCGCGATCGCCAGGGCCCACGGCAGCGCCGCCACCGGTTCGAACGAGGCGTAGCCGCCCGGTGGCGGCTCGGTGGCCACGTCCTTCCACCCGAACGAGGTGGACGTGGCGAGCTCGGAGGGCGGCAGCGCGCGTGCCGTCTCGACGATCCGTTGCGTCGCCAGGGTCGTGGCCTGCTGCACCGTCGACGTGATGGCCATCGAGCTCCGATACGCGATGAAGAGTCCGCCGCCGACGGCCAGAGCGACCACGGCGACCATGGACATGACCACGGCGGTGCTGGCCCGTCGCACCTGTGGCCCGACCTCGATCGTCACCGCGCCAGGCATGCCCGCCACCTGGTTCAGGTCGTGGCGCAGGCCGCAGAACGTGCAGACGATGGTGAGATCGTCGTCGGTGGGCACGCCCAGGGCGGCCCCGCATCCGGAACAGCGTCGTGCAGTCGGCATCTGTAGAACTAGCGTCAGGCGCGCCCCGGAACATCCGTGGCCCGGCCTGCCCGGCCTGAGTATCGTGCGCCGGCCCGGCGGTCAGTAGAAGTAGGCCAGCAGGGCGAGGCCGGCGATCAGGCCGCCGAAGAACGAGCGCGCCACGATGCCCAGCACGAATCCGGCAAGCCCGCCCAGTCCGGCCAGGCCGGCGCGCCGCAGGTCGGGATTGCGGATGAACTCGAGCGCGAACGCGCCCACGGCGGGACCCAGGATGACCCCGGGGAGGCCGAACGGCAGGCCGGCCAGCATACCGACGCCGGCGCCCACGACTCCCCAGGTCGACGCGCCCGCCTTGCGGGCCCCGAACAGCGCGGCGACGTTGTCGGCGAGCGAGCCCACCACGGTGAGCGCGAGCAGGACGGCCAGCATGGGCCAGCCGATGCGGGCGAAGCCGTCGGCCCAGGCGACGAGCGTCACTCCAAGGAAGACCACTGCCAGCGCCGGCACGACCGGCGCGGCCATGAGGATCAGGCCGAGTGCCGCCACCACGACCCCCAGGACCGTGAGCGCTAGGGTCACGGCGCCAATGATACCGGCGCGGTCAGAGCCCGCGACCAGCGCCGGAGCGGCTCCGTGTTCCGGCCTCCCGGTGCGTGAGCCCATCCGCCGGGTCCCTGCGCATTAGCCGGTGGAGCACATCGACATGCACGTCATCGTTCGTCTTGCGTTCGTTCTCGCGGCCCTGGCCGTCACGGCTGGCCGGGCGCTGGCCCAGGCGCCTGCCCCGGCCCCTCCGCCGACCTCTGCGCCGTCTCTCCGACCGACGCCTGTCGTGGAGATCGCCGCCGGGTGGGCGGGGTTCGGCGACGAGGGCATCGTCCACCATGCCCTGGGCGGCCTCGGCGCCCGTTACTACCTGACGCCGCGGCTGAGCATCGGCCCGGAGTTGCAATACATGGCCGGGCCCGACGCCGATCGCGATCTCGTCGGCACGGTCAATCTCGTGCTCGACTTCCTGAAGCCCACGGCGGATCGCCCCCGCCGCACCACCCCATACCTGCTCGTGGGCGGCGGCTTCTTCCGCCACACCGACCGGTTCTTCACCGAGAACTACTCGACCACCGAGGGCGCCTACACCTTCGGGCTCGGCGTGCGGACCTGGGTCAACGAGCGGGTGTTCCTCGGCGGCGACGCTCGGCTCGGCTGGGAGCCGCACATCCGCCTGGCCGCGACCGTCGGCATCGCGCTGCGCTGATCGCGTGGGCGACGCGCCTATTCGTCGCGCATCGCCGCCACGGGATCGACACGCATCGCGCGCCAGGCCGGCACGAGACTGCCGGCGAAGCCGATCGACACGGCCAGCGCCGCGGCCACGCCATAGGTGGTGACGTCGGCAGCGCTGATGCCGGCCAGCAGCGCCTGGAACGACCGGCTCGCGGCCCACGCGGCCCCGAGGCCCACGACCGCGCCCGCCAGCGTGAGCTGGGCCGACCGCTTCCACACCAGCGCGAGCACGCCGGTGCGCGTGGCGCCGAGCGCCATCCGCACGCCGATCTCCTGGGTGCGCGCCGCCACCACGTAGGCCAGCAGGCTGTGGATGCCGAGGAACGCCAGCACCACCGCCACGCCGGCGAACGCCAGCAGGGCCGAGACCTGCGTGCTGCGTGACGCGGTCTGCCGATCGACGACGTCGGTCATCAGCCGCACGTCCGACATCGGCTGCTCGGGATCGGCTTTCTGCACGGCGGCGCGCACCGCCGGCACCAGCGTGGCTGGCGCCGTCGCGACGCGCACGACGAGATCCTGCGGCACGTAGAACACGAGCCCGCCGTCGCGCATCTGCGTGGCCGGCATGTAGACCTGCGGTTCGCTGACGCGCTCCAGGCCGCGCACCTTGACGTCACCCACGACTCCCACCACGACGCGCGGCTGCAGGGCGATGGTGAAAGATCGGCCGAGCGGATCTTCGTTCGGCCAGTAGAGGTCGGCGAACGATCGACTCACCACCGCCACCGCCTGCGTGTCCTGCCGATCGGTGTCGGCCACGTCGCGTCCGCGCACCTGCGGAATGCGCATCGCCTCGAAGTAGCCGGGCGTGACGAAGCGCACGCTCGCAAAGCGCGCGTCCTCGGGCACCGTCGTGCGGCCATCGAGCACGGGCCAGATGCCGCCGCCCATCACCATCGGCAGGAAGCTCGTGTAGGCCACGCGCTCCACACCCGGCAATGCGCGGATGTCATCCATCACGCGCCGGTAGAACTGCTCGCGCGACGCGACCGTCTCGTACTTCGGCAGCGGCAGCGTCGTGCGCACCGTGAGCACGCCGGCCGGCTCGAATCCGGGCTCGATGTCGCGGACCTGCCACAGCGCCTTCAGGAACAGGCCCACCGTGACGAGCAGCACCATGGCGACGGCGACCTCGCCGGCCACGAACAGGCCGCGCAGGCGCTCGGTGCTCCTGGCGCCGAAGACGCGCGCGCCGTGCCGCAGCTCCCCACCCGTCGGCGTGCGCGCCACGCGCCAGGCCGGCACGAGGCCGAAGCCGACGCCGGTGCCGATGGCGGCCAGCAGCGCGAGGCCGAGCATGCGCAGGTCCGCCGCCGGCGCCTCCGCGATCGGCAGCGTCGTCGGCACGAGCGCCGCCGCCACCGGCACGATCCAGATCGCCAGCGCCGCGCCCGCCGCGCCGCCGAAGGTCGAGAGCGTGACGCTCTCGGTCAGCACCTGGCGCGCCAGCCGGCGCGGACGCGCGCCCATCGCGAGCCGTACCGCCAGCTCGCGTTGGCGGGCGACGGCGCGCGCGAGCAGCAGGCTGGCGAGGTTCGCGCAGGCGATCAGCAACACCGCGGCCGATGCGCCCACCAGCGCCAGCAGCATCGTGCGCGATTGCCGCGTCACCTCGTCGCGCAGCCAGATCACGGTGGCGCCGGTGCGGTCGTTCTCCTTCGGATAGGCCCTGGCGAGTCCGGCGGCCACGGCCCCGAGATCCGCGCGCGCCTGTTCGATCGTGACGCCGGGCGCGAGCCGCGCCACCACCTGCAGGTAGACGTTGGTGCGGTCGGCGTAGTCGGCGGGCGTGACTCGCAACGGCATCCACAGGTCGACGGTGCGTGTCGGGTACTCGAACCCCGGCGGCATCACGCCGACGACGACGTAGGCCGTGCCGCTCAACGAAAGCGTCGTGCCCAGGACGTCCGGCGACGCGCCGAACGACGCGCGCCACAGGTGATCGCTCAACACGGCAACCGGCGTGGCGGCGTCGCGGTCGTCATCGGCCAGGAGCGTGCGGCCCATCGCCGCGCCGACGCCGAGCGTGTCGAACAACGAGGCGTTGACCACGGCGCCGCTGAGGCGCTGCGGCCCGCTCGCGGTGATCACGTTCACCGACTGCGTCGAGAACGACGCCATCGACGTGAACGACCGCGACTGTCGCTTCCAGTCGTCGTAGTTGGCCGGCGACAGCTCCATGCGCGAGTAGCCGCGCGAGGACTGGTCCTGCCACAGCTTCACGAGCCGATCGGGTTCGGCAAACGGCAGCGGACGCACCAGCACGTGGTCCGCGAGCGAGAACGACGCGGTGGCCGCGCCGACGCCGAGCGCCGTCACCAGCACGACGCCCCAGGCGTAGCCCGGACTCCGCCGGGCGGTGCGCCAGGTGTCGGCCACGTCGTGCCCGGTCATCTCGACGTGCGCGAGGAAGGCGTTCTTCACCGCGTCGACGATCGCGGCCAGCACGATCCAGACGCGGCGCGGCCCGCTCGCCTGCGCGAGGTCGTGACGCAGCAGGGCCACCAGTTCGTCGCCGTGCGCGTCGCGCAGCGGCGCCGGATAGAGGTGCAGCAGCAGGCGGTAGGCCCACATGGTCAGACCCTCCGCGGCGCCAGACCGCAGGTGCGCGCCAGATTCACCAGCGACTGCAGACGCTCGACCTCGGCGCAGGCGACGTCGCGGCCGAACGGCGTGATGCGGTAATAGCGTCGCCGCTCGTCGTCGTCTCCCGCGGCCGGACGCTGGTCCGTCTCCTCGATGAGATCCAACTCGACCATTCGCTGTATGGAACGGTAGAGGGTGCCGGCGCTGAGCCGCACCTCGCCGCCGGTGCGGGCGGCGACTTCCTGGATGATGGCGTAGCCGTGCCGGTCGACGTCGGCCACGGCCAGCAGGATGTGCAGCGTCGCCGGGGGCAACGGCAGCAAGGTCTCGGGGGTCGGGTCGTCGGTCGTTACTGTAGCCACTGTGGATATAGCCTGTGTGGCTAGAGACGGCCTCGCGGCTCAAAAGGTTCAACCTCTCGACCGTGGGATGATGCGGCCGCCATGTCGCTGACCGCCACCACCATTGCCCGCGAGGTCGCCGCCCGGCGCCTGCGCGCCGAAGACGTGATGGCGGCCGCGCTGGCGCGCGTGGCCGAGCGGAATCCGGCCTTGAACGCCGTCGTGACGCTGAACCCCCGGGCGATCGACGAGGCCCGGGCCCTCGACGCGCGCCTCGATGCCGGGGAGCCGGCCGGGCCGCTGGCCGGTGTCCCCGTGGGCATCAAGGACATCACGCCGACGGCCGGCCTGCGGACCACCTATGGCTCCCCCATCCACGCCACCCACGTCCCCGGCGACGACGCGGTGGTCGTGCAACGGCTGCGGGCGGCGGACGCCATCGTGCTGGGCAAGACCAACGTCCCCGAGTTCGCCGCCGGCGCCAACACCTGGAACACGGTGTTCGGGGCCACGCGGAATCCGTGGAATCCGGCCCTCACCTCGGGCGGTTCGACCGGCGGCGGTGCCGCCGCCCTGGCTGCCGGGATGATCGCCCTGGCCGACGGCACCGACCTCGGCGGCTCGCTGCGCCTGCCGGCGGCGTTCTGCGGCGTGGTGGGGCTCAGGCCGTCGCCCGGGCTCGTCCCGCAGCACCCGGTCGACTGGGTGTGGGACACGATCTCCGTCGCCGGCCCGATGGGCCGAACCGTCGGGGACGTCGCGCTGATGCTGCAGGTGATGGCGGGCCCCTCACCGGGAGCGCCCCTGGGATCGTCGGCGCGCGGACGCGACTTCGTCGCCGCCGCCGAATCACGGCCCGAGCCCGGCGTGCGTGTCGCCTACTGCCCCGACATCGCCGCGATCGGCGTCGACGCCTCGATCGAGACGCGCTGCCGGGCGGCGGCGTTCGGCCTGAGCGACGTGGGCGCGCTCGTCGACGACGTGGCGCTGGACCTCTCGCCGTGGCGCGACACCTTCATCACGCTGCGCGCCGAGTGGTTCCTGGCGGCGATGGCCGGCCGCCTCGATCGTCTCGACGACTTCGGCGTCAACGTCCGCGCCAACGTCGATGCCGGCCTCGCGCTCGATCCGCGCGCCCTGGCCGAGGCGCACCACGCGCGCGGCGGCCTGTGGCAGCGCCTGCGCGCGCTCTTCGAGGACGTCGACTTCCTGCTCACGCCGACGACGGCAGTGCCGCCCTTTCCCGTGGAGCAGAACTTCCCCACCGAGGTCGCCGGCCGGCCGATGCGCACCTACGTCGACTGGTTCGCGCCGACGTTCCTGCTGAGTCTCGCGGGCCTGCCGATCGCGTCGGTGCCGGTGGGACTCGACACACGTGGCCTGCCGGTAGGCATGCAGATCGTCGGACGCCCGCTCGACGAAGAGGGCGTGTTGACGCTGGCGGCGGTAGTGCAGCAGCGCCATCCGGTGGCGCTGCCGGCGTAGTCAAAGAAAGCGGGTAGCGGCGAGCCCGCCGGCCGTGTCAGTTCTTCTGACGTGTGAGCCCCACGAGCGTCCAACTCGCGGCGTCACGGCGGAAGTAGGTCTCCACCGGTGTCGTCCACGCCTTGTGGTCCCCGTGCTCGGACCAGAGATCCACGCGCACGTAGGCGCCGGCACGGGCGAGGGCGTCGGACGGCACGGGCAGTGTCGTCGTCGCGCTCGACGTCACCCCCAGCTCGCGCGACTCGCCGGTGGCGTTGTCGAACGCGAACCACCGCGCGTGATAGCGCGCCGGCGCCGTCGCCACGCCGTGATCGACGGCGGCGTTGTGCAGCGAGAGTCCGGCCGCGCCCAGCGCCGGATCGACGATCGGGTTGAGGCGCGGCAGATAGGTGCGGCCGATCGCGTCGCGACGCTTGGTGAGGATCGATTCCAGCAGGCGCGCCGCCGCCGGGTCCGAGAACGACGCCGTGCCCACCGCGGCGTGAATCATCGCGTCGGAGAACGCCATCACCCGGCGCGCGGCCCAGAAGGCATCGTCGTCGCGCATCTCTTCGTGCGAGCGCACCGGCGCGCGCGGCCGCCACGTCGCCGGCTCGAACCGATCGCCCTCGAAGCGTCCGATGGCGGGGTTGTCGTCCATGCGTGCCGTCTGCCACGGGCTCAGCCACAACCCGAGCGAGAACAGCCGCCGCATCGCCGGCGCCGTCTCGAGCACGTACTCCCAGCCTTCGCTCCAGTCGTGCGGTCCGGCCGCGCCGACGCCGAACGTCGAGCCGACGTCCTGCAGGTAGTGCTTCACCACCTGCCGGCCGTTCTCGGGCACCAGCGTGTCGAGGGTGTTGCCGGCCTTCATGTCGGTCAGGTTCGTCCACGCGCCGAAGACGCGCAGCGCGCGAATCTCACGCCGATGCTGGTGATCGACGATGTCGTTCGGGTCGTCGGGGCGGGTGCCTTCGTAGCGGAAGCCGCCGAGAATCCGGCCCGGCAGCAGCAGTCCCGCGGCGACGCGATACGCGCCGTCGGGTCCGGGCCGGGCTCGCGCCAGCACCGCCTCGACGTCGTCGTCCTTCATCGGCGTGCGTTTCCCCGACGGCCGGCGCACGGTGGCCTTGGGTGAGATCGTCAGGCGATCGCGGCGCACCTCGGTGAGGTGGTTCTCGACCTGGTTGTAACCAAGCGCCCAGAACAGCTTGGTGGCGACGACGATGGCGGCGGTGGCGCCTTGCGGGTTCGACGGCGCGTCGAACGACACGAACCAGGTCTGGCCGCGCGCGTCCTGGGCCGTGAAGCCGGCGGCATAGCCCGACGACTTCTCGCGCAACACGGCCCACGACGACGGATCCGGCGCCGGTGCGACATTCGGTCCGCGGACGATGTCGTCGACGGTCATCGCCCGGCTGCCGATCCGGTTCGTGAACCAGCTCGAGTCGGGCACTTCGTCGATCGTGTTGACGTTGCCGGCGCGGATGTTCTCGGGCGTGCGCCGCGAGGTGACGAAGTAGGCGTGGGTCAGGTCGTAGGCGAGGTTGATGTCCCACGGCCGGGCGCCCGAGGCGTCCTGCGTGTCGGGCACGCGCGCCAGTGGCGCGTCGGCGAGGAAGCGCGGCCGCTGTGTCGTGGCGGTGTCGCCGAGGCCGACGACCACGGCGACGAGCGCCGCGCAGGCGGAGGGGACGAGGGCGGAGCGTCGCGTGGCCCGCATCAGAATGCCGCCACGGCGCCGAACGCGACGCGGAAGCCCTCGCGCCCGCGCGCGAAGTCGATGCGCAGGGGTGTCGTGGTGTAGCTGTGGAACCGCACGCCCACGCCGTAGTCGTACTCGAGGCCGTTGAAGCCGAACTGCCGCGGCCGCGCCGTCACCTTGCCGGTGTCGTAGAAGAACGCGACGTCGACGAGCGCGTTGAGCAGGATGCGCCACTCGGCGGCGAGCAGCATGCTGTTGCGATCGCGGAAGCGCTGGTTGGCGTAGCCGCGCAGCGTCATGGCGTTGCCCAGCGCCGGCAGCATGAAGAACGGCACTTCGTGCTTGAAGGGCGCGAACGTGGTCTCGGCGCGGGCATGCAGCGACAGCACCCAGGCGTCGCGCAGCAGCGGCAGGTGCTGCACCACGTCGTAGTCGACCTGCGTGAACGAGAAGTCTCCGGCGGTGTCGACGTAGCGACGTGCCGTCACGCCCCAGGCGCCACCGCTGCGGGCGTAGCCGCGGGCCGGGCGCCAGTCGAGGCCGGCGCTGCCCTGCACCTGCACGTAGTCGACCGTGGCGCCGAATCCGGGCAGCGTGGCCGCCGAGTAGCGCGCCTCGAAGTCGTCGTCGTCGAGATCGTCACTGGCCGCGACCATCTGCTCGTAGCGCTGGTACTCGAGCCCGCCACCGAACACGACCATGCCGCGCCACGGCCGCACCTCGACACGGGCCGACGTGTAGCTGCGCCGGAAGTCGAAGTCGGTGTCGTCGTCGTCGGTGGTGCCGTTCCGCTCCAGGCCGTAGAACGCCTGGCCGAGGCCTTCGGCCCAGCCGCCCAGCATCGTCAGCGACGCGCGACGCTTCGCCAGGCGCGGCGCGCGATACACCAACTCCGCGCGCTTCGAGGCGTTGAGCGACATCGCCGCGCGCAGGTCGAGCGTGTCGTAGTCACCCGGCCGGAACAGATAGCCGGCGCCCAGCGTCACGCCGGCGCCAGGATACGCATGGCCGTAGAACGGATGCCAGCGGAAGTCGGCGTCGAGGAAGTGCTCGTCGATCTCCTGGACGACCCGTTCGAGGAACGGCGCGCGATAGGGGTGCAGGACACGCGCCTTCTCGGCTTGCTGCGCGGCGACCTCGCCTTCGTGAGTGTCGGGGGCTGGGGTCGGCGTGGCCTGTGCGAGGGCGTCGCCAGTCACGACCGCGACCGCGGCCAGCGCCCAGAAGGCGGCGGCCAGAATTCGTCTGATCATCGGGATCGATCTACCGGGGGCCTGCCGTCCGGCGGCCAAGGCTCCGTGATTCTGCCATGGCCGCCGCGCTTCGCGCACGGCACTGGCCGGACAAACGAAAACCGCCGGCCGGGTGACCCCGGCCGGCGGCTCATGGTGGTGCGAGACGCGTTGCGTTACCGGAACAGGTAACGCAGGCCGCCCCAGAACTGGTAGTTGCTGTCGATGTCGCTGGCCCGGCGCAGCAGCACGCGGCCCTCGGTGACGAAGAACAGCGTCCTCTGGTCGGCGCCCTTCCACAGCGGCAGCCCGAAGTGCAGCAGCGCGGTCGGCGTGATGAAGTCGCTGTGCGTCAGGTCCCACACGCCCAGGCCGGTGCCGATGTAGGCCCGGTTGTTGAAGCGGTAGTTCAGCTCGGCGTCGACGAACAGGCTCGATCGATCCGATTCGTCGGTGTTGTAGGCGAAGCCCACGGCCGGCGCCACGACCCAGTTGCCGCTGAGCGTCTTCTCGATGCCCACCTTCGCGCCCACGAGCGGGTCGCAGAAGCCGGGCAGGAACGCGTTGCCCAGGCCGGCCGGATCGTTCTCGTCGTACTGCCGGCGCTGCTTGCCGAAGTAGCCGGCCACGAAGGGCCGAATCGACAGCTCGCGCTCTTCCTGGAGCCGGGCCTCTTCGGCCTTGCGTGCCTCTTCAGCCTTGCGCGCCTCTTCGGCGAGACGGGCGGCTTCGGCCGCGCGCGCTTCCTCGGCCTTGCGCGCGGCTTCGGCGGCCGCGGCCTCGGCGGCACGACGGGCCTCTTCCGCCTTGCGGGCTTCGTCGGCGCGGCGGGCTTCCTCGGCGCGACGGGCTTCGTCGGCGGCCCGGGCGGCGGCCGCCTCGGCGTCGCGACGCGCCTGCTCGCGGCTCGGCTCACGCGACACGAGGGCGATGTTGCCGCAGTCCTCCGGGATGACGAAGGTATACGTCTCCTTCAAGTTGTCGATGACGAACTCGAAGGCCGGGAACGGCTTCGCGCCACCCCACTGGACGCCACGCAGGACGTCGGGCCGGCGGCGGCCACGGTTGATCGGACGATGCGCCATCCACAGCATGTTGGTGCCGGGCGAGATGGTGACTTCGCGCACCGCGCCGTCGGCGATCGCCTTCTTGACTTCGGCTTCGATGTGCATCAGCTCGGCGAGCTTCAGCACTTCGGTGAGCTCGCGCTGCGTCTGCGGCCGCGCGAACGTCTTCTGCAGGTTCTGGACGTTCCGCACGGGCGGCGTGAAGCGCGCCGGACCGCCGAGACGCCGCGCGATGTGCGCTGGCTGGGCGAATGTCTCCGCGGGCAGACCGAGAGTCACGAACCCCAGCAGGGCGGTGAGGCAGACGGCGTGCACGCGAGCATGGACATGAATGGTCATGACACCTCGCTGTCGATGGACTGTTGTGCGGCGTGCTGGGGACACAGCCGCGCCGACATTATAGTCCCGTTTCCCGGCAAGTCATGACCTGTCAAGCGTTTGACACGGCCAGCCCGGTCCGTCGCGACCGGCGTCAGAAGGCGTATTCGACGCCGAGCAGGGGCGAGATCTTGTCCCGCAGGCCGCCGGAGTTCAGCTTGAACAGCACGTTCGCGTTCACGAGCAGCCGGTCGGCGATGTTCAGCTTGAAGCCGGTGGCGGCACTCAGCTCGTGCAGCGCGCGCTTCCGGAAGGCGATGTCGGGAAACTGCGTCCGCGCGGCGTCGAGGCCGGTGAACGTCGACCGCGACAGGCGCGGCGAGTCGAGCACCACCCGGCCGAGGACGTCCACGGCCAGCGTGAGCCGGCGGTGCACCTCGATGGCGCCGCCGGCGCTGTAGACCGCCACGTCGGGCAGGTCGCGGGCCTGGGCCGATCCTGGATCGCTGGCCAGCACGCTGGTGCCGTTCCAGCGGTAGCCGGCGTTGACGTGCGGCGAGAACGGCCCGAGCGACGCCGACCACACGCCGTACGGCTGCACGGCCGTGGCCCCCGTGCCGAGCAGGTTCATCTCGTCGCCGGTGGGCAGCTTGACGTCGATGCCCACGGCCACGGCCTGACGCTCCGTCTTGTGCACGGTGGCCTTGCCGCGGATGTTCACGTCGCCGATGCCGGTGGCCTGGCCGAACGCGGTGAAGATGCGCTCGTCGCCGGGTGAGTCGTCGGCCATGCGGAAGAAGTGGATCTGCGTCTCGGTCGTGCCGAGGCGGCGGATGCGTGCGCGAGACGTCACCAGCATGTCGGCGGTGACGATCGGCACGGCCACCGAGACGTCGAAGCGATTGGTGACGCCGTACGAGAGGAACGCCGTCGATCGCGTGACCGTGGCTTCCACCGAGTTGATGGTGGTGATGACGTCCTCGCGGCCGCCGCGCAGCTCCGCGCTGTCGTGCGTGAACACCGCGGGAATCGCGTCGAGGTCGAGGCCTTCGATCGAATCGAAGGTCAGGCGCTGCGCCGCGAAGCCGAACGACAACCGGCGCGCGCCGATGGTCTCGGCGCGTTCCGAGAGGATCGGGCCGAAGTTGTTGGTCGATCGCGTGAAGACGCCGAGCGCCGGATCGAACTGGTAGGTGAAGCCGGCCGCCGGCGTCGGGTACGGCAGCGACACGAGCTGGCTGGTGAGCGCGGTGCCGAACTGCGCGAACTCGCTCTCGAAGCCGCCGCGGAAGTGGCCCGAGTGCGACTGGCCGCCGGCCAGGGCGGCCGTGCTGTCGACGACGAGACCCGCTGGCCCGTACAGGTCGGCGAAGATGCGCGCCAACTGCTCGACCTGCACGGCGACGTTGTAGGGTTGCTGCGCGCGCGCCGGCTCGGCCGCCAGTGCCAGCGAGAACACGGCCATCAGGACTCGTTTGGTCATCGTCGTTGTGCTCCGTGGTGGAGAGGGATCAGCGGCCGAGCTCGACGATCACCCACGCCGCTCCGCGGCGCGCGAGTCGAATCGTCTGGGCCGAGCGGGACGTCTGCGCGCGGCCGCCGGCCTGCACCATGTCGACGCGCGACACGCGCGCTTCGGCGGTGTCGCCGGACACCGCAATGGACTCGACCTTCAGCTCGATGTCCTGCTTCTCGACCTGCGCGAAGCTCGCACGCAGGCGCCGTTCCTCGTCGGCCGAGAGCGCCGGACGTACCGACCGGAAGAGGGCGACGTCCTTGCCTTCGATGGCGCGCACGTAGGTGTCGAGCGCGCGGCGGATCAGCGTGTCGTCCGAGTCGCGGACCGGCGCCGGCGGGTCGGGCGGCCGTGACGGCGGCGGGTCGGCCTTGCGCTCCACCGGCGACGTTGCGCGCGGCGTGAACGGCGGCTCCGCGACCGGCGGGGCGGGCGTGGGCGGCAGCGGCAGCGTCACCGGCGCCGAGGGCGCCGTGATCGTGGGCTGGATGGGCGCGATCGTGGCCGGCGATGGTGCCGGCGCGGCCGGCGACGGGGCCGGGGCCGTCGTCGTCGGCGGGCGCGGGGCGGGTCGCGACGGCGTGGCGTCGACCGTGCGTGTGGCCGGCGCCGCGGGCGGCGGTGCCGCTGGAGGCGTCGCGACCGGCGCGGGCACCGCGGTGGGCGGAGCGGCGGGCACCTGCACGCCCATTCGCGCCAGCTCGGCGCCGAGCGCGGCCACCTGCCCGTCGCCGGGAGCCAGGCCCTGCGCCGACGCGATGGCCTGAGCGGCGGTCACCGAGTCCTTCTTCGCGATCGCCTCGCGGGCCGTGTTCAGGAAGCCATCCAGACGCGACAACGCGCCTTCGGCCGACGTGCGGATGCGCTCGGCCTCGGCATTGCCGGGGTCGTGGGTGAGCGCGGCGGAGGCTTCCGCCAGCGCCGATCGGTAGTCGCGGGCGTTGAGACGCGCCTGTGCCCGCTGCACCTCGGCGTCGGCGTTCGCGCCGCCACCGCGTCCGAAGAAGTACCAGCCGCTGCCGGCGATCAGCGCGACCACGGCGATGACGGCGACCAGGCGTCCGCTGCCGCCCGAGGCGGTCTGCGCCACCGTGGACGCTCCCGACCCCACGGCCGGAGCTGCCGTGGTGACGGCCGCGGCGGCCGCCGTCTGCGCCGTGGTGACGGCGGTCGGTGACGGCACTGCCGAGGTGACGGCGGTGTGGGTCGCGCTGGCGGTCGGGCCCGACTGCAGGTCGCGGCGGATGCGCTTCAGATCCGCCTCGAAGCTGGCGGCCGTCTGATAGCGCAGATCGCGGTCCTTCTCGAGCGCGTTGTTGATCGTCTCGATCAGCCGCGGCGGCGTCTCGGGGTTGAGCAGCACTGGCGAGATCGGCGCGCGGTTCAGAATGGCGTCGAACACCACCGCCGACGTGCTGCCGCCGAAGGCCTGCCGGCCGGTGACCATCTCGTAGAGCAGCACGCCCAGCGAGAAGATGTCGGTGCGGGCGTCGACGTCCTCGCCACGCGCCTGCTCGGGCGACATGTACGACACGGTGCCGATGGCCGTGCCCGGCGCGGTGAGCTGGTTCTCGATCGGGCGTGCCGCCTGCGTGGTCGCCGTGACCGCGATGGTCGGGTTGTTGGCGGCGCCGGTCGACAGCGCGGCATGACCGCGCGACAGCTTGGCCAGGCCGAAGTCGAGGATCTTGACGCGCAGCTTCTCGCCCAGCCAGACGTTGGCGGGCTTGATGTCGCGGTGCACGATGCCCTGCGCGTGCGCGGCTTCGAGGGCGTCGGCGAGCTGGATGCCGATGTCGACGACGTCGGCGATCTTCATCGCGCCGCGGGCGACGCGCTCGCGCAGCGTCTCGCCCTTCAGCAGCTCCATCACGATGTAGGGCGCATCCTCGTGCACGCCGATGTCGTGGATGGCGCAGATGCTGGGATGGCTCAGCGAGCTGGCCGTGCGCGCCTCGAGCCGGAACCGTTCCAGGGCCTGCTGGTCGTCGACCGCCTCAGCCGGCAGGAACTTGAGCGCCACCTTGCGCCCGAGGCGCTCGTCCTCGGCCAGGTACACCACGCCCATGCCGCCGGCGCCGAGCGCGCCGAGGATGCGGTAGTGAGAGAGAACCTGTCCGATCATCTCGTTCGAGCCGGGTTGGCGCAGCCTGCCAAGTATAGGCGGCGACAGAACTGTTACCGGCCCCATGCCTGACAACGCGACGTCCTGCGCCGTTCGCCCTCGGCGAGGTCGCGACAACACATTGGGACCGCCCACTGCGCGTACCTCCCTTCTATCGATCAATCGCGTTCCAGCCATCACTGCCGCCAGTGGCACGCTGCGGCGAGCCCGAGGGCGCCGATCGGTGGGACGAATGGCGTCGGACAAGGGAGAAACGTCAAAAACTTGACTCTTTCCGCTTGGCTTGCGTGAGCTCCGGAGGGGCGGTGCAGGTCAATCGTGTAGACTGCCGCCCTTTCCGGAGGTCCTCGATGCGCACGCCCATTCCGTCCCTCACGCTGCTGGCCGTCCTGAGTGGCGCGATGGCGCTGCATGCGCAGCCGCAGGCGCCGGCCTCGCCCGCGCCCGACTTCGTGCGCACGCTGGTCTCGCGCCTGGAACTGGAGCGCTACAAGGCCACCATCAAGGGCCTCACGCAGTTCGGCGACCGCCGCCAGGGCACCGAGCGCAATCGCAAGGCCGTCGACTGGATCGAGGCACAGCTCAAGAGCTACGGCTGCGCCACCGAGCGCATCAAGTACGTGTTCGATCCGCCGCCGCCGAATCCGCAGGCCGCGGCGCGTCCCGCGGCGGCGCCGAACCCGAACGCCCGGGCCGTGGGCGGCGGACGTCCGCGCGGCCAGCGCACCCGCACCGGTGTCAACACCGATCCGGCGCGGCAGCCCGACGAGCGGCTGCGCGCACTCAACAGCGAGCCGGCGACGAACGGTCCGCGCGAGCTGGTCTACTGCACCAAGGTCGGCACGTCACGGCCCGACGAGATGTACATCGTCGGCGCGCACATGGACGGCCACGGTTGGGGCGAGGCCGCGAACGACGACGGCTCCGGCACGGCGATCGTGATGGAGCTGGCGCGCATCTTCTCGATGCCCGACGTGCAGACCGAGCGCACGATCCGCTTCGCGCTCTGGAACAACGAAGAGACGGGTCTCAACGGCGCGCGCGCCTACGTCGAGCAGCGCAAGGCGCTGCAGGGCAAGGAGGATCCGCCGGGGTCCGGCAAGTACCCCGAGCCGCGCTGGCTCGGCATGATCCAGCACGACATGATGATGTTCGACCACGGCGCCCCGCGGGCCGACGGCACCGTCAGCCCCGAGCAGCGGCCCGAAGCCGACGTGAACATCGAGTTCCAGAGCAACTCGCGCATGGCCGGCGACTCGCAGAAGCTCGCGTGGTTCCTGCACGCGTCGAATGCGGAGTACGCCACGGACTATCCGGCGCAGGTCGGGCCGCACATGACCAACACCGACTCCACGCCGTTCATGGACGACGTGGCGGCGGTGAGCATGCGCGAAAACGAGCGCGGCGTGCACATCGGCAGCGGCTGGGACCCGCACTGGCACCAGCCCACCGACGTCTTCGCCACCTTCTCGGACAAGGACTTCAACCTCGGCCTCAACGCCGCGCAGACCACGCTGTCGGGCGTGGCGCAGCTCACCGGCGCGAAGGCGAAGAAGTAGCTACTGGTAGTCCTCGTTCAAGCTGCGCAGGAACGCGGCCAGCGGCGCGATGTCGGCCGCCCCGATCCGGATGCCCGCGAGGTCGTCGGCGCCGTTGCGCAGCCGGCCATCGCGCTGCAGTTGCGCGGTGACGCGATAGAAGGCGAGCACGTCCTCGAGGGTGTCGAACTGCCCGGTGTGGATGTACGGCGCGCTGTGCGCGAGGTCGCGCAGGTTCGCCGTCTTGAAAAGGCCGATCGTCTTCGGCAACAGCGCGATCGGTGAGCAGCGCGGCAGCAGGTACACCAGCAACGTCGGGACGTCCGTCCCGAACTCCGCGTCGCACAGCATCTGACGCAGCCGCGGCTGCGGCGTGAGCACGTCGGGATTCGCGAACACGTTCCAGATGCCGAGGTCGGTGAGCGACGGGTCGAGCGCCGTCGGCACGGCGCGGAAGCGGCCGGAGGCGTCGGGGTGGCGCGCGCTGGGCGGCAGGAAGTCGTCGGGACGCGCCAGCCGCCGCAGCAGCCCGGGCACGTCGAGCCCCGCGAAGGCGCCGTCGCCGTGCAGCGCGTCGTACTCGATCTGCGTCGCACCGGTGTTGTGCAGGCGGAAGTCGGTGAAGCGCGGCGCCGCGTGGCACGCGACGCAGTTACCAGAGACCGTCGCCGGACGGCCATCGGGTTCCGAGAGGAACAGCGTGAGGCCGCGCAGTTCCTCGGCGCCGAAGACGAACGGCTGCGTCGGGTGGAAGTCGAACCCGCCCGAGTCGGTGTTGGGGTTCGTGGTCACGAACTGCAGCGATCCCAGCTGCACCTGCTGCCGCACGCGACGCAGCAACCGGCGGCTGTAGTCGAGGTCGGACTCGTTGGCGCGCGGCGCCTGCGGCAGGTGGTTCACGGCCAGGAAGACGTCGAACGGCGAGAGGTTGAAGTGGCCGTTCTCGTCGGCAGAGAACTCGAGGTGCTCCGTATAGGCGCCGATGAGCGCGGCGACGGCATCGAGGATCTCGCGATCCGAGGCTCGCGCTACGTCGATGCGGAACGGCCGCGGCAGGCGGAACTCGGCGGGGATGGCGGGGTCGCGGCCGGTCAGCACCGTGCGATACGACAGCCCGCCGAAGTCGCCGGCCAGCACGCCCTGGCCGTCGTCGCCGCGAATGACGCGCGCGATGTGGCGAATCGCCGTCGCCGTCTCGCGCGGCAGCCAGCCGTAGTTGCGGCCGGTCATCGTGGCGCGCACCAGGTCGGGCATGGAAGCGAACTCGCCGTCGAAATGCAGCAGCAGGCCCTGCGGCCGCGGCAGCGAGGCATTCACGAGCGGCGGCGAGTTGCGCGGCGTGGTGGTGTGGCCGTCGCCGCGATCGGGCACCGGGCTGCGCCGGGCGAAGTCGGCGTAGGTGCGCATGCCGGCGCCGGTGCCGTCGACCTGCTCGTCGACGAGATGGCAGCCGCGGCAGTTCATCGACTCGCCGGCGAATGGTCCGGGCAACGGGTCGCCGGTGGTGATGGTGAGGTCCATCACCGGGTCGCCGGTTGCGAGGGGCGTGTTGACGTCGCCGTCGCCGGTCGACCGCGCGAAGAACTCGGCGAAACGCGTCTCCAGGAACAACCGCTCGCCGATGGTGATCTCGGGCGGATCGAACTCGGCCGGCGGCTGCGTGGGCGGATGTCGGTGACGGTGGAAGCGGCTGCGAGCCGGCGCTGGCGCGACCCCGTCCGCCTGGACGTTCTGGGTGGTCGTGAGGGTCAGCGCGAGCACCCACGCACAGGCGATCGCGGTCAGCGAGAACAGGCGCAGGTTTCTCATGGGCGTCTCACCCCGAGCAAGCGCGATGCCCGGCTCCAGCCCATCAAATCGACGATTAGTCTGGTTAAAACAAGACTAATATCAAGCTTGACCGTAGTCACGGAGCCGGCCGTATCTGGCCGGCGACGGCCTACTTGCCGAGGGTCTCGCCCGGCAGCGCGGGCGCGTGGACCGGGCGACGGCGCGCCTTGGTCGCCTGCTCGAAGGCGTAGCCGAGTCCCAGCAGCTTGCCTTCGCTGAACGCCGGCCCGGTGAATGACAGACCCACCGGCAGGCGATCGGTCGTGAAGCCCGCCGGCACGATCAGATCGGGGAAGCCCGACAGGTTCGCGAGGTTGGTGCCGCTCGTCGACGGCCCCCCCGGTGCGTCGGGCGGCGTGCTGAGCAACTCGGGGCGCCTGGGAGACGTCGGGTAGACGATGGCGTCGAGCCGCTCGGCCTTCATCGCCCCCTCGATGATGGCCGCCACCATGGGCAGGCCGAAGTCGTGCACCGCCACGTAGCGCGCGTCGGTCATGGTGCCGCTCGCCAGCTCGCGCTTGAAGAGCGTCCAGCGCGGCGGATTGGGCCCGCCGCCATCGGCGCGCAGCGACGCCACCTTCTCCGACTTCTCGATCATCTCCTGCAGCGTCCTGGGATAGCCGGGTTTCAGCGTGGCGAGGTACTGCGCGATCTGCACGGTGAACTCGGGATAGCGCACGGCGTTGTAGAACTCGCCCTTCGCGTCGAGCAGCCAGCGCGGATAGCGCACGTCCACGATGGTCGCGCCGGCGGCGCGCATCGCCGACAGCGCCGATTCCACCACCCAGTCGACGTCCTGATCCTGGCCCATGAAGTCGCGGGCGATGCCGATGCGCGCCCCTTTCAGCGCCGCGGCGTTCAGGTGCTTCGTGTAGTCGGTCTCGACGCGGCCCTCGCTCTTCTTCGTGGCCGCGTCGGCGCCGTCGACGCCGGCCATCACGCCGAGCGCCACGGCGATGTCGGCGACGTTGCGCGCCATCGGCCCGCCGGTGTCGAAGCTGAGGGCCAGCGGGATGATGCCGTCGCGGCTGAGCAAACCGTGCGTGGGCTTGAGACCCACGATGCCGTTCGACGTCGACGGACCGCGCACCGAGCCGCCGGTGTCGGTGCCGAGGCCCAGCGTGGCGTAGCCGGCGGCGATCGCGACGCCGGTGCCACCCGACGATCCGGACGGCGTGCGCAGTGGGTCGTGCGGATTGCGCGACTGTCCGCCCAGCGAGCTGTAGGCCGCGCCCGAGGCGAACTCCGACAGGTTCACCTTGGCGAGGATGACGGCGCCGGCATCACGCAGCTTCTTCACGACGAACGCGTCGTCGGGCGGAATCGATCCCTCGAGCAGCACCGAGCCGCCCGTGGTCGCCATGTCGAACGTGTCGAAGTTGTCCTTCAGCACGACCGGGATGCCGTGCATCGGCGACCGCTTCCCCTTCACCTTGCGTTCCGCGTCGAGCGCGCGCGCCTGCTCGAGCGCTTTCGGGTTCAGGGTGATGACGGCGTTCAGCTTCGGGCCCTTCTCGTCGTAGGCCTCGATGCGCGCCAGACTGAGCTGCACCAGCCGCTCGCTCGTCAGCGTGCCCGCATCCATCGCCGCGGCGAGCTGCTGGATCGTCGCCGAGTCGAGCTCGATCGGCTGCGCCGCGGCCGGCGCCGCGAGCCCCACCAACAGGCACAGTCCCATCCACACACGTCGCGTCATGTCGTTCGTCCCTGTTTCAGTCCCTGTGCCGGGCCCGTGCCGGGTGCCCCCGGGCAGATGCCTCTAGTCCCTCGCCGCTAGTGGTAGTGCCCATGCTCCGGCGACCACACCTTCCCCGGCATCGGACCGGCCGAGGCTGACTCGCGGAACGAGAGCACACCGGCCGCGATGCCGCCCAGAATGGCCGCGCCAACCACCACCATCAACACGGTGCTGGTCCGCGACGCCGGGGTCTTGCCCTCGCAGCAGTTCTTGAACTTCTTGCCGCTGCCGCACGCGCAGAGATCATTCCGGCCGAGCTTCGTCTGAGTCGCCATGCGGGCCTCCTCGCAGGCCGGCGCCCGTACCGCGGCACCGGACGAGGGCGATCCTGTCGACATCGGCCGCCATGGTCAAGCGGCGATCGGACTATGATTCCGACTCATGAGCATGCCCGCCGCTTTCCGCCGTGTCCTGGCCGCCGCCCTGGCGGTCGCGTTCGCGATGTCCGCCGTGCCTGCGCGCGCCCAGTCCGCCGCCCAGGCCAAGCCCTTCGAGCCGGTGGTGGGCCAGGCAGGCAAGGACGTGGTGTGGGTGCCCACGCCGCAGCCCCTGGTCGACAAGATGCTGTCGATGGCCAAGGTCGGCGCGAGTGACGTCCATTACGACCTGGGCTCGGGCGATGGCCGCACCGTGATCAGCGCGGCCAAGCTGGGTGCGCGGTCGTTCGGCATCGAGTACAACCCCGACATGGTGGAGCTGTCGAAGCGCAACGCGGCGACCGCCAAGGTCTCGCCTGACCGCGCGACGTTCGTGCAGGCCGACCTCTTCGAGACCGACTTCTCGAAGGCCAACGTCGTCACGCTGTTCCTGTTGCCGTCGATCAACATGAAGCTGCGGCCGAAGATTCTCGACATGGCGCCGGGCACGCGCATCGTCGCCAACACCTTCACGATGGAAGACTGGCAGGCCGACCAGACCGAGACCGTCTCGGGCGACTGCGTGAGCTGGTGCACGGCGCTGCTGTGGATCGTGCCGGCGAAGGTCGACGGCACGTGGCAGGTGGGCAACGATCCGCTGGTGCTGAAGCAGTCGTTCCAGATGCTCGAGGGCACGCTGGGCGGCAAGCCGATCACGGATGCGAAGATGACGGGCAGCGACATCGCCTTCACGGTGGGCGGCGGCGCGCGCTACACGGGTCGCGTCGACGGCACGTCGATGAAGGGCTCGATCAGCACCGGCGGCAGCTTCACCGGCACGAAGAAGTAGCCGCCTGGCGGGCGCGGCGGCGCCGCGCGGAGATTCCTGGATGACCCGCTGCTCCCGTGCATTCGCAGTCGTGGCCGCGCTGGCGGCGCTCGCGTCGGTGGCGCCGCGTCTCATCGCGCAGGCCGACGAGTATCCGCACGCCTTCCCGCGCAAGGGCGTCACGCAGATCCTCGACAACGCCCGCGTCACGGTGTGGGAAGTGAACTGGATCCACGGCGTGCCGCAGCCGGTCCACCGGCACAAGTACGACATGGCCGGCGTCTACCTGCGCTACGGCGCCATCACCGTCACGGGCCTCGACGGCACGGCCAACAGCGGGGCCGAGTTCGCCGTGCCGCGCCCCTACTTCCAGGTGAAGGGCATCACGCATCGCGAGGAAGCGCACGGCAAGCCGGGCGATCCCGAGCGGCTCGCGATCATGATCGATCTCAAGGACGCGGTGACCGACATGATGGTCATCGACGACCCGGAGCCGTCGGCGTATCCACGCGAGGGCGCGAAGAACGTGCTCGAGAACCCGCGCATCCGGATGTGGGACTACACCTACACCGCGGGTGGTCCCGCCGTGAAGCGCGTCTACCGGAGCGACGTCGTCGAGGTCGTGGTCACCGGCGGCACCGTGAAGGTCACTGGCTACGACGGCAAGGCCGACACGCGCACGCTGGCGCCGAAGCAGGCCCGCTACATCGCGCGCGGCACGGCGCTGACCGAACAAGGCGTGAGCGGAAGTCCGCGAGTCATCGCGGTGGAGCTGAAGTAGTCGGGGTCTGACCGCTAGAAGGTCTTGCGGGCGACCCACTCGCGGTACAGCGAGTCGGTGACGACATAGACGGCGCCGTCCTTCATCACCACGTCCTGCTTCACCAGCGCCGCAAGAGCCGCCTGCACGCTCGACGTCCCGCCCAGCCGATGTTTCGTGCGCACGTCGCCCGACAGCATCTCGCGGCCGTCCTCGAGCACGAGCGCACGCAGCACGCCGCGCTGGGCCAGCGTGTGCCGCTGCCAGGCTTCCTCGTAGACCGTGTGCTGTTCGTTCAGCAGCCGCGTCAGCGTCGCGTGCAGATCGTCGAGCGTGGCCACGCGCCGGCCCTGCTCGTGCAAGTCGTCCCACGCCTCGTGCGCCAGGCGCTGGACGTCGTAGGGGACGTTGCCGGCGAGGTCGACGATGGCCGCGCCGAGCCCTTCTTCCGGCTTCATGCCCGAGGCCTTGAAGCGGCCTTCGAGCCACACCGCGAAGACGTCCGGTTCGATCTTCTGCAGCCGCATCACCGGGCCGGCCTTGTAGAACGGCCGCTTCGGGCTCACCATGCGCTCCATCAGCGACGGCTCCGAGCCCGCGAACACGTAGCCGACGCCGCGCTGATCCTGCACCGCCGCGCGCAGCGACTGCTCCGCCGTGTCGCCGTCGAAGGCGGTGATGGCCTGGAACTCGTCGAGCGCGATGGCGAGCGGCTGCTTTCGCGCCGCCGCGATCTTGCCCGGCAGCGCGTAGACGTCGGCCGCGAGCCGGGCCGCATCGCGCGGCGTCCGCACGGCGGGGAAGGCCAGGCTGAAGCCGCCGTCGCCCGACGACTTGGCGTCGAAGCGCACTTCCGGACGCGCGTCGCGCAGCAGGTCGGCGGTCCAGCGGCGCAGGCGGCTCACCGGCGTGTCGGCGGCGACCAGCGCCCGCGCGTACGACTCGAGGAAGCCGACGTACGAACTCGACGCCGCGACCGTGACCTCGACGGTGAGGATGTTGCGGCGCGCCAGGCCGCGCAGCACGTCGCGCACCAGCGAGCTCTTGCCGTAGCGGCGCGGTGAGATGAGGAAGACCTTCTGGCCCGAGGCGAGATCGCGGGTCAGGCGTTCGCGCTCGGAGTCACGGTCGGCGAAGGCATCGGCGGAGACGATCTCGCCGTAGACGAACGGGTTGGACGCAGCCATTACGGTAGTATACGTAACGGCTACGTCGTTTCACGTAACGCCGGGCCGGCCACGCACCAGCCGGATCTCACGGCGCCGGCCTGGCCCGGGCGCAGAGCGCCCCGTCCGAGAGCAGATCCGCCCGCCGCTGCGCCAACGCCGCGCGCACCGCCGCCGGCGTCGCCGCGACGCCGGCCATCGCCGTGTCGGCCACCATCTGCAGGTGCAGCGCGTTCGGCCGCAACAGCGTGGCCCGCATGAAGAACCACGGGTGCTGGCGGCCGCCGTCGGCCCGTTCCCGCACGTTGAGGTAGGTGACGCCGTCGACGGCGCTGGCGTAGGCGTCGTAGTGATCCGGCGAATCGCCCTCGTCCTGCCAGGTCGCGGCGTAGGTGCGTGCCGCCGTGCCCCGGGTGATGGTCAGCGTCGCGGCCGTCTCGGTGGGCTCGGCGTCCATCGGGAGGCAACGCCACACCGCCGTCAGCGCCGGATCGACGTCGACGCGGGGCTCGGGATCGAGGGGGAAGGCCGACTCGTAGCAACCGGCCATCACGCCGGTCAGGATGACGACGCCCAGCTGCCGTGCCCAGCTCGTCCGCATGGCCGCCATTGTAGGACGGCCGCGAGTCAGCACTTCGGCAGCGTCGTGCGCTCCACGCTCAACCCGAATGTCGGTCGCAGCCACGTGCCCACGACGTTTCCCAGGAACGCGCACGGCAGCCACAGCCACCCGTGGAGGCTGCCGGAGGCGATGCCGCTGAAGTACGCGCCGATGTTGCAGCCGTAGGCGATGCGCGCGCCGTAACCCAGCATCAGCCCGCCGGCAATCGCCGCCACCAGCGACCGCACGGGCACGGTCCACACCGGTTTGAAGCGGCTGGCGAGCAGCGCTGCCAGCATCGCGCCCAGGACGATGCCGCCGTCCATCACCGACGTCACGTCGCCGAAGACGCTGCCATCGAGCGCCGCCGTCTGGCCCGGCGTCGCCCAGTACGGCCACGTCTCGACGGGGACGCCCACCGCGCGCAGCGCCTTCGCGCCCCACAGCGCGAACGCCGACGTCACGCCCCAGGGCCGGCCGGCGATGAGCAGCGTGGCGAGGTTCACGAGCATCAGGCCGATGGCGCCGGCCACGAGCGGCCACGGCCCGCGGAGCCACCGGGCACGGCGTGACGACGGCTCCGCGACGACGAGTTGGCCGAAGCGGCGCCGCTCGATGACGACGGTCGCGACGAAGATGGCGCCGAAGACCGCGAGGCTCATCGCCAGCGCGGCGACCGGTCCGAACTGCTGCACGAGCGACGTCGGACGGAACGCCGGCAGCGACGCCCAGAACGTCGAATGCGCCGTGGCCCAGACCGAGCCGGCGATGAACGCCAGCAACGTCACGACCATCCGCGTGCTGCCCCCGCCGACGCTGAACAGCGTGCCCGACGCGCAGCCGCCGCCGAGCTGCATGCCGACGCCGAACACGAAGGCGCCGATCACGACCGACCACCCGGGCGGCTGCACCAGGCCCGAAAGCCGCGTGCCAAAGGCCTCGCCTTGCGCCAGCAGCGGGAAGAACGCGGCGCACGTCAGCGCCAGCAGCAGCATCTGCGCCCGCACGCCTTCGCCGCGGCCGTCGGCGATCAGCACCCGCCATGCCGAGGTGAAGCCGAACGCCGCGTGATACAGCACCACGCCGGCGCCGGTGCCGACGAGGAACAGCGCGCCGATGCGCCAGCCGAAGCCGGCGTTGAGCGTCCAGGCCGCCCAGGCGATGAGCAGGGCCACGACCGCCGGGCCCGGCGAGATCGACCGCGGCGCGGCGGCCTCGAGCGGCGGCGACAGGGTGGTGCTGGCGACGGCCATGGGACATGGTCGTCACACTGGGCGCCGCGGTCAAGGCTGGAGGATCGGCGCCCGCTGCCGACACCAATGCCTGGAGCGCTACCGAGCGCCAGATCCCGTCCAGCCCTGTCGTTCGTAGTCCCGCCGAACCGCGTCGGCGAGCGCCCACGCATCCTCGAGGCGTCGGGCCTGGAACGCCTGGCTCACCTGCACGGCGTCACCGATCGCCACGACGATCTCCACACCCCGCGGATGGCGGCGCGTGAGCGCCGTCGCGATCTCGGCTCCGCGTGTGAGCGTCCAGAGCAGCCGCGCGAGCGGGTCGGCGCCCTCGGAGGGCAACTCGCGGGCGATCGCGCCTTCGGTGATGTCGATGTCGTTCATGACGGTGAGGTGGCGTCAACGGATAGGAGTGAGTGCACGAGGTACTCCACGTGCGCGCATTCTCGGGGTTGCCGTCGACGCCGGCGCGACGAACGAGCGACACCGGTATGACGCGTCGTGTGCCACTCCTGGATGGGACACGCGTCGGTTACGCAGAGATGATGGCGTCGAGACGCCGCCATCGACTCGTGGTCACATCGGGTCCCTAGCATCCTTCCACACTCCGCTGCCGGAGTGCCCGCTCCGGGAGGACCGTTCCATGACCCGACTGCCCCTGGTCAGCGCCGTGATCGTCGCGCTGACGTCGACACTGCTCGCCGCCCACGACGACCGTCGTGACGCGCGCGGGGATCGCCACGAGCGTTCGCCGCTCGTGCTCGGCCACCGCGGCGCCACCGGCTATCTGCCCGAGCACACGTTGGCCTCGTATGCGCTCGCGATCGAGCAGGGCGCCGACTACATCGAGCCGGACCTGGTGTCGACCAAGGACGGCGTGCTGATCGCCCGCCACGAAGTCGACATCACCGACACCACCGATGTCGCCGCCCATCCCGAGTTCTCGTCGAAGCGCACGACCAAGACCATCGACGGCATCACGACCACCGGCTGGTTCGCCGACGACTTCACCTTGTCCGAGATTCGCCGGTTGCGCGCCGTGCAGCGGCTCGCGTTCAGGCCGCAGCAGTACAACGGCAGCTACCGGATTCCCACCTTCGCCGAGGTGATCGAGCTGGCGCAGTCCGCCCGCCGCTCACATGGCCGCGAGGTCGGGGTCTATCCCGAGACCAAGCACCCCACGTATCACCAGTCCGTCGGGCTGCCCCTCGAGCGCCGCCTGCTCACCGTGCTCGACCGCTACGGGTGGAACCGCCGCTCCGCGCCGGTGTTCATCCAGTCGTTCGAGGTGGCCAACCTGAAGCTGCTGAATCGCCTGACGTCGGTGCGACTCGTGCAGCTCATCGACGCCAACGACGTGCGGCTCGACGGGTCGATCGACTCCGACGGTTACGGTCCCTACGACTTCAAGGCCGCCGGGGATCTCCGCACCTACGCTGATCTCGTGACGCCGTCCGGTCTCGCCGAGATCGCCAGCTACGCCGACGGCCTCGGCCCGTGGAAGCGGTACGTCATCGGCGGCCGGGCCGTGGACGCCAACCACGACGGCCAGGCCGACGACGTCAACGGCGACGGCGCGGTGAACGACGCGGATCGCTCGGCCACGCCGCCCACCTCGCTCCTCCGCGACGCGCACGCGGCCGGGCTGTTCGTACATGCCTACACGTGGCGGAGCGAGCGTCAGTATCTGCTTGCCGACTACGGTGACGACCCGGTGCAGGAGTACCTGCACTTCTACTGCCTCGGGGTCGACGGCGTGTTCAGCGACAACCCCGACACCGCGCTCACCGCGCGGACGCTCTTCTGGTTCACGCCGGCGGCGTGCGCGCCGTTCCGCGACTAGGCACACATCCTCCCTGGTTCGAGGCCGCGGTCGGGGTGACCGCGGCCTCCTTCTTTCCCGGGGCGGTGCACCGCCCAATTTCGCCGCCGCTGCCGGAGTCCTCGAATGCGATCACTGTGTCTCGCCGTCCTCACTGCCCTCGCCTTCACCGTCGCCGTCATCGCGTCCGACGATCTGCTGCGGCTCAGCGGCTGGGCGGAGATCCCCTCCACCTACCTCCGCCCCGGACCACTGTCCGGCCAGTTCACCACCGGTCCGGTCAACGGCGTCACGCCTCCGTACAACGGGCAGCCGATTCCCGGGTTCTCAGGCATGATTCCCGCCTCTCGGCGCGGGCGCTTCATCGCCCTGCCCGACAACGGCTTCGGCGCCCAGACCAACAGCGCCGATTTCACGATCGGCTTCTACGAGGTGACGCCGCGCTTCAAGTCACGCGGCGACGGCAGGAGCGCGCGGGGCCCGGTCGACGTCCACACGTTCACGCACTTCAGCGATCCGTGGCGCCTGGTCGACGCCACCTACATCACTGACGGGCCCGTCTACGCCCGCACCACCTACTACGCGACCAGCAGCATCCTGGTCGACGCCAGCATCCGGCAGGGCCGCCTGCTCACCGGCGCGGACTTCGACGTGGAGTCGATCGCCCGCATGGACGACGGCACCTTCTGGGTGGGCGAGGAGTTTGGCCCCTACCTGCTCCACTTCGACGCCAGGGGCCGGCTGATGAGCCCGCCGGTCCGCCATCCCTACCTGCGGGCGCCGCAGAACCCGCGCAACACGACGACCGAGCCGGCCAACCTGCCCAGTTCGCGTGGCTTCGAAGCCATGACCCGCAACGCCAGCGGCACCAGACTCTACGTGACGACCGAGGCCTCGATCGCGAGCGAGACCGACAAGCGCAAGCTGGTGGTCTTCGAGTTCAACACGGTGACCGGACGCTACACCGGGCGTACCTGGACCTACCTGAAGGACAGCTCCGACGTCATCACCGGCGGGACTGGCAACGCGACGAACGTCTTCGTCACGGGTGACATGGCCCACATCGCCCGTACCCGCTACATGATGATCGAGCGCGACGACTTCCAGGGCCCGCCGTCGTCGGCGAACCCGGCCCGGCAGAAGAAGCTGTACCTGTTCGACCTCGGTGACGTCGACGACACCACGGGCGCGCTTCGCAAGCGCCTCGTCGTCGACCTGCTGGACGTCGCCGATCCGCGCGACATCGGCGGCCCGCTGCTGGACATCCCCGCCGACCGCTTCAACTTCCCGCTGCAGTCGGTCGAGTCGCTGACCATGGTCGATCCCTTCACGTTGCTGGTCGGCCTCGACAACAACTACCCGGGCGGCAATGGCCGTGTGCCGGGGACGCCCGATGGCACCGAGATCATCACGCTGACCTCGCGAACGCCGCTGGCGGCGTTGCGCGTGACGCCCTGCCGTCACGGACGCGACGACGACCGGGGCGGCGACGACCGGCGTGATAGCGCCTGGCCGGACGACGACGATCGGGATGGCGCCTTCGGGCGTCCGCGCGACTGCCGCTAGTCACCGCCGCGCGAGCGGCAGGGGGAGCACCATGAACGTCGACCTCATCGTGTTCGGCATGGCCGGTACCACCGTGTTCGACGGCCACGCCGTGAACCGCGTGCTCAGGGACGCGCTCGCCGCCGCCGGCGTGCGCGCCTCACCTGGCCAGATCCACGCCGTGCTGGGTCTGCCGATGCCGGTGGCCATCACGACCCTGATCGCCGAGTTTCGCGGCCAGGCCGCGGCCTCGGACCGCGCCGTCGACGCGGTGCACACCGACTTCGTCCAGCGGATGATCTGGCACTACGAGTCGCACCCGGACGTGGAGGAGTGCGACGGCGCGTCGGAGCTGTTCGCGTGGTGCCACCGGCACGGCATCCGCACGGCGCTCGACACCGGATTCAGCCGCGACGTCGCCAGTGCGATCATCGCCCGGCTGCGTTGGCAGGAACGCGGCCTCCTCGACGCCGTCGTCGCGAGCGACGAGGTGCCGCGCGGCCGGCCGTACCCGGACATGATCCATCGCCTGATGTCCGAGGTCGGCCTGTCCGATCCGGCGCGGGTGATGAAGGTCGGCGACACGCCGGTCGACATCCAGGAAGGGCACGCCGCCGGGTGCCGCTACGTGGTGGGCATCACCACCGGTGCACACTCGGCCGACACGCTCAGCGAGTACGCGCCGACGCACGTGATCGCCGAGCTTCTGGAGTTGCCGGATCTGTTCGCCGGCGCCCAGGCAGGGGCGGCCTGATCAGCCGTCGTTCCCGGCCGGCGGCACGCGGCCGGCGACGCCGCTCCGGCCATCGACCCCTGCCTGGGCCGCCAGCAGCAGAGCGCGCGTCGCCGTCCGCGACTGTGGCCTAGATCGGACCCTGATCCCAGGGACCGGTGATGGCGACCGTGAAGCCAGGCCGCTGCACGTTGAGGAACAGCCAGCGGCCGTCGGAACTGAACGTCGCGCCTGCGAACTCGCTGGCGCGGAAGTCGCCGCGCAGGCCCTGCACCTCGCCCGCCAGCATCACGTTGTTGCGCGCGAACCGCGCCAGGCGGCCTTCCCTGGTGAGGACGTGGACGGATGGATTCGCGGTGCCGTCCTCGCACAGCACGAGGCCGCCGCGCGGACTCACGGTGAGGTTGTCGGGCATGTTCAGCACGTGCCGGCCCGGTGACTCGTAGACGAGCCGCAGCTCGTCGTCGCTCGGGCGCAGCTCCCAGACCTGGCCCATTCGCTCGTCTCCGCCGCTCGTGCTCGTGACGTAGATGCGGCCATCGGCGTGGCAGGCGCCCTCGAGTCGTGCGAACGTCGCGCCACCGGCCCGCCGGCCCTGTTCGAATACGGTCGGCACGGCGCCGCGTCCCGGCGCCGCCACGTCGGGCGACTCGATGTCCACCCAGTAGATGCCCATCGGCACGTGAGCCAGCTGTCCGCGGCGTAGGTCGGCCTTCGGCCGTCCGCGCACGGCGAGCATCTGCAGGCGGCCACCGTCCGAGAGCCGGCCCGCAGTTGTCGGCACGAACCGATACAGGCCGGCCCGATTCGCGTCTTCCGTCTCGTAGACCACGCCGGTCGCCGGGTCGACCGCCACGGCCTCGTGCACGAAGCGGCCCATCGCCGTGAGCGGCAGCAGCGACGGCGCGCCGTTGACAGGCACCTCGAAAACGTAGCCGTGCGACTGCGTCAGCGTGGGTTCGTCGGCCGGGCTCAGCACCGACTCCTCGCACGTCAGCCACGTGCCCCACGGCGTCGCGCCGCCGGCGCAGTTGCGCAGCGTGCCCGCCAGACTGGCCCGCGTGCCCACGACGCAAGCCGCCTCGGGGTCGAACGTGGTGATGGTGGTACCGCCGCCGGCGCTCGGGTCGAAGACATGGGCGGCGTGAAAGGCAGGTCGCACCTCGATCTCGTGATTGCGGACCAGGTGCACCAGGCCATCGTCGCCGCCGAAAGCCGCCATGCCGTCGTGCCCGTCGGGTGTGACACAGCCGTCGTCGAGCACCTCGCCGGTCCAGCCGAACGTCAGGTAGCGAAACCCCTCGGGCAGCAGCAGCAACGGCAAGCCGGTGGTCTCATCGGCTACCGGCCGCAACGCGCCGTAGCCCGGTTTCTCGGTCGGCACGTCGTCGCGCCGGGCCGCCGCGTGCAAAGCCCGCAGCGGGTGTGTGACCGCGGCGCCGGCGACGGCAGCGCGCGCGAGAAACGTGCGGCGGGGCTCGACGAGCATGCGGCGATCTTGGGAGAGCGATATGGCGTGCCGGCGACGATCGTGCGACGGCCCTGCGGCAGCGGCGACGTCAGCATGCCGCGACGGCCGCGCCACAACGCCGCGGCGGCTACGGGTCGAGTGGATCGCGCGCGTCGGCGTGCAGGGCGCGCTCCGACGGCGTGAACTCGAGATCGTACGGCGAGACGCGCTTCCCCAACGTGCCGGGCAGGTGACCCATCTCACGCAGGCAGCGATCGTGGAACTCCTGCCCGCCGATGTAGGCGCTCTGACCCTGGTCGGTGGTGATGAGCAGGGGCGCGCCAGCCGGCAGGCCGTAGCGCAGCGCCAGCCGCGCCGCGTTGCGCAGGTTGGTCGTCGTGTGCCGCGCGTGCGGGTCAATGATGATCGCCTCCGGGGCCACCCCGAAGTCGCGGACCAGGGCGCGCTTCATCTCCAGCGCCTCGTTGAACGGCGTCTGGTTCGGGTGCACGTAACCGCCCGAGACGATGAGGAACGGCGCCAGGCCAGCGCGGAAGCGGGCCACCGCGAGCTCGAGACGCATCTTCGCCCACGGGTCCAGCGCCACGTCCGGACGATCGGGGCCGGCGCCCGGCACCACGATCGCCGCATACGGGTGGGCGGCCCACCGCACCTGCGCCACACGACGGACGGCCGCGGCGTTCTCGCCCTGGTGCAACGGCTCGAAGCGTGCCGCCTCGTCGCGCCGGTTGGCGTCGAGCAACCGGCGGGCGAAGCCGAGCGTCGGCGCATAGAACGTCGATAGCGACTCGCGCTGCTCTTGCAGCACCGTCACCAGGATGCCGATCAGCCGACGGTACGACTCCGACGCGGCGTCGTACGAGACCGCGTCGATGGCCGGGTAGAGCGGCTTCGTGCCCACAGCGTAGACGTCGATGATGCGGTTGAGGCCGGCGGCCGTCTCGCGCCATGCGCTTGCGAGGAGGGCACCGTCGCTCTCGCTCGCGTAGGCCTGGAGCGTCCCCGACGTCCGCAGGTCGCGCGTCACGAACGCGCGGACGTCAGGGTCGACGTCGGCGAGCGCCGTGAGCGCGGTCGCCGCGGCCGTCACGTCGACCGCGGTCCATGACAACGCCGACGCGACGCACGCGCTGTCGAGGCGGCAGGTGTCGGCCGCCAGGGTGAGCGCCTTCACGCGGGCGTCACGAAGTAGCTTCAACGCCGGCGACTGCTCGATTTTCGCGCGCACCGCCGGCGTCCGGGCGATGGCGTCGAGCAGGTAGAAGTTCTTCCCGACGAGCGGGTCCGAGAACGCGATCGGGCGCCAGTGCGCGGCCGCCGCGCTGTCGTCGCCATTCGGCGACGCGGACCGTCCCGGCAGCGGTGCGGTGTGCGCCGGGGCGCTGCCGGTGGTCGGGTCGTAGCGCGGGTGCGCCGGCACGATGGGATTGCCGCCCGGGTCGTTCACCGGAGGCTCACCGCTGCGAATCCACGCCGTGTAGGCCAGGTCGCGCAGCAGGGCCGCGCCGCGCGCCGTCTGCTGGATCACGAGGGCCCGCGCCTCGGCGTTGGCCGGGTCCTTCAAGGCACCGGCCTTCTCCAGACGGTAGACGAGGTCGGTGTGGCGGCCGGCCTCGTCGAGGTGCTCGAGGATGGCCGTGAACGGGTCGGCCAGCGCTCGCGGCGCCCCGACACTGGGGGCGATGTCGCGACCCTCGAGCTTCATCAGGTCGACGAACTGCGTTTCGAACACCCCGTGCACGCGCGGGTTGGTGGTGTAGCCCTGCGGGTTCGTGCCCTGCCAGCCGTCGTGGTGCACGGTGTCGTGGAGTGGCTGCGCGCCGTCGGCGGTGTAGTGGCCCGTCCACCCCATCGCGTAGGCCACTTCGAGCTCGGCGAAGTGCGTGGACTCGCCGCGCTTCTGCAGATCGCGGAACGTGCGCATGCCCGTGACCATGCGCTCGTAGCCCTCGACCGCCGCGAACGCCATCGTGCCGGTCCAGCGGACGTTCGTCAGCGACGCCGCCGGATCGCCGGCCGCGGCCAGCCGCCGCTGCTCGTCGTACAACTTGAGCACGAAGGCGTAGCGCGACCGCGGGATCTCGGTCATGAAGGCGAACTGCTCCTTGAACCAGCCGTGGTTCGGGTCCTCGAGCATCTTCAGGAACGGCTCCGACGGCCGTCGCCACGCGTCGGGAATCACCGAGAGATAGGCGATCCAGTCCTCGTGGGCCTTGAGGAACGTCGGGCCATCGTCAGGCAGCGTCTGCACCGCGACGCGGTTGATCCACGTGTGGGCGCGGACGCCCCAGGCGACGCCCGGGACATCCGTGAGCCACAACGCGGCGACGAGAATCAGCGAGGCGGCGAGCAGGCGTCGCATGATCGCGTCTCCTAGAACAGCACGCGCGCGCCGAACTGCACGTAGCGGCCCGGGCGGGTGGCGGTGACCCGTCCGAAGTCGGCGGCGCCGTCGCGATTGACGACCGCGCTCGTGCAGCCGGCGATGGAGCACGACGCGTTCAGCCGGTTGAGGAGGTTCTCGGATTCGACCAGCAGCTCGACGGAGCCGAGCGACGCCAGCCGGACGCGACGTGACAACCGCAGGTCCACCTGGAAGTACTTGGGACCGACGAACGCGTTTCGACCGCGAAATGCCGCGCGATCGTTGAGCTGGAGGTCGTTGTTGAGATCGGTGCCGGCGGTGGCGTTCACCGGGAAGCCGCTGTTGTAGAAGACCAGCGTCGAGAGCTGGAAGCCGGTCAGCCACCGCATCGGCCCGCGCTCGATCTCGGGCGCGTACGACGCCTGCGCGCTGACGTTGTGGCGCAGATCGCCGGGACTCGGGCCCCAGTCACGCTCGGGGTCGCTCGGATCCATGAGGGCGCCGCCTTCCATGTCGCCGATGCTCTTCGCCTTCGACCAGGCATACGAGCCGCTCAACTGCAGGCCGTGGGCGAGCCGCTGGCGCAGCGTCACGTCGAAGCCGTGATACGACCCGCGGCCGCGGCTCTCGACGACGTTGATGGCACGGAACGAGGAATTCGGGCGGTTCGCGGAGCCCGAATAGACCGGACGACCGTCTGCCAGCGTGCCGGTCAGCGGGCCGAGGTTGACGTCGCGCGCGTAGGGCGTGTCGCGGTGGCCCCAGTAGCTGTAGCCCACGGCTGCGAGCAGCGAGTCGGTGAGTTGCCGCTCCACCGTGAGGCTCGCCTGATGCGCGAACATCGTCTCGAAGTCGTCGGCGAACACCGTGATGCTCGGCGGCGTGGTGAAGGCGGCGTCGGCAGTGGCGAGCAGGTTCGGATACTGCGGCGCTCGCGCGTCGGTGCCGGGCACCACGTAGCTGAGCAGCCGGCGGCCGTTGATCTGGGCGCCGGTCACGATCAGTCCGAGGCTGGTCGTGTCGTAGAACATCCCGTAACCGGCACGCACCGCCGTGCGGTCGCTGCCGCCGGGACGCCACGTCAGTCCGAGCCGCGGCGCGATGTTGTTGGTGTCGTCGACCACTTGCCGCGACAGCGGATAGGGCGCCTGAGCGTCGAGGACCGGGTTGCGCTGCAGCTCGTAGCGGACGCCGGGGCTGAGCGTCCGGTTGTCGCGGAGCCGCACCTCGTCCTGCAGGAACAGGTTCAGGTAGTGGAAGCGCAGGCCCACCGTGGGCTCGCCCAGTTCCTGCTGCAGCTGCGTGTAGGTGAACGGCCGTCCCGTGGCCGGGTCGAGGCGGCCGGCCACCGTGTTGAGGTACTGGTCGAGCGGTGTCACGGCGGCGCGTCCGCCGGCGGCCGTCAGGCCCGAGAACGTGAACACGCGCGCCTGCGCGCTGGTGACGTCGAAGTTCGTCGACTGGTAGTCGATGCCGGTCTTGAACGAGTGCCGGCCGCGCGTCCAGGTGAGGTTGTCGATCACCTGGAAGCTGGCTTCGACACTGGCCGACCCGGCCAGCGGATTGACGCCGAAGTTCGCGACGCTCGTGATGTTGATGTGCGCACCGTTGGCCGCGCCCTCCACGTACGGGGCCCGTTCCTCCGACCGGCGGTTGAAGCCGGTGCGCAGTTCGTTCAGCAGGCCGGGGCCGAACGTGGTCGCGAGCTGGGCACCCAGGCCGAACATCCGGTCCTTGAACGACACGCTGCGGCTGGGAGTCGTCAGGCCGCCACCGGCGCCGGGCTGGTCGTTGGTGAAGCGCGTCCAGCGCAGGAAGCCGCTGTGGCGATCGCCGGCGCGGTAGTTCACCTTGAGGCTGGGCGTGTGGAACGTCTCGCCGAAGGGCGAGTTGCCGAGATCCTCGGCCGGGAGGCCGATGGCCGCCGCGGCGGCGGCGTTGATGGTGACCGGCTGGGGCGCCTTGAGCGGGTTGTACTCGTAGTTGGCGAAGAAGAACGCGCGGTCGCGCAGAATCGGTCCGCCGGCGTTGCCCTGCACCATCCACCACTTCTGTTCGGGCTTCACCGTGGCGAGCGGCGGACGCGCCGACCAGTCGTTGGGCCGGAACAGCGACATCGCGCCGCCGTGATAGGCGTTGGTGCCCGAACGGCTGATGACGTTGATCACGCCGCCGGCCGCCCGGCCGAACTCGGCGGAGTAGGCGCCCGTGAGCACCTGCATCTCCTCGACGTTCTCCGGCGTGCTGATCACCAGCCGGATCTGCCGGTTGGTGCGGCGCTGCGAGTTGTCGAGACCATCCATCGACCAGGCCATGCGGTTGTGGCCGCCGACCAGGAACTGCGTGGTGCCGAACCCGGTGCTGGGCAGCCCCTTCACGCCCGGGCCGATCAGGTGGAAGTTGTAGACGTTGCGCGAGGTGATCGGCAACGTGCGCACCGCCTCTTCGCTGAGCACTTCACCCGACGCGCCTTGTCCGGCGAGCACCATCGAGGCGTCGGCCGTGACCTGCACCGTCTCCGTCGTGCCGCCGACGCTCAGGGGCACATCGACACGCGCCTGCGTGCCGACACTGAGCCGGATGCCGAGACGCTGGTAGTCGGCGAAGCCAGGCGCGCTCACGAGCAGCTGGTACTCGCCGACCTGCAGCAGCGGAAAGCGGAAGTAGCCCTCCTGGTTGGCGGTGGTCTCGCGCACCAGGTTGGTGTCCATGTTCAAGGCGATCACGTGTGCGGAAGGCACACTGGCGCCGCTGGGGTCGCGGACGAAACCATCGAGGGCGCTGTCGGTGGCGTTGCTCTGCGCGCGCGCGGCGGCGCTGAAGGCGTGCAGCAGCAGGAGGAGCAGCATCGGAAGCAGGCGTGGCATGGCGAACACTCCGTCGGATAGCGAACGAGATCGTCATCCTGCGACGCGTCCGCGACGGACCAGAGAAGCGTGCGTAACGTTGTCGCGACACGGACTCCCGTCGTCGTGACGTCACGCGCGCCTGCTACTCGTGGAGCATGCGCTGGCTCGAAGCACTCGTCTGCGTGGCGGTGATGATGGCGTCGGCGATCGCGGTCGACGGACGCTCCGACGGCCCGGCGCCGATCAGCGTCTGGCTGCACGCGCACAACTGCTATCCCGATCGCGGTGTGGGCCCCGACCGTCTGTCACGAGCGCTGGCGGCCGGCCGCGGCACGGTCGCGATCGAGCAGGATCTGGTGTGGGATCGCGCGCGGGGCGCATCGGTCGTCGCACACGAGACCGAGCTTCTCGGTATCGAGCCGACGCTCGAGGACCACTTTTTCCTGGCTGTCGCGCCGCTGCTCGATCGCGCGCTCGCCGAGCGAGACGTTCGGGCGTGGCCGCGGCTCGTGCTGCACCTCGACTTCAAGACCAACGAGCCGGAGCATCACGCTGCCGTGTGGGCGCTCTTAGGCAAGTACCAGCGCTGGTTGACGACGGTGCCACGCACACTCGCGGAGGCGCCACAGCCATTCCGCATGGGACCGCTCCTGGTGCTCACCGAGAACGGCGCGGGTCAGGAGCACGCGTTCCACGACGCCGTGCCCGGCGGCGAGCGGCTGCGCCTGTTCGGCACCGTGCCCGCGCCGCCCACTCGCGACGATCTCCCGCCGGAGGCCCGGGCCGAGGCCGCGGCGACGGCGTCGGCCGGCGCGCTCATCACGTCAGGTGCGACGAACTACCGCCGTTGGACGAATTTCAGCTGGGCGGTCGTGGAGCAGGGCGGCCAGCGCACCTCCGGCGACTGGACCGCGGCCGACCGCGCCCGCCTCGACGGCCTCGTCCAGCGTGCGCACTCGCAGGGTCTCTGGATCCGGTTCTACACGCTCAACGGCCATGCCCCGAACGCCCAGGGCTGGAGTGAGAGCTACAACTTCGGGTCGGCACCTGCCGTGGCCGAGCGCTGGCGCGCCGCCATCGCCGCCGGCGTCGACTTCATCGCGACCGACCAGTACGAAGAGTTCAGCGCATTCCGGAGCCGTCTGACGCCAGGGCGTCCTTGACGCATCAACGGCGCAGTACGGGGTCGCGGTCGAGCGCGGCGATCCGTGGGCGGCTCGGCGGGACGGCGGCGACCGCGGCAGCGGCCGTGACGCGATCGAGTTCGAAGCCGCCGTCGCGCAGGTCCGCGAACTCGGCCGCGCCGATGCGGGCCCGCATCAACCCGAGCGCGCCGTGTGCCGTGCCCAGCAGGCGGTGTCCGACCTCGTGGGCGACGGCGCGTCCGAGTACGAGACCGAGGCGGTGGTGGCGCATTCGGGCTGGTTCCTCGGTCGCGTGGGCCACGGCCAGGACCTTCTCGGCGGCGTCGATCGAGGCGAGGGCGACGGGCCGGCCCTCCGTATCGTGCAGGAGTTCGGCCACCGGCCACGTGTGCGCGCCGTCGCCGGCCGCCATGGTTCGGGAGACCACGAGGACGCGAAACACGGCTGCGTCATCCGGCCTGCCGGTCTCGGCCCATTCCACGCGGATACCGGCGCGCTGCCACAGGCGTTGCACCTCGTTCTGGAGCGCAGCCTGTGCGCCGTCGGGCAACGCCGCGACCGCCGCGAGCCGGAGCTCGAGCCGCGGCGCCGCTGCCTGCGGCGCGTGCGGGCAGACCATCGCGAGTGCCGCGAGCGCGGCACCGGCGACGACGCGACGAGACGCATCCGTCCGGCGCACGTCGTCTTGTCGCACGAATGTCGCAGATGCGTCAATC
>CADEDM010000012.1 GCA_902826065.1 uncultured Acidobacteriota bacterium | reverse complement strand
GCGCGACGAGGCCATCGTCATCGGCGACGGCATCGAGGTGCGCGTGCTGCGCACCGGCAAGGACGCCGTCCGCCTGGGCGTGACCGCTCCGGCCGACGTGCTGGTGCACCGCCGCGAGGTCTATGACACGGTGCGCGCTGCCAACCAGTCGGCGGTGACGGCGGTGCTGCCGCCGTTGTCGCAACTGGCCGGGCGGCTGAAGCTGCAGCCACCGCTCGATCGCGTGGAGTAGTCGTGCCGCGCCTGCGGCCCTGGGCCGACGCCACCGCCGCCGAGATGGCCGCCGGCTTCGCTGCCGCCGGCGCCCGCTGGCGCAGCGTGCTCGCCTGGGACACCGGGGACCTGTGGCCGGCCCTCGAGCGCGCCCGCACCACCGGTCGACTCGACGGCCTGGTGCGCCGCGACGCGAGCGGGGCGATGAGCGGTTGGACCTACTACGTCGGCCGCGACGGCGACCTGCTCTGCGGCGCCCTGTCGGCCGCGACGCCCGACGACACCGCCGCGCTCGTCGATGCGGTGCTGGCGACGCCGGCGGCGGCCGCTGCGTCACGCACGGTGGTGTTCGCGTTCTCGGACGCGCCGGCGCTCGACGATGTCCTGCGCGCACGATCGTTCGTCTCGGATCCGTATCACTACCTGGTGCGATCCCTGCCGACCGGGGCGCGCCGCGGCAACGCCGGCCGTGCGTGGGACGTCCGCGATCTCGACGCCACCGCCGAGCTCCTTCGCGTCTGCTATGGCGCGCACGATCCGGTGCGTCCGTTCGTGCCGCACGGCCGGCCATCGGAGTGGCGGCAGTACGCCGGCGACCTCGTGATGGGGCAGGGCTGCGGGCGATTCCGTCCGACGTTGTCGCTGGCCGTGCCGGGCGAGGACGGCGTGCTCGACGCCATCGCGCTCGTGACCGACCTCGGCGAAGGCACCGCGCACCTGGCGCAACTGGCGGTGCGCCCGAGCGTGCGCGGCGCCGGCCTGGGCGCGACGCTCGTGACCAGCGTGGAAGCGCAGTGCGCCGCTGCCGGCTTCGCGCGACTCAGTCTGCTGGTGAGCGAGAGCAATCGCGGCGCCCGCCGGCTCTACGCGCGAGCCGGCTTCTCGGAGCGCGCGCACTTCACGTGTGCCGCGCGACCCGAACGTCGCCTCACGTCGCCCGCGCTGGCGACGAGCCAGGCGACCGGCGCGTAGTCGTCGGCGCGGGCAGGAGACCGGCCGTGAGCCGGCGTCCCGCTCAGCTGCTGGCCTGGCTCCGCGGTAGTGAAGGGTCGAGCGGTGCCGGCCACCCGACGCGATCGAGAGATTCGCCACCAGACGTCACGACGCTCCAGCATCAGATCGCCGAGGCGTTCCCGCCAATGCGCCGACCGGATGTCATGCGAGGTGCGGACCGCCCGGAGACGCTCGCGGCTGGATGCTCGCTCGCGTCACAGGTACGTTGCCACAGCGACACGTCCGCTGCGGCGCAGTCGACACGCCAGGGTGTGATGGGGACGGAGGCGCGGCGTCAGCCGCGACGATCGACCAGGGCGGCGTGGGCGACCGCGGGGGCGAGCACCCGACGGTACGCCGCGAGCGTGGTCTCGCCCTGTTCGAGGCTGGCGACGGCGGCGCGCCGGGCGAGTTCGGCGTCGGCCAGCGACTGGATCGACTCTTCGTCGGTCGAGAGGATGCGCGACACCAGCGCGGCGGCACGCTGACGCAGGTCGACGACGTCGCTGTAGCCGGCCACGGTGGCGGCGCGGTCGCGGACGGCGGTGAGGGCCGCGCGCACCGGATGCAGCCGCTCTTCGACGGCGACGAGCGTGCGGGTCAGGCGATCGCGTTCCTCGCCCTCGACGCTCAACCGCTCGAAATCTCGCTTGTCCGACTCGCTGCGCTGACGGCTGGCGACGTGCACGAGCTGCTCGAGCAGACCGATCTCGGCCTCGAGGCCGGCCCGGTACTCGACGAGCGCGTCGCGCAGGTCGGCGTCGGTCACGCCGCGCCCCGCTCCGGCTGCTCGCTGGCGCCCGACGCGATCGACGTCCAGCTCTCGCGTAGCTTCGCCAGCACCCGAGCGACTTCGTCGAGCGGCGTGACGCTGTTCTCGACCGTCGCGGCGAGCAGACGGCCGTTGATCCACGTGTAGAGCTCGTCGAGCTGGCGGGCGATGTCGCCGCCGCCCTCCATGTTCAGCGAGCCCTGCAGCTGCGACACGATGGCCATGGCCTTCGAGATCGCCACGGCGCGCGTCGGGACATCGCCGCGCTCCATGGCCGCGCGGGCCTGGTGCACCGACGCGAGGCCGCCGTCATACAGCATCACCACCAGCTCGAGGGGGGTCCGCGACTGCACTTCGGTGCGGCGGTAGGTCGACAGCATGCGATTCGACGTCATTACTCCGGGCTCCCGGGCTAGACCGCCGCGCCGAACTGCGCGAGCGAGCTGCTCTGGCTCTTCAACTGCGTCATGGCCTGATCGGCCGCGATGAACTCGCGCTGCAGGGAGGCGCGCCGGATGGCGAGACGGTCCTGCATGCTGGCAATCTGATCGGTGAGGCGCGAGGCCTGGTCGGTGAGCTGCTTGGTGACGCCCTTCAGCAGGCCGTCGCTCTGGGTGTAGCGATCGAGGCCGGTCTTCAGCGCGGCGAAGACGCCGCTGCCGGCAGTGCCCGCGAACAGCCGCTCGATCTGCGCGGTGCCGCCGCTGAGCGCACTCGAGAACGCGGCGTCGTCGAACTCCAGCGAGCCGGTGCGCGTCAGCGAGATGCCCACCTGTGACAGCGTCGTGTAGCTGCCGCCGGTCGCGTACTCGGCGACGAGGGCGCTGCGCATCTGGTCGCGCACGCCGCGCAGCAGCGGATCGCGGCCGATGCTCGTGGCGTCGCCGCTGGCCGCCGACTTGGCCTGGTCGCCGGCGAACTTCACCAGGTCGTTGTACTGGGTGACGAACGCGCGGACGCGTTCCTTGAGCTTGGTCGAGTCGGTCGCCACGTCGATGGTGACGGTGGCGGCCGGATCGGCCTTGAACAGGTTCAGCGAGACGCCGGGCACGGCGTCGGCCAGCGTGTTGGTCGTGCTCGTCACCGGGATGTTGTTGACGGTCAGCGAGGCGTTGCTGGCCTGCACGGCGTTGTCGGCCGCGTCGTCGCCCGACGTGCCGTCGCCGTCAGTGTCGGTGAACGACACGCCGGTGCCGCCGGTCAGGTTGTTGGTGACCGTGAACGCATTGGCGACGCCGGTGTCGCGCGCCGTCAGGACCAGGCGGTACGACGACGGCCCGCTCTGCACCACGGTGGCGCGGGCGGGCGGGTTGCTGGTGGTGTTGATGGCGTCGGCCAGTTGACGCAGGGTGACCGCGCCGGCCAGCGTCACCGTGACGCCGTTGATCGTGAGGGTGCCGCCGGACGCGACCACGGTCGTGTCGGCGTCGGGCGCCGTGGTGGCCGAGGCGGTGACCTGTGCACGCGCCAGGCTGTTGACGACGACGTCGTACCGACCGGGCATGGCCGACGCACCGGCATCCGCCGTGATCGCGGCGGGGTTGCTGCTGGTGGCGGCGAAAGCCGTGAGGTCGCTGCCGGTCGACAGCCGCGAGGCGGCCGTCTGCAGGGCACTGAGCTTGGTGGCGAGCTGATTGAACGTGTTGGAGCGCGACTGCAGCTGCGACTGGCGCGTCTGCAGCGCCGTGAGCGGCTGGCTCTCCTGCGCCATGATGAGCGTCAGGATCTGGCTGAAGTCGATGTTGTTGAAACCGCTCATCGTGATTGGGGAACTCACACGTCCTCCTTCCTCCGCTGCGTGGTGCTGGCGGTCCCCTCGATGTCGTGCGAATTCGTTGCCAGATCCGGCACGGCCGCGCCGCGCGGGCCGGACGATTCGCCGCTATATGAAACGCCGGGCAGGCGCGTGACGCGCCTGCCCGGGCTTCAGTGCGGTGACCCGCTCAGCGTTTAGCGGAGCAGCGACAGGACGGCGCCGCTCTGCTGGTTGGCCTGGGCCAACGCCGCGATGCCGCTCTGCGTCATGATGTTGTAGCGGGTGAGGTTGGCCGATTCCTCGGCCATGTTCGCGTCGCGGATGCGGCTTTCGGCAGCGCGGGTGTTGACCGACTGGCTCTGCGCCAGGCCGATCGCGTACTGCAGGCGGTTCTGGATCGAACCCACGCTGCCGACCACGGTGCCGACCGTGGCCACCGCGCCGGTGATGGCCGTGACCGCCGCGGAGGCGCCTGCCGCCGAGGCGACGCTGAGGCCGGCGACGCCGAGCGTGGTCGTGTCGGCCGCGCCGACCGTGCCGCCCACGGTGCCGTTGCTGCCCGAGCTCACGAACACCGAGAAGCCCTGCGACGTGGCGAGGCCGGCCACGCCGACTTCACGCGAGATTTCCGAGATGACGTCCTGGAATTCCTGGTCCAGGGTCGCGCGGCTGCCGGTGAAGCCCGCCGACGCCGACTGCGTCGCCAGGGTCGCCATGCGGTCGAGCAGCGTGCTGATGTTGTCGAGCGCGCCGTTCTTGATCTGCAGGGTCGAGAGGCCGTCGCTGGCGTTGCGCATGCCCTGGTTGAGGACCGCGACGTCCGAGCGGTAGGCGTTGGCCACGGCGAGGCCCGCCGCGTCGTCACCGGCCTGGTTGATACGGAAGCCGCTCGACAGACGCGCGAGAGCCTTCTGCAGTCCGATGTTGGTGGTGTTGAGGTTGGCCTGGGCGTTGGACGCCGAGATGTTGCTGACAACTGAGAACGAAGCCATCTGAGTCTCCTCCGTGAGTCCGGGCCGGCGTCCCTGCCGGCCTGGCGCGAGGAGTGCGTTCCTCGCGTCGGGGAGGTAATCGGGCATCGCCCGGGGTTCTTGAATCGGGTCGCCGTCACCTGGCACGAAAGCGGCTCTTGGAGGCAGCCGGAGACTCGACACATGGCGGACTGCCTGGTCAACGATCGGCCGGAATCCTTCGAAAACCGGCCGGAAACATGGGGAGCGCTGCTGCAGGCGCTGGAACGGCGCCTCGAGCGCGAGCGGCGCGTGGTGACGGCGGTCCGATTCGACGGTGTCGACCAGCCGTCATTCCGTGAGCCCGAGGTCGCCCGTGCGTCCCTGGACACGATTGCACGCATCGACGTCGAGGCCGAGGACGCCGTGGCGCTCCTGCGCGCGTCGGTGGATGCGGCCAGCGACAGCCTTCCCGAACTCGTGACCGGCGTGCGCCTGACGGCCGCGGCGGTGCGTAACGGCGCTCCCGACGCTCCCGAACAACTGGGCGCCCTGATCGTGGCGCTGCAGTCGTTGATGACGCTGACGGCGGCGGCCACGACCACCGCGGCGGTCTCACTCGGGGCCGACCCGATGGCCGATCGCGCGCTGGCCGGTGGCTGCGGACGCATCGAACGCGCGCTCGCGACGCTGGTCGCGCGCCAGACCGCCGGCGACCCCGCCGGCGTCGCCGAAGCGCTCGATCAGGATCTCGCTCCCGCGGTGGCGGGCTGGAGCGATGTGCTCACCCCCATTCGCCTGAGAGCTGCGGCATGAACGTCATCTGTGAACACCCCGCCCCCGGGACCAGCACCATCTTCTTCGGCCACACCGGCCGTGCGCTGCGCGTGCGCTGCGACACCCTCGGCCACCGTCTCGTCGTCAGCGACGACGACGGCCAGGTGCTGAAGGTGTTCGGCGAGCACGGCCGCCGTCCCGGCTGTCTCGACACGCCGCTCGACGTCGTGTGCGTGCGGCCCGAGTTCGCGGGCGAGCGCCTGCCGCTCGACTCGGCCGACGCCCTGTGGCTGGCGGTGGCCGACTACGGCAACCGCCGCGTGCAGATCGTCGACCTCGACGGCGGCATCGTCGGCGAAGTGCAGGTGGAAGCGGCCGACGGCACGCCGTGGACGCCCACCGGCCTGCACTGGCGTTCGCCGGTGCTCGAGATCGAAGGCATCGAGGGCGCGAAGACCGCGGTGCACCTGAGCGCGGCGCTGCTCGCCGGCGGCACACCGGTCGCGGGCCGCGGCCGCATCGTCCCCGGCAGCGAGGCGTGGCACTGATGAGCGTGCCGGCCCAGACGCCCGTGCGATTCGCGCCGCCCGTCATCGGGCCGGACGAGATCGCCGAGGTCGTCGCCGCGCTCGAGTCGGGCTGGCTCTCGACCGGACCGCGCGTGAAGCAATTCGAGACCGCGTTCGCCGCCTACAGCGGCGCGCCGCACGCGGTGGCGCTGAACTCGTGCACGGCGGCGCTGCATCTCGCGCTGCTGGCGTTCGAGATCGGCGGCGGCGACGAGGTCGTGACCTCGCCGCTGACGTTCTGCGCCACGGCGAACGTGGCCATCCACGCCGGGGCGACGCCGATCTTCGCGGACGTCGACCCCGACACGTGGAACCTGGCGCCCGAGGCGGCGGCCGCGGCGGTGACATCGCGCACCCGCGCCCTCATCCCGGTGCACTTCGGTGGCCGCGCCGTCGACGTCGCTGCGTTCCGCGCCGTCGCCGATGCGCGCCGGCTCGTCGTGATCGAAGACGCCGCCCACGCGGTGGAAGCGGTGTCGGCCGGCCGGAAGATCGGCAGCACCGCCGACGCGACCTGTTTCAGCTTCTACGCGACCAAGAACCTGACGACGGGGGAGGGCGGCATGCTCACCACGCCCTCGGCCCAGGTGGCCACGTTCGTGCGGACGGCCTCGCAGCACGGCATCTCGCGCGATGGCTGGGCCCGCTATCGCGAGGCCGGCAGTCCGCACTACGACGTGCTCTTTCCGGGCTTCAAGTACAACATGATGGACCTGCAGGCCGCGCTCGGCCTGCATCAACTGCGCGGCATCCCGGCGCGCACCGCCCGCCGCGAGTCGGTGTGGCGGATCTACGACGAGGGGCTGGCCGACCTGCCGCTCGTGCGGCCGGCGCCGGTGCCGGCCGGCGACGTCCACGCCCGTCACCTCTATTCGGTCCTGGTCGACCCCGCCACCGGGTGGGAGCGCGATGCGCTCGTGGCACACCTGGCACAGGCCGGGATCGCGACCAGCGTGCACTTCCGTGTGCTGCACCTGCACCCCTATTACCGCGAGCGCTATCGCCTGACGCGCGGCATGTTCCCGAATGCGGAGCACGTCTCCGACCAGGTGATCTCGCTGCCGCTCGGCGGCGGGATGCCCGACGACGAGGCCTGGCGCGTCGTCGAGACGCTGCGCCGTGCAATTCCGGTCAGGACGCGGTGATGTCGATTAACCGTCACATGACCGTCGTGTTCCGCGTGTCGGCGGGCCCGCGTCGGGGATTCGGCCACCTGGCCCGGTGCCGGGCGATCGCTCGTGCCCTCGGCATCACGCCGCGCATGGCGGTGCGCGGCGATGCCCGCACGCGCGCCGCCGCGGTCCGGCTGGGGATCGACGTGCTGGCGGGCGGGCTCCATGCCCTGGACGCGTTGCGTCCCTCGCTCGTCGTGATCGACGACCCGTCGCCCCGCCACGCGGCCCCGTGGGTCGCAGCCGCCCGGCGGCGCGGCATCCGCGTCGCGGCGCTCTGCGACGGCGGCATCGGCCGCGTCGACGCCGACCTCGTGATCGACGGCAGCATCCTCGCCGACCGCTTCGAGGCCGATCTGGCCGGGCCCCGCTACGCCGTCGTGGACCCGCGAGTCACGGCCCTGCGCGGCCGCACGCGGCCGGGACGGCAGCGCGTCTGCATCGCCGTCGGCGGTGGGGCCCATGTGTTCTCGCGCGTCCCCGGGCTCGTGGCCGGGCTCGCCGCGCTGGCGCCGGACGCGGACATCCGCGTCGCGCCGGGGTTCACGACCCCACGGTCGCGTCCCGTGCTGGCCGCCGGACGCTGGATTGCGTCGTCGGCCCTCGTGCCGGCGCTGGCCGCGGCGGACGTCGCGATCGTCGCCGGCGGCCTGACGGCCTACGAAGCCTGCGCCCTGGGTGTGCCGTCCGTGGCCGTGTCCGTCGTGCCCGCGCAGCAGCCGGCCGTCCGGGCGCTGGCGCGCCACGGGGCCGTCGTCGACGGCGGTCCGCTGCACCACAGCGACGGCGCCGGTCGCGTCAGCAGCCGCGCCGCCGCGCTGCTGACGGCCGACGCGGCGCGTCGGCAACTCGCCGCTGCCGGACGCCGGCTCGTCGACGGCCGCGGCGCCACGCGTATCGCCGAGGCGCTGTCGCGGCTCGCCGAAGGAGGCGCGCATGCGTAGCCTCCGCGCCGTGCTCTTCGATCTCGACGACACGCTGTATCCGCTGGCGCAGTTCCGGCGCAGCGGCTTCCGCGCAGTGGCGAGCCATGTCGACGACGCGTGGGGGCTCGCCGCGGCCGAGGCGCTCGACGTCCTCGAGCACGCATCGCAGGCGACGCCGGGGCGCGAGCTCCAGGCGCTGGCCGCGCATGGCGGACGTGCCGACGACGTGGTGCCGGACCTGCTCGAGGCCATCCGCCGGCACGTGCCCGATCTGCACCTGCCGGAGCTCAGCCGCTTCGTGCTGCGGCGGATGCGCACGAGCTGGCGCATCGCCCTCGTCACCAACGGCCAACCCGCGGTGCAGGCGCGCAAGGTGCGCGCGCTCGGCCTCGAGCCGATGGTCGACGCCGTGATCTACGCCGCCGAACACGGCAGCGGCCTCGGGAAGCCCGAGCCCGCGCCATTTCTCGCCGCCTGCCGCGCCCTGGCCGTGCCGCCCACCGTGGCGGTGTTCGTCGGGGATGACGCCGTGCGCGACATCGACGGCGCCCACGCCGCCGGCCTGCGCACGATCTGGCTGCCGGCCCCGTCCCCCGCGACCGTGACTGCGCCGCTCTTCGCCGGCGCGATCGCGTCGTCACTCGCCGACGTGCCGATGCTGGCCGCCCGGCTCGACACGCCCTGGAGGGCACATGTGGCCTGAGACGACGCGGCTGCGGATCGGCGGCCGGCTGGCCGGCGACGACGCGCCGCTCTTCGTGATTGCCGAGATCGGCCTGAACCACGACGGTTCGATCGACCGCGCCCTGGCGCTGGTCGACGCCGCCGCCGCGGCTGGCGCGTCGGCGGTGAAAGTGCAGGCGCTGATCGCCGACGAGCTCGTGCGGCCGGGCGCTCCGGCGCCGATGCACGTCGACGCCGCATCGATGGTCGACTTCTTCCGGCACTTCGAGCTGACCGAGACCGACTACGCGCGCCTCGCGGAACGGGCGCGTGAGCGGGGGCTGGCGTTCATCGCCACGCCGTTCTCGGAGCGCGCCGTCGACATGCTCGGCCGCGTCGGCGTCGACGCCTGGAAGATCGCCAGCGGCGACATCACGTGGGAGCGTCTCATCCAGCGCTGCGGCGCGACGCACCTGCCGGTGATCATCTCGACCGGCATGGCGTCGCTGGTCGAGGCGCAGCGCGCGGTGCAGTGGGCCGGGCGCGCCGGCGCCGCCGGCACGGCGCTCCTGCATTGCGTCTCGGCGTATCCGGTGCCGAAGGGCAGCGAGAACCTGCGCGCCATCGCGACGCTCGGCCTGGCGTGCCGCTCGCTCGTCGGCCTGTCGGATCACGCGCAGGACGGATTCGGCGTGCCCCTGGCCGTGGCCATGGGCGCGGCGCTCTATGAACGGCACCTCGTGCTCGACACCAACGACGGCAGCATCGACGCCGCCGTCTCGAGCACGCCAGCGGAACTGGCGGCGATCGTCCGCGCCGCCGCGCGCGCGACGGCAGCGCTGGGCAGCGGCGTCAAGACCTGCCTGCCGGCGGAACTCGGTAACCGCGAGGCCAGCCGCCGCGGCCTCTACGCCCGGCGGCGTCTCGCCGCCGGTCAGATCGTCACGTCCGACGACGTCATCGCCCTGCGGCCCGCCACCGGCCTGCCCGCCGATCGCCAGCGCGAGCTGGTGGGGCAGCGGCTGCCGCGCGAGGTCGAAGCCGGCGCGCCATTCCAGGCCACCGACCTCGCCGTCGCCGATCGAGGTACCGAACATGTCGCTTAACGTGCTCATCACCGCCGGCTCGCGGCGCGTGCCGCTGGTCCGGGCCTTCCAGCGCGCCGTCGCGAACCATCGCGGCGGCAACGTCATCGTCACCGACGTCAACCCGCTGTCGCCGTCGGTGCACGCCGCCAATCGCGCCTACAAGGTGCCGCTGTCGGCGGCGCCGGGCTATCTCGACGCCATCCTCGAGATCTGCCTGGGCGAGCGCGTCAGCCTGGTCGTGCCGACCATCGACGACGAACTGGTGCTGTTCGGCCGTGCCGTGGCGAAGTTCCGCGAACACGGCATCCGCGTCGCGGTCTCGCCGGCGCAGACCTCCGAGCTGTGCGAAGACAAGTACGCGACCTGCCGCTACCTGCGCGACCGTGGCATCGCCGCTGCCGAGTCGTGGCTACCGGGCGCCGTCCCGGCCGACGTCGCGTATCCGCTGTTCATCAAGCCGCGCCGTGGCCGCGGCAGCGTCGGCGCCTTCGCCGTGCGCTCGGACCGCGAGTTGGCGTTCTTCAGTGACTACGTGCCCGACGCGGTGGTGCAGACCTACCTCGAGGGCCCCGAGTACACGATCGACATGCTCTGCGACTTCGCCGGGCAGCCCCTCAGCATCGTGCCGCGCCTGCGCGACGTCATCCGCGCCGGGGTCACCGACCGCGGCCGCACGGTGCACGACCCCGCGCTCATCCAGGTGGCGCGCGTGTGCGCCGCCACGCTGCAGTTCGCCGGCGCCGTGAACATCCAGTGCCGTCTCGTCGACGGCCGGCCCGTGATCTTCGAGATCAACCCGCGCTTCTCGGGCGGCATCCCGCTGACAATCCACGCCGGGGCTGACCTGCCGCGCATGCTGGTCGACCTCGCCGCCGGCCTGCGCGTGCCGCCGGCGATCGGCCGCTTCCGCGACAACCTGTGGATGGCCAGCTACGAGACGTCGGTGTTCCTCGACGGCAGCAAGGTCTCGCTGCCGGAGTACCAGCCGTCGCTGGCGATCGAGGACGTGGCGTGAGCGCCCGCGCTGCCATCATCATCCAGGCCCGGATGGGCTCCGAGCGCCTGCCCGGCAAGTCGCTGGCGCCGATCGCCGGCCGCTCGCTGCTGGCCAGGGTCGTGGAGCGGCTGTCGTGCCAGGCCGAGCTGCCGGTGGTCGTCGCGACCACGACGTTGCTCGAAGACGACCTGCTGTGCGAAGAGGCCGACCGACTCGGCGTGGCCGTCGTGCGCGGCTCGTCGGACGACGTGCTGGGCCGCTACGCCTTCGCGGCGTCGCTGCTCGGCGTGCCGGCCGTCATCCGCGCCACCGCCGACAACCCGATCGTGGATCTCGAGGCGCCGCTGCGGACGCTGGAGATCCTCGAGCGGTCGGGCGCCGACTACGTCGTCGACTACGGTCTGCCGCTCGGCGGCACCGTCGAGGCCATGACGATGGGCGCGCTGGTGCGTGCGGCCGCGCTGGCCACCGAACCCTACGACCGCGAGCACGTGACGCCGTTCATCCGTCGCGACGGCCGCTCGCGCGCCATCGACGCGCTGGCGCCGTCGGTGCTGCGCCGCCCGGATCTCCGCTTCACGGTCGACACCATCGAGGATCTCGAGTACGTGCGCCGTGTCCATCTCGAAGCCGGTCCGGCGGAGACGCCGCGCCCGATCGCCGAGTTCATCGCCGCGGCCGACCGGCTGCGTGACGCCGTGATCTTCGACCAGACGGGAGCGGACGCGCGGTGACCAGACCTCGACGCTTCACCGACGCCGCCTTCCTGTTCAGCGTCCCGTTGACGGTGGGCCTGGTCGTCGCCGCGCAATCGATCGACGGCGGCCGCCTGCAACTGCTGCTGCAGCCGTCGGCCGCGCTCATCGTGTTCGGCGGCACGTTCGCGGCGGTGCTGTTCAGCTTCCCGCTGTCGCTGCTGACGCGCACCGGCCGCGCACTGGCGTCGGCCTTCGGCCGTCAGCCGGAGTCGGACACGGCGCTGCTGGCGCGCATGGCCGAGTACGCGACGCGGGCGCGGACGCGCGGCGCGCTCTCGCTCGAGGGCGAGATGGCCAAGCACGATGATCCGTTCCTCGTGCGGGCGTTGTCGCTGCTGGTCGACGGCGTGCCCGCCGCCGACGTGCGCCACACGCTCAAGACCTTCAGCCAGGTGCGCGAGGAGGCCGACGCCGAGTGTGCGCTGGTGCTCGAGGCGGCCGGCGGCTATGCGCCGACGCTCGGGATTCTCGGCGCGGTCCTCGGCCTCATCCATGCGCTCGATCGCCTGACTTCGCCGGCGGCCGTCGGGCCCGGCGTCGCCGTGGCCTTCGTCGCCACCGTTTACGGCGTCGGTGCCGCGAACCTGGTGTTCCTGCCGCTGGCCACGCGCCTGCGCAGCATCGGCCGCCAGGCGGCGCTGAACCGCGAGGTCGTCATCGAGGGCGCCGTCGCCATTCAGCAGGGCATCCACCCGACGCTCGTCGATGGCCACCTGCGCAGCCTGCTCACGGCGTGGCACGGCGTGGCGCGCCCGGCCAAGGACTCGTCGCCTCGCGCCCGCCTGGTGAGATCGTGAACATCAAGCTGTCCGCCACGCAGGTGTCGCGCGACCGCTGGCTGATCTCGTACGCCGACTTCATGACCCTGCTGTGCGCGTTCTTCCTGACGATGTACGCCGCGGTCCTGGCGAAGACCGCGGAGCAGACGCCGACCCCGGCGCCGGTGCCGGCGGCAGTGGTCGAACCGGCTGTGCCGGCCCAGCCGTCGGCCGCCGAACAGGCCGCGGCGGACGCCGCCCGTCGCGCCGCCACGCTGCGCGACGAGGTCGAGATTGCGCTGGCTCCCGAGCTCGCCGCCGGCTATCTCCAGCTCATCGACGACCCGCGCGGCCTCGTGATCGAGGTCCCCGAGGCCGGCTCGTTCGAGGTCGGCCAGGCGGATCTCTCCAGGGAGGCCGCCGCCATGCTGGGCCGCGTCGCCGGCGTCCTGACCACACTGCCGAACGCCGTGCGCATCGAGGGCCATACCGATGACACCCCGATCCGCACCTCGCGCTACCAGTCGAACTGGGAGCTGTCGACGGCGCGCGCCACGCGCGTCGTGGCGTTCCTCATCGGTGACGGCAGCGTGGCGCCGGCGCGGCTGTCGGCGGCCGGCTATGGCGAGTTCCGTCCGCGCGCCGCCAACGCGTCGCCGGCGGGCCGGGCCCGCAATCGCCGTGTCGATCTCGTGCTGCTGAACGACGCGACGGCGCGGGCCGAGGAGCCGGCGGGAGTGGCGCCGTGAGGTGTCCCTTCACCGAGGCCGAACTGGCCACGCTGCTTAATCGTCCGGTGCGGCAGCTGCTCACCGCGGCCGACCGCCGGCGCTACGCCGGACGCCGCCTGTTGATCACGGGGGCCGGCGGATCCGTGGGCTCGGAGCTGGCCCGGCACCTGGCCGACTGCGGTCCCGCCGTGTTGACGCTCGTCGACCACTCGGAGCTGCATCTGTTCGAGATCGCGCGCGAGCTGGCCGAGCGCGTGCCCGAGCTCGTCGTCGAGCCGGTGCTCGCCGACATCACCCACGCGGCACGCATCGGGCGCACCATCGCGGCCGCCGCGCCCGACGTCATCTTCCACGCCGCCGCCTACAAGCACGTGTCGATGATGGAGCGCGACGTGTGCGCCGCCGTCGCGACCAACGTGCTCGGCACGGCCAACGTCGCCGCCGCCTCGCGCGACGCCGGCGCGCGGTTCGTCCTGATCTCCTCCGACAAGGCCGCGGCGCCGCGCAGCGTCATGGGCGCCACCAAGCGCCTCGCCGAGTTCGTCGCCCTGGCCGAGTCGGCGCGCGGCGCGCGCGCCATCGTCGTGCGCTTCGGCAACATCCTCGGCAGCAGCGGCAGCCTGCTGGCGATCTTCCGCGACCGCATCCGTCAGGGACTGGCGCTGTCGCTCACCGATCCCGGCGCCACCCGCTACGTGATGACGGCCGGGGAGGCGGTGTCGCTGGTGATGAAGGCCGACCTGCTGGCGCGGCGTCCCGAGACCTACTGGCTCGACATGGGCGAGCCGATCGAGATCGGGCCGCTCACCGAGCGCCTGCTGGCGATGGAAGCGGCCGCCGGTCACGCCCGCGTCCCGGTGCGGGTGGTCGGGCTCGGGCCGGGCGAGAAGCGGTGCGAAGAGCTGACCACGCAGGGCCTGCGCATGTGCCCCACGGCGCACCAGCGCATCTGGGTGGCGCGCCAGCGTCCCGACGACGGCGCCGCCGTACGAGAAGTCGTGGCCGGGTTGCGCCGATTGGTGGAAGAGGGTGACTCCGCGGCCACGCTCGACCGGCTGGCCGCGGCGGTGCCCGACTACGTGGCGAGCGAGGAGGCCCGGGCACATGCCCGGCGGCAGACGGCGCCGACGGGACGGCGTCCGGGATGGCGGCAGACGGCGTGAGTGGAGCAGGGACGTGCGGATTCTCCATCTGACAGGCTTCGTGAGCGGGGCGTCCGGCCAGGCACTGGTCGATCTGTCCAGCGGGCAGCGGCGCGCCGGTCACTCGGTGACGGTGCTGACATCGCAGACGCCGGTCGGCCTGCAGCGCAACCAGCCCGACCTGCTGGAGAAGCTGCTCGAGGCCGGCGTGAACGTCCACGAGGTGGACACGCTGGCCGTGCGCCAGACCGGCAAGAACGCCGACGTCGTGCAGTTCATCCACGACAACCTCGGCACTGCCTCGGCCTTCGGTGTGCTGCACACGCACGGCACCGTGCCCAGCGTGATCGCCATCGCGGCCGCCCGCAAGGTCACCGCGCGCGTCCCGATCCTGCAGACGACCCACGAGTGGACGGTCTCGCGGCCCTCGCCGCACCGCCAGGCCTACGACCTCGAGGTCATGAACCTCGTCGATCGCGCGGTCGTGCCGACGTGGGCCGTGGCCGAGCATTTCGTGTCGCGCGGTGTGGTGCGACGCCAGCTCGCCGTCGTGCCCTACGGCATTCCAGCGGCGCCGCCCGACGATCCCGGTGATGTCCTGGCGCGCGAGATGGCGGCCTGGCGCAAGAACGGCGGCCTGGTGCTGTGCTACTCGGCAGCGACGCCGACGTCGCACGACCAGCGGGTGCTGGCCAACGCTTTGCCGCACGTCGACGCGAAGCTGCGCATCCTGTGCGTGGTGTTCGGGTTGACCGAGCAGCAGATCGCCACGGCCCACTGGCCGACGGATGGTCCGGTCACCGTGCTCAATGCGCCGCCGCAGACGCCGCTGCGCCGTTATGCGCACGAGGCCGATCTCCTCGTGCTGCCGTCCGGTGACGGCGAGCAGCCGCTGGCCGTGCTCGAGGCCTTCTGCGACGAAGTCCCGGTCGTGGCCGGGCGGGTGCCGGAACTGACGGAGTTCATCGACGACGGCCAGACCGGCTGGCTGTTCGATCCGTTCGACGCCAAGGCGCTGGCCGCCACCATCGGGCTGGCGCGGTCGGCCGAGCCGCAGGCCTTGCGCGCGGTGCAGCAGCGGGCCCGCGTCCGTTACCAGTCGGAGTTCACGGTCGACCGGATGGTCACCGGCTACATGCGCGAGTACGCGCGCCTGTCGTAGCGTCGTCCGGCCGTCGGCCTGTCGGTCGAACGACCGCACGCCGCGCCCCCTGCCGGCCCGCCGACACTGCGCCGGCACGTTCTGCACAGCATCGCGTCAGATCGCCCATCCTTCGCCCCGCGGCACATCCGTTGCTCTTTCGAGGGCATGGACGTGCTGACTCCCCGACACGACGCCATCGCCGCCGCGCACCTCGGCGGCCATCCGCGCCGACCCTCGACCACGCCGCCGCTCGCCGTCGGTCTCTTCAACGACAGTGGCGATGAGCCCCAGGTGGTGAGCCTGGCGGTCTCGCAGGCCCACCGACGGATGCTGCAGCGGGCCGGCGCGCTCGTGCGCCACGCCTACTTCCGTGGCGACTTCCGCGACCTCGGCGTCGGCACGCTCGACGACGGCATCGCGGTCGCGTTGGCGTCGACCGAACTGCGCCGCGTGTTCACGGACGTCGACGTGGTGGTGGTCGCGGGCGACACCTGGCGCGACCGTCCGCACCGCCACCTGCTGGCCATCCTCGGCGCCGCGCAGCACCTCGACCTGCCCACCTACCTCGTGAACGCGTCGATCGGCGCGGTGGACGAGGGTCTCGACATCCTGATGGGCCTGGCCGACTGCACGGTGCGCGACGAGGCGAGCGCCCGCTGCCTGCAGGCGCTGGGCGTGGCGCACCGCAAGGTGGCCGACTCGATTCTGGCCGCGCCGTTCGCGCCGGCCGCGGCCCGCGACTTCGCCGACCACCTCGTGGTCACCGACTGCCGGCCCGAGCGCCGCGCCGACTTCACCGAGGACCTCGCGGCCGTGCGCGCCACGTGGCCGGGCCTGGTCGCCGACTATCCGCTCGATGCGCCGGGCAGCCCCTGGGACTGGACGCACGCCGTCGCCGACCTCGGGACGGCGTCGGCCGTGCTCACCGGCGGCCGCGACGGCGCCAGCCTCGCGTTGAAGGCGGGCGTGCCGTTCGTGGTGCTGGGCGATGACGCCGCCGCCAAGGCCCTGGTCGCCTCGCTGACCGGGTATCCGGCCGCGGCGGCCGATGCGACCCTTCCGCTGCGCGCCCGCGTGGCGGCCGCGATCGACGCCAAGTCGTGGTTCACCGTGGCCGGCGCCCGGTGCACCGGTCGCGGCCCGTCGGACCTCTTCTCGCGCCTGCGCCCGTCGCTGGCGCTCACCGGCCGCGACGACACGTGGACGGGCACCATCGACGGCGTCGTCGACGTCGTCCGCACCCTCACGCCGGCGGGCGGCAGCGTGCTGCACGCCGGCGCCGGACAAGGGCAGCTGGTGGAAGCGCTGGCCAAGTCCGGCTTGCGGTCGTGGGGCGCCGACGTCGCGCGCCGCCTCGATCGTCCCGACCGCACCCGCTACTCGAAGGCGACGCCGATGGCGCTGCCGTTCGCCGACCACGTGTTCTCGACGGTGGTCGTCTCGGCCGACTGGCTCGAGCATCTGGAGGTCGACGACCTCGAGGCGGCCGTCGCCGAACTCGCCCGCGTCGGCCGCGATGCCCTCGTGGTCGAGGTCTCGGGACGCCCGCCGCGCGCCGACCGCGCCTTCGAACATCACGTCAGCACCGAGTGGTGGCGCCGCCGCCTGGCGGATCTGGGGCTTGGCCTGCACGAAGCCGCCGATTCGCTCGTGACCCACGGCGCCGGGCCGACCGGCGGCACGCTGCTGGTGCTGTCGGCGCAGGCGCACCTGTGTCCGAGCTGCCGTCGCGCCCACGCGCCGGCCGATGTCATGGAGCCGGTGCATGCCGGCGTCCTCATGGCCGCGCAGCAGTCGCGCGGCGCCTGGATGCGGCGGTAGGTCATGGGCTCCCCCCTCTTCGACCTGCCGCGTTCGCGCCCCCGCCGGCCCTCGCGCCGCGAGGCGGTGCACGTCCTTCACGTCGTCGCCGGGCACGAGCCCGCCGATGCCACGCTGCTCGATCGCGCGGTCAGCGATGCCGCCCGCGGACGGTTGCGTCTCGACCGCGTCGTCGGCCTGGGCCGGGCGCTGGCCCGTCTCGACGCCCAGCCGTGCGCGCTCGTGCTGCTGCAGGCTCGCCATCTCGACGTCGCCCGTGTGGCGCTGGGCGAGCTGCGCCACGCGCATCCGGCGCTGCCCGTGATTCTGCTCACCGATGCCGCCGACGAAACAGCGGCCGTGGCCGCGGTTCGCGCCGGCGCCGAAGACTGCCTCAGTCTGGCCGACGCCAGCGGCGCCGGGCTCGTCCGCGCGATGCTGTGCGCGCTGGAGCGCACCAGCCACGCCGCCACGCTGCGCACGCAGGCCGTGACCGATCCGCTGACCGGGCTGGCCAACCGTCATGGCCTGCAGCCGTCGCTCGACCACGCGCTGGCGATGGCGCGCCGCACCGGCCGCTCGCTCGCCATGTTGTTCCTCGACCTCGACGGCTTCAAGAGCGTGAACGACGTCCACGGCCACGAGGCCGGCGACCGCGTGCTGCAGGAACTGGCGCGGCGCATCGTGTCGCGCACGCGCGACATGGACACGGTGGCCCGGCTCGGCGGCGACGAGTTCGTGGTCGTGATGGAGGATCTCGCCGACCCCAGGTTCGCCGCCACGCTGGCGCGCAAGCTGGTCACGGCGGCGTCGGCGCCGTTCGACATCCAGGGCCACGCCGTCACGCTGACCGCCAGCGTGGGCATCAGCGTCTATCCGAACGACGGCGAGGACGCCGCCGCCTTGATCCGCCACGCCGACGCCGCGATGTACGCCGCCAAAGCGGCGGGGAAGCATCAGTTCCGCTACTACCGCGCGCAGATGAACGAGCACTCGCGAGCGCGGATCGTCCTCGACCAGGCGCTGGCGCAGGCGGTCACCCGCGACGAGTTCGAGCTGCACTACCAGCCGGTGTGGCACGCCGCCGAGCCGCGCATCGTGGCCTGCGAGGCGTTGCTGCGCTGGCGCCGGCCCGGCCACGGCCTGCAGGCGCCGGCGGCGTTCATCGCCGCGGCGGAGGAAGCCCAACTGGCCGGCCCCCTGACGGCGAAGGTCATCGCGGACGTCGCGGTGACTGCGCGCCGCATGCGCGAGGCCGGCTTCACCGTGCCGGTGTCCCTGAACCTGTCGCGGCGCCAACTGCTCGAAGGGGACGTCGTTGCGCGGATGCGCCAGGCGTTGTCGGACCTCGGGCCGTCGGCGCTGCAGATCGAGATCGGCGAAGCGGTGCTGACGAGCGACGAGCCGCGCGTCGTCCGCGTGCTCGACGCGTTGATTGGGATGGGGGTGCCGGTCGTGGTGGACGACTTCGGCAGCGGCGCCTCGTCGCTGCGCGCGCTGAACCGCGTCCGTCCTGCCGCCATCAAGATCGATGGCGCCCTGACGCGCGACCTGCCCGACAGTCGCGATGCCGTCGCGATCGTGACTGCCGTCGCCGCGATGGCCCGCACGCTGGGCGCCCCGGTGGTGGGTGAGGGCGTCGAGACCGAAGCGCAGGCGCACCGCCTCCGCGCGCTCGGCTGCGAGGCGCTGCAGGGCTACTTCTATGGCCACGCGCTGCCGGCCGACGAGTGGCTTGCCTACCTGCGGTGGGCCTGCACCGCTGTCGTCGGCACCGATCGGCCGAGCGGCCCGCAGCTCGCGCACGTCCGTCCGGCGACGCCCGCTCGTCAGGGCAAGGCGACGTGGTCGATGCCCGTCGACCTGCCGCGGATTCCCGGCGCGGCGCTGCCGAAGCGCGGCCGGGCCCGCGTGGTCGTGGGTCCGTTCCGGAACTGACCGACGCGAGCGCGCATGATCGACTCGGTGCGCGACGACGTCTCGACCTGGGTGCGCACGGCCCTGGGCGGGCGGCCGATGCCGGCCGTGGCGGTCGTGATCGGCGTCGGCGACGGCGCGGTCCTCGATGCCGTCACGGCGATGCGCGCCGATGTCCGGGTGCTCGTTCTCGAGCCTGACCCGGCGATCGCGCAGCGGTTCCAACGCCAGCGCGACGTGGCAGGCATCGCTCCGGCCGGGCGTGTCCGCCTCCTCATCGGCCCCGACTACGCCGGTGCCGACGACGCCTGGCGCGTCCTGGCCGACGATCCCGAGGACCACATCGTGCTGGTCTCGCCTTCCGCGGCGGCCGCGCGCGAGCGCGCGCTGGCGGCGGCGCGGCTCTTCGGGCGCATGTTGTTCGGCGCACGAGCCAACGTCGAGGCGCGGCGTACGTTCGCGCCGGGCTACCTGCAGAACTCGCTCGCGAATCTCGGCGCGATCGTCCACGGCTCGCGCGCGGACGCCTTCGACGGGTGCTGGACGGGCCGGCCCGCGGTGGTCGTCGGGGCCGGGCCTTCCCTCGATCGAACGCTGCCGGCGCTGGCGGACCTGGCGTCGCGTGCTGTCGTCATCACGACCGACACGGCGCTGCGCCCGCTGCTGCACGCGGGGGTGTCGCCCGAGGTCGTCGTCGGCGCCGATCCGAGCCCGTCGAATGGGCGCCACTTCGAGAACCTGCCACCGTGCGAGAACACGTGGCTCGTCGCGGAGTCCGCGCTCGACCCGCACGCTGCCGCGGTGTTTGCCGGGCGCACGGCCTGGTTCCGCGTCGCCGCGCACGACCCGTGGCCATGGGCGATGGCTGCCGGCGTCGACGTGCCGGTCATCGACATGTGGGGCTCGGTGCTCACCGCGGCCTGGCAACTGGCGCTGCGGGCGGGCTGCGATCCGATCGTCTTCGTCGGCGCCGACCTCGCGTTCACCAGCGGCCGCCCGTACGCCCGCGGCACGACCTACGAGTTCGACTGGGCCTATTCCGCGACGTTGGGCACGCGCCTCGACGAGGCGTGGCGTCAGCAGATCGCGATGAGCGGCGGCGTCACCCTGCCCGGCGTCGACGGCACGCCCGTCGCCTCGAGTCCGCCGCTGCAGGCGTTTCGTGACTGGCTGGCGTCGCAGGCCGCACGCAGCGGCCGTCGCGTCGTGAACGCCACCGGCGGCGGCATTCTGGCCGGCCCATCGATCGTGCAGGCCACCCTTGGCGACGAACTGCGCGCGCGGCCGGTGCTGTCGCGCGCGATGCCGCCGATTCGCCCGACCGCAGACACCTCGTCGACCGCGATCGCGGCGGCGGTCGCGGTCGTGCGTCGGGCCCTCGCCGCCACCGACACGGTCGACGCGACGCTGGCGACGTGGGCGCGATTCACCGGAGCCGCGCTCGACCGGCCGTCGATCGAGGACGCGCTACGCGTCGCGACCGAGGCGATCGACGCGCCGGCCGGAGGTGTCACGCGCCGGGCACCGGAGCACGTGCCGTGGCCGGCGTTGGCGGCGGCGGGTTTCCGGATGGATCGCCTGAGCCGTCTGCCTGAAGACGTGCTCGATGCGCCACGTGCGCCCGAGCCACTGCCGGACGTCGTGGCCCAGGCGTTCGTCGCGGGCAGTGCGGCTGCCGCCGCGCTGACCATGGCACAACCGGCTCCGCCGACGGCGGGCACGCCGGCCTCCCCCGCGGACCCGCGGCAACTGGTGTGGCCGGCGGCGGTCGCATGGCCGCTGCGAGTGCTCGACGCGGTGCGTCCTGCCGTGGTCGCGCGGCCGGCCAGCAGCTACTTCGACACTGCGATGCCTGCGCCGGCGGCGACCGGCGACGGCGTGGCGTCGCCATCAGCGGTGCTGCACGGCCGCATCGTGGCGCGCCTGGTGCGCGACCTCGCCACCCAGAACGGCACGGGCGTCGGCGATCGGCTGCACGGCATCGCCGCTGCGATCGAGCGCGTATCGACGACGACCGCAGCGGTGGGGCGGTTGCGTCCCGCCACACTGACGCTCGCGGTCGAGGGACCGGGCGCGTACGCGGCGCAGGTGGCCATCGAGGTGTCGCGGCCGGCGGCGGCGCGCGCCCTCACGGGCGCGATTCTCGCGCGAGACACGACCGATCGCGCCGTTACGCTGACCTCGTGGCGCCACGGCGCCATCGGCGTGCGTCTGACGTGTGCGTCGACGCTCGCCATCGTGCCGCCGGACGTGCTCACCGACCGGGGACTTCCGCGCGCGGCCGCCGTCTATGGCCATGACGGCGCCGCCATCCTCGTGCCGCTGCACGGCACGACCAGCCTGCGGATGGACGCCACCGGCATGGCCACGCTTCACCTCACGTGGCCGGCATCGATCGTCGGCGAGCTGCCGATGGGCGACGGCGCGGTGGCGTGGAGCAATGGCACCGCGCAATGGCCCGACGTCGGCGAGGGCTACGTCATGTATCGCGAACGCGTGGGCGGCCCCGTCCTGCGAGAGCCGCTGCCATTTCGGCCCACTATCGGCGCGTGGCTCGACGGCCGCCTGTACTGGACGCTCTTCCGATCGGGGCTCGGCGTCTGGGCGCCGCGCGAATGGGCCACGGCACGTCACGACGCGCACAGCTTCGCCGGCGTCACCGTGACCGACGACTCCGTGCATCTGGCGCCGCTGACGCGTGACGACGCCGGACGCGCCGTCCGCCAGGTGCATGCGCGCGGCTGGCGTCTCGAGCGCAGCGGCGACTTGACGCCGATGGCGCTCGGCCCCGACGGGGGCTGCGTCGCGCAGGCCGCCGGCGCCGGCTGGACCGCGCGGGCGTTCCCCGACACCGACAGCGTGCAGCTGACCGGCGGCGGGCGCGTCGTCGATCTCGTCTGCTATTTCCCGATCGCGCTCGCCTGGGCCGGCCCGACGCTGTTCGTCTCGACCGCGTCCGGCGACGTGCTCCGTTTCGACCGCCTCGCCGAGACGCTCGACCGCCTGGTCTGAGCGCCTCGCGGCACGCGCCTTGCTCCCTCGCTCGCCGAGCCCGGACGTCGTGTGCCAATCGTGACAACCGCAGCCATCCTCGACCGCTTCGCGACGACGCCGGTGTCGGGCCGCCGTCACCCCCTGGACGGACCGCCGGCCGATGCGGTGCTGTTCGTCCTGGTGGACGCGCTGCGGCACGACTACGTCGGCCGCACGCGGTTCCTGCGCCGCATCGCCGCGGAGTCGGTGACGGGGCAGATCGAGGAGCCTTTCGGGTTCTGCCCGCGCGGTGCCTGGTTCGGCGGCCTGACGATGGCCGCACAGGGCTACACGAACCTCTTTCGTCACGATCCTGTCAGCAGCCCCTTCGCCTTCGTACGTGAGCTCGCGGCCGGGGATGCCGATGACGCCGCCCTCGGGCCAGCCCTCCGCGCCGAGATCGTGCAGCGCGCCAGGGGCCGGGTGCCGGCGTTCGCCGCCGCCTACCTCGACCCGCTCGAGATTCCGCTGCCGTGGCTCGCGTCGTTCGACGTCTCGGAGCGGGAGAGTCCGGCGAGTCCGCGCGCCGGCTACCGTTCGCTGTTCCATCACCTCGACGAGACGCGCCAGCCGTGGCTCGACGTCTCCTGGCCCTATCCCGGCTGGGTCGGCGGCCTGAGCAGCGGGCGCGTCGCCGGTCAGGCGCTCGACCGGCTCGAGTCTCGCCATCGCTTCGCGTTCGTGCACCTGCCCGACCTCGACATGGTCGGCCACGCCGGCGGCCCCGGCTCCGTCGCCTTGCAGGCCGCGCTCGACGACGCCGACCGGCTGTGCGAAATTCTCGCGGCGCGCGTTTGCGCGCTGCACCGCGATCCGGTCGTCCTGTTCGCCGGCGACCACGGCATGTTGCCGGTGGTCCGCCACGTCGACGTCGCCACGGCGCTGGCGTCCACGGGCCTGCGCTTCGGCGACGACGTCACCTATTTCATCGACTCGACGATGGTGCGAGTCTGGACGCGCGCCCACGGCGCGCTGGCGCGTGTGCACGCGGCGCTCGAGACCTGCGGCGGCGGGCGCTGGCTCACCGAGGCCGACCTTGCGCGCTACGAGCTCACGGGCATCGACCCGCGCGCCACCGGCGCGATCTTCCTCGCCGATGCGGGCGTGCTGTTCACGCCGAACTTCTTCGACTGGCGCGGCGTGCGGCCGGCCAAGGGCATGCACGGCTACGCGCCCGATGTGCCCGACAATCGTGCCGCGCTGATCGCATGGCGCCCGCGACGGCCGGAGGCCGGGGCGGCGGGCGTGGTGCCGGCGCGCACCCTCCATCCCGCGCTGCAGTCGTGGCTGGGCCTGCCCGTCGCTCCTGAGGCCTGGCCGGCGCCGACCGAACCCGCTGCAACGCGCGGCCGCTGGTCGGTCGGCGGCACGGCCGCCGCGGATGCCGTCGTCGACGCACACCTGGCCCACGTCGTCGCCCGTGTGCACGCGCGCACCCCCGACGCGGTGGCGGTGGTGCTGGCCGGTGGCTTCGGACGCGGTGAAGGCACCGTGTGCGACGCCGGCGATGGCCGCCCTCGCCCGGTGAACGACTACGACGTCGTGGTCGTCGGCGGCGATGGCGCCGCGCTGCGCGGCCTCGATGGCGAACTGAGTGCCGAACTCGGGATCGACTTCGTCGACCTGTGGCCGCGGTCCGACCTGACGCCCTCCACGCCGGTGTCGCAGTTCGACTTCGATCTCGGCGAAGGCGCAACGCGCCTGGCCGGCGATCCGCTGGTCCTCGAACGATTGCCGCGACGCGCCCCGGCGGAGCTCGATCTCGACGAAGGCCTGTTCCAACTCGGGAACCGCGCCGGCGGCGTCCTGCTCGGCGTCTGCGGGCGCACCGAGGGCGCGGCGGCGCCGGCTGACGACGCCTTCCGCGAACGCCAGCGCGTCAAGTTCCTGATCGCGATTGCCGACGCGTGGCTCATGGCGCACGCCGACTACCACCCGTCGTACGTGATTCGCCGCGCGCGGTTCGCGTCGCTCGGCGGCGGCGTGTTCGGGCCCACGGTGCGCGACCTGGTCGACGGCGCGTTCGCCGCCAAGCTCCACGGCAGCGCCACGTCCGCGGCGTCGGCCGACCTCGCGGCCCGGCACTGCGCCGCCGCGCTCGACGAGCTGTGGACGACGCTGGGCCTGCATCGCGAGCCGGCCAGGCTCACGGATGCGTTGTCGCGCACGGTGCGCCGGCGCGTGCGCGCGTCCAGCGACTGGATCGCGGGCGCGCAGGCTCGCGGCCTCACGATCTCGGCGGCCGGAGCTGCCGATCCGCTCGCCGCGGCCACGGCGATCTACCGCGCTGCCCTCGAAGGCGTGCGTGCCTGGCCGCTGACGGTCGCCGCACGGCGTGAGCGTCTCGCGGCGGCCGTGGCGCCCGAGTTCACCATCAGCGCAGCCGCCGAGCCCTGGGCCGGCGTGGCGCGCACCTGGATCACGTTCTTCCACCCATGAGCGCCGCGCCCACCTTCACCGTGATCGTGCCGTGCTTCAACGGCGCCGCCACGCTCGACGAGACGCTCGGGTCGGCGCGGGCGCAGACGGCGACCGATCTGGAGATCCTGGTCGTCGACGACGGCTCGACCGACGACTCGGCGGCCATCGCCGACCGGCATGCCGCCGCCGATGACCGTGTACGCGTCGTCCGCGAGACCAATCGTGGGGTCGGGGCCGCGCGCAACGCCGGGCTGGCGCTCGCCCGTGGCCGCTACGTGTCGTTCCTCGACGCCGACGATCTGCTCGAGCCGGAGAAGCTGGCGCGCCAGGGACAGGTGCTCGATGCCGAGCCGGGCGTCGGCCTGGTCATCTGCGACGGACGTGTGATCGACGCCGCGGGCCGCGAGACGTGGCCGACGCTGGTCGACCTGCGCCGCTTCGCAGGCCATCCGCCGCTGCTGACCATCTGCCTCGCCGGCGGACCGTTCCCGCCGGTCGTGCCGCTGGCGCGGACGGCGCTCGTGCGCGCCGCCGGCGGCTTCGACGAAGACCGCCGGGTCTCGGGCTGGGCGGACATCGCCTGCTGGATGCGGCTCGCGCTGGCCGGTCTCGACTACCACGTCCTGCCGGATCGCCTGGTGCGCTACCGATCGACGTCCACGAGCATGAGCGCCGACGCCGTTGCGATGCGCGCGGCGGCGACGCAGGTCTACACCACGCTCTTCGCCACGCATCCCGCCGACGCCGCCAGGGCGCTGCTCGCGGTGCACGAGCGGGTGCGCGATCTCGAGTGTGCGCGCGACGACCTGCGGTCGCTGGCGACGCGCCTGCTGCAGGAGCGGGCGACGGTGGCACCGCCGGCGGCGACGCCGGTCGTCGTGACGCCGGTGCCTGCCGCCGACATGACCGCCCACCGGCGCGACGCCGAGGCGCTCGTGCATGCGCTGGCGCGTGAGAGCGCCGGCCGTCGCCGGCCGGTCTGGATCTGGGGCGCCGGCGCCGCCGGACGCCAGGTGCAGGCGAGACTCGTGGCCGCGCGCGGCGGTGCGGCTGCCTTCGTGGACAGCGATCCTTCACGCGCCGGCACGGCGGTGGAGGGCGTCACGATTCGCCGGCCCGCCGACCTCGTGCGCGCCGAGGCACGGCCCTACGTGATCGTGGCGTCGATGCACGCGACGGCCATCCTGCCGGTGCTCACCACGATGGGATGGCGCGAAGGCGAGGACGTGCTCGTCGCCGACTTCGAGCCCGTGTTGCCGGCGGCGCCCGCCCCTGAGGTCGCGGCATGAGCGCGCCGCTGCGCCTCGCGCTCCTCGCCGGGGATTGGGCGCTCGATGGCCCGACCGGCCGGGGCGGCGGGATCGAGACCTACGTCCGCGTCATGAGCCGCGGCCTGGCGGACGCCGGACACGAGGTCCATGTGATCGGCCGGGCGCGGTGGCGGACCCACTCGGCGAACGTCCAGGGCGTCACGCACCACGCGCTGCACGTGCCCGATGAGTGGCCGGCCGAGACCGGCGTGCTGGGCGAGGCCCGCGAGGCGCTGGCGTTCGCGTGGCACGCATGGCGGCACGTCCGGACGCTGGCCGACGCGCTGGGGCCGTTCGACATCGTCGAAGCCCCCGAATACAAGGCGCAGGGCCTGTACTGCGCTCGCGATGCCGCCGTGCCGCTGGTCGTGAAGTGCCACGCGCATCTGAAGCTCTGTCTCGACCTCAACGGCGTGGCGCTCGGCGTCGACACGGCCCTGATCGCCGACGTCGAGCGCGAGGCGCTGAGCCGGGCCCGCGCCGTCCACGCCAACTCGCGTGCGCTCGCCGGCCGCTGTGCCGCCGACTACGGTCTCGACGCGGCGCGCATCGCCACCGTCCCGTATGGCATCGACACCGAGCGGTTCCGGTCCGTGCCGTCGGGCCTGCGTCAGGCATGGGGCGTGGGCGACGCGACGGTGCTGCTGTTCGTCGGGCGGATGGAACCGCGCAAAGGCATCGACACACTCGTGGACGCGTATGCCCGGCTGGCCACCCGGCGCGACGACGTCGTTCTCGTCGTAGCCGGACCCGACACCGTGGGCGAAGGCCGGCCCAGCCAGCAACAGTGGATGGTGGAGCAGTGGGCCGCGGCTGGTGTGCCGTCGTCGCGGTACCGCCTGCTCGGGCCGGTGCCCCACGAGACCCTGCCGGCGATCTATGCCGCCGCGGATGTGATGGTCGCGCCGTCGCCGTATGAGGCGTTCGGCCTGGTCTATCTCGAGGCGATGGCCTGCGGCGCCGTGCCGGTGGCCTGCGCCGCCGGGGGCGCCCCCGAAGTCGTCGTGGACGGCGAGACCGGCCGGCTGGTGCCGCCGGGCGATGGCCGCGCCCTTGCCGGCGTGCTCGCGGAGCTGATCGACCGTCCGGCGACGCGCCGCCGCCTGCAGGCGGCCGGACGTCTCCACGTGACGCGCGGCTTCTCGGTGCCGGCGGTCGTGGCGCGCACCGAGGCGCTCTATCGCGAGGTCGCGGCGTGAGCGTCCTCGCGATGGTCGTCGTCACGCAGTGGGCCGAGGCCGAGCTCGCGGTCACGCCGATCGACGATCGGCCGTGGATTGCACACCTCGTGGATCGGCTGCGCCTGGCGCAGACGGTCGCCGAGGTGGCCGTCGTGTGTCAGCCGGCGTGCCACGCGGTCGTCGCACCTCACGTGCCCGGCGACGTGGCCTGCGTCGCCGTGACGGACCGCCTGGCGTGGGCCGCCGCGCACGGCGCCACGCTCGTGGCCGACGTGCCCGTGTGGCAGTTGTTCGTCGACCCGGCGCGTCTCGACACGCTGGCAGCGACGCCGTGCGGGCCTGACGCGACCGGCCTGCGCGCCGTCCTGGACCACGACCCGGCCCTGGTGCTGAGCGGCGGTGCCGACGTGACGCTGTTCACCGCGCGCGGCCTGCACGTCGCGAACGCGGGTGGCGATGTCGCGCCTGGCGTGTTGGACGTGCCATGCGCGCCGGTGCCACCCGAACTGTGGCTGCGGGGAGTCGTCGATGCGGCCTGGGGCGTGACGCTGCAACGCGCGCTGCTGCGGTCGGCGAGCGTCCACGACGTCACGCGACTCGACGACGTGTTGAGGCGCGAGGGCCTGCACCATCTGCGCGTGTGGCGCGACGGCGCCGGCCGCGGCCCGCGGCGCGTGCTCACCGTCCGCTGCCTGCCCGCCCGCGATGTCCGTTGGCTGGTGGCGCACCTCTCGTGTCTGCCGGACGTCGAGCTCGACGTCCTCGCGCCGGCGCACCTCGCGGCCGAGACCGCCGCACTGCCGGGCGTCGGCGTGGTCATCGCGTTCGAAGGCGGGCCATTCGATCTCGCCACGCTCGCGCCGGCGACGCTGCAGTCCCTCCGCGATCGTCGCTACGACCTGTGCGTCGTGCCGCGGCGGACGCCGTGCGGCCGCGGCTTCGAGAACGTCACGCCACTCGGGTCCGCGTCAGGCGCCAGCCTGGCCGTGTGGATGGATCTCGCCGGTGCGACCGGCGTGTTGGCCGGTCGAGCGTACGGCTGGGAGCCGTGGGTGCATGAGGCACCACCGTGGCAGCAGGCAGAGGCCCTGACGGCACGGGCGGGTGCGGCGCTCGCGTCCTTCACCGGTGCCGCGCCGCCGGCCGTCGAGCCGTCCCTGGCTGTCGACGACACGACCGGGCTCGTCGACGCAATCGTTCGTCGGATGGACGAGACCGTGACCTGTCACGCCCTCGTCGACGCGGTGGACCATGGCCTCGACCTTGCTCCCGCCTTCGTGCATCAGATGCCAGGCGTCGCCACAGCCACCGCCGTCGCCGCGCAGATCGGCCAGCAGGCGCGGCCCATCCGCGCCGCGCTGTCGGCGGCGCTGGATCGGGCTTGGCGATCCGCCGTGACCCATGTCGCCGACGCGCCGGCCGGCGGCGCCGCGCGACGGGCCGGCGACGCCGCGCGCCGGTTCACCGACGCCGTCGCCACAGCGACGCAGGCGGTGGCCGACGCGCGGGCCGGGTCATGGGAGGAGACGCGCGCACTCGCTGCCCTTGAACGCGCCGTGTCGGCCGGTGTGGGTCTGGAGGCGTCGCGATGACCTTGCGCATCGGCCTCGTCTCGCTCGACTACCCGCCGGACGCCGTGGAGGGCGTGGCCCGACAGCGTCAGGTGCTCGCGCACGCGCTGGCCTCGCTTGGGCACCAGGTGCACGTCATCACCAAGGGCGCGCGGCGCGAGTCGGCCTCGTCCGGCGGCGTGGTCGTGCACCGCTACCAGTCCGACGTCGTCCATGCGTTCCACCGCGACCTGCCGGTGCTCGACCGGCCGCTGACCGACGCGCAGCTCCTGTGCGAGGGCGTCCTGGACGTCCACGCCAGGCACGGCCTCGATGTCGTCGACGTGCCGCTGTGGCTGGCACAGCCGCTGGCGCTCATGCGTCACGCACCGTGTCCGGTCGTGGTGTGGCTGCAGACGACACTGCTGCAGCTCGTCGAGCTCCAGGGCCGGGCGCCACGTCGTCACGAGCAGGTCTTGGCCGAGTTCGATCGGCAGGCCCTGAACGGCGCTGCCGCCTGCATCGCCGACTCGACCTCGATCGTCGACGAGATCGTGCGGCTCTACGACCTCCCGGCGCTGCCGTCGCGGTCCACGCTCGTCTATCCGGGCATCTCGTCGGAGGCAGTGCCGGTGCGGTCGCCCCGGCCGCACCTCGAGGCGCTGGTGGTCGGACGGCTCGAGCATCGCAAGTCGACGGCGCTGTTCTACGAGGCGCTGCCGCGGCTGCTCGCGGCCGTGCCCGACCTGCACGTCCGGTTCATCGGCCGCGACAACAGCGGCGCCGACGGCTTCCGCAAGTCCACGGGGCTCACGTATCCCGAGGCCTGGGCTACGGCCCACCCGGGACTCGGCGAGCGCGTGACCTTCGAGGGGTATGTCGACGACGCGACCCTGGCGCGGCGTTACGCGGAGGCCGACGTGCTGGTGCACCCGGCCCGCTACGAGTCATTCGGGCTCGTCTTCCTCGAGGCCATGCGTGCCGGGCTGCCGGTCGTGGCCTGCCGCGCCGGCGGCGCCTGTGAGGTGTTCGCCGGGGGGGAGGCGGACGGCGCGGTGCTGGTGCCGCCCGGGGACATGAACGCGATCGCCGACGCGGTCGTCGCGCTGGCGCGCGACGCGGCGCGCCGGACCACGGTGGGCGCGGCCGCCCGCCGTCGCTTCGAGGCGCGGTTCTCCAGCACGCAGATGGCCAGGGACACCGCCGCCGTCTATGCGCGCGTCGTCGCGACGCCCGCGCCGCGCGCGGCGCACCCGGCCCGGGTCTTCCATGTGATGGAAGCCTTGCAGGAGCGTGACGCCGTCAGCGGCATCGCGCGCACCGCGTCGGCGCTGCTCGCGGACCACGGCGTGGAGCGTCCCGTGATGGCGCTGTTCGCGGCCGACGGCGTGCGCGCCGAGACCGGCCGGCTGCGCGGGCTCCGTCCGCGCGCCGGCGATGCGGCCATCGTGCACTACTGGGGCTACAGCCGCCTCGAGGCGCGCCTGCAGTCATGGCCCGGCCCACTGGCCGTCCACTACCACAACATCACGCCGCCGGCGTTCTTCACGCCCGGGAGCGCACACGACGAGATGACCCGTCGCGGCTACGCGCAGCTCGCCCGGCTGGCCGATCGCTTCGATCTCGTCATCGGCGACTCCACCTACAACGTCCGCGAGCTGGGACGGCAGCGCACGCGTCCGACACCGGGCCTGTGCGTGTATCCGGTGATCGACCGCGCGGCGCTGCAGGCGGCGCCCGTCGACGCCCGGCCCGTCGAGGCCATGCTCGGCGGCGACGCGGACCCGCTGTGGCTGTTCGTCGGCAGGCTGGCGCCGAACAAGCGCCAGGACGACGTGATGCGTGCGTTCGACCGCTTCGTCGCAGCCACCGGGCGCGGGCGCCTGGCGCTGGTGGGCGACGCCGGCGTGCCCGCCTACGCTGAGGCCCTGCGCGTGCTCGCATCGCAACTGCCGTCCGGCAAGCGCATCGCGATCACCGGCTCGGTGTCCGACGTGGTGCTGCGCGCGTGGTACCGCCGCGCCGCCGTGTTCGTCTGTGCGTCTCAGCACGAGGGCTTCTGCGTGCCCGTCGCCGAGGCGATGGCCTTCGACGTGCCAGTCGTGGCGCTCGATCGCGGCGCCGTCGGCGAGACGGCGGGCGAGGGTGGCCTCGTGCTCGACCATTGGGACGACGTCGACGTCGCCACGCGCGTCGCCGACCTGCTGGAGTCCCCGGCACGCCTGACCGGCCTGCAGGCCGCCGCGACGCGGCGCCTCGCGGCGTTTTCGCGCGAGGCCGCCTCCGTCCGCCTCGGCGATGCCGTCCGCTTCCTGCGGGAGGGCGCGCTGACCTCGCACTTCCTTTCGTTGACCCCGCCGCATGTCGCGGCTCCGGAGACAGACACCGTATGGGTACCCTCGACTATCTGAAAGTGACCGATCCCGGTCTGACCGATCGCGTGCAGCAGATGCTGGACGCGCCGGCGGAGCTGCTGCTGCCGGAGCGCCTGCTGATGTACTCGCTGGTGCGTGGCCTGCGGCCCCAGCGCTGTCTCGAGATCGGGACGCACTTCGGCGGGTCGACGACCATCACCTGCGCCGCGCTCGACGACGTCGGCGCGGGCACGCTCGTCTGCGTCGATCCGAACCCGCTCGTGCCGGCAGACGTCTGGGCGCGGCTGTCGCATCGCGCCACCATGCTCCGCGGCGCCTCGCCCGACATCCTGGCCGACGCCGTCGGCATCGCCGGCGGGCTCTTCGACTTCGTCTTCATCGACGGCGACCACACCCACGCCGGCGTGGTGCGCGATGTCGAAGGCGTGCTGACCGTGGCCGCCGCTGGCGCCCATCTGCTGTTCCACGACTCGCACTACTGGGAGGTGCGCGACGCCATCGACGAGTGCGTCGCGAAGTACCCCCGGCGACTGCTCGACGCCGGCACGCTGTCGGCCCTCTCGACCGATCCGATCACCGCGCCCGATGGCAGCCAGGCCCGCTGGGGCGGCTTCCGGCTCCTGCGCGTCGCCACCACGCCCGTCAACTAGGACGACCGCCATGGCCACCGCCACTGTGACCACCAACGAGATGACCGACTACTGGGACGCCGGCTTCCTCGCGGCCGAGGCGAAGCCCGGATCGTTCTACGACCTGAACAAGCTGCCGGCGATCACCCAGGCCAGCCACTACCGTCGCATGGCGGTACTGGAGTCGCTGCCGATCGGTGACGTCGCCGACAAGGTGATCGTCGACTACGGCGTCGGCCCGTGGGGCTTCGCGTGCGTGTTCCCGAAGCTGCATCCCTGCCGGCAGGCGATCGGCATCGATCTCAGCCCGGAGGCCGTGCGCATCTCCGACCGGTTGTCGCGTTCACAGACGTTCCCGTACGGCGACCGGTTCCGCTATCTGACGTCGACCGGCAGCGCCATCGACCTGCCCGACCACTCGGTGGACATCGTGTTCGCGGGCGAGTCGATCGAGCACGTGTTCAACGTCGACGCGTTCCTCGACGAGGTGCACCGGGTGCTGGTGCCCGGTGGGACGTTCATCGTCACCACGCCGAACGCCGACGCGCTCCTCTACAAGGCGCATGGCGAACGCTACTGCCACAACGCCGAGCACGTCTCGCTGATGACCTACGGCGAGCTGCGGGCCCTGATGGACGGGCGTTTCGACGTGACGGCGGCGCGCGGCTTCAACGGCTCGTTCTACCGGACCTTCGATGGCGTCGCCGACGAGACGTTCGCCACCGCCTGGACCGCGGCGTTCGAGCAGCGGCCCGAGCTGGCGACCGGCATCATCCTCATGGCGACGCCCAAGGCCGTCCACCAGCCTCGGCGTGCCCGCGAGACCGAGTTCCATCACACCTCGCCGGCCCTCACCTACACCGGCGCGTGGGACAAGTGCACGCTGCACGGACCGCTGACCGCGGCGGTGACACCGAGTCCCGAGTCGCGCGTCCGCCTCGAGTTCGAGGGCGACGGCCTGATCGTCTTCCTGTGGTCGCATCCGTGGTGCAGCGGCGTTCGACTCACGGTCGACGGCGTCGCGCTCGACCGGGCGATCTACAGCCCGATCGGCGGCTTCGTGCAGCAGCGCTGGCTCGATCTCCAGCCCGGGCGGCACGTGCTGGAGATGGCGTCGACCGATGCCGGTGAACCCGCCGCGCGCGGCACGAACCTGATGTTCTGGAAGGCCATCGCGATCGACCGCAGGTCGCCCGAGGCCATCGCCTAGCACCGGCCATGTCGTACCGCACCGCCTCCATCGTCATCAACACGTTCAGCCGAGCCCGCGCGCTCGAGCGGCTGCTGCCGTCGCTGGCGCGGCTCGAGGGCGTGTACGAGGTGGTCGTGGTCAACGGGCCGTCGACCGACGACACCGAGACGGTGGTGGCGTCGTGGGCCGACCGGTTGAAGATCGAGCGCTGCGCGGAGGCCAACCTGTCGCGTTCGCGCAATGTCGGCATCGCCGCGGCCGCTGGCGAAGTCGTGGTCTTCATCGACGACGACGCCTTGCCCGGCGACACGGCCTGGCTGACGCGGCTGCTCGCGGCCTTCGACGACCCGCAGGTCGGCGCCGCCGGCGGCCCGTCGCTGCACCGCGACGGCGACTGGCCCGAGTTCGCCGGCGGCTGGACGTCGGACTACGGCGAGCAGCAGTTCGGCGCGGCGCCCACACCGGCGGGTGAGGGCTGGGCACGCCGCACGGTCGGCAACAACAGCGCCTTCCGGCGCAGCGCCCTCGTCGCCATCGGCGGCTTCGACGAGCACTTCCCGTACTACCTCGACGAGGCCGACGTCTGTCTGCGGTTGACGCGCGCCGGCTACGCCGTGGCCTACGTGCCGGAGGCACCGGTGCGTCACTATCCAGCGCCGTCGCCGCTGGGGCCGCCGTTCATCCGCAATCGCCGGCTGATTGCGCGCAGCGACACCTACTACGCGTTGAAGAACGGACGCCATGGCCGCTGGCGGCGACTGTGGAGGACGCTGCGGCTTGCGCCGCGCAAGCACTTCGTGACGGAGGTCGCCGGCCTGGTCGCCGACGGCCGGCTGACCCCCGCGCAGGCGCGCCGCATCCGGTGGCAATGGCTGCGCGGCGTCGCGCAGGGGCTGTGGCTGGGGCTGACGGCTCCGCGAGGGACGAGGCCGCTCGACGCCGAGCCGCCGCCGTTCGTGGCCTTCGCGACGGCGCCGCCCGCGCCGCGTCGCGCCATTGCACTGGTCGCCCGGCGGCTGCCACCCGATCCACAGGCCGGCGGCGTCGGCCGCTACACCGCCGATCTCGCGCGCGGTCTCTTCGAACTCGGACATGACGTGACGCTCATCACCGAGAGCGAGACGCCGTTGGCGCGGCTCGGCCTCGGCTTCGAGGTCGTCGGCGTGCGCCCGGCCGCCACCGCGCCACGGTGGTCGCAGACGCCGGTGCTCGCGGCGAACCTGGCCTATGCCGCCGCCGTCGCCGACGTCGTGCGCGCGCGTCAGGCCGGACCGTCGCCGTTCGATGTCGTCCACGCCACCAACTGGGGGCTCGAGGGCTATGGCGTGGCCGCGTGGGGCGGATGTCCGCTGACGCTGATGCTGGTCACGCCTCTCGAGTCGGTGATGGCCGCCGAGCGATGGGACGCCAGCGTCGACCTGTCGGCGAACCTGCGCCTGGATCAGTGGACGATCGACGCGGCCGATCGGGTCTGTGCGCCCACCGCGCGGGTTGTCGAGACCTATGCGCGCCGCGACGACTGGTCCGGCGCCGCAGTACATCCGGTGGCGCTCGGCACGGTGCCGGCGCCGGTGAGCGCGCGACCCTCGGGCCGCCAGCGACGGCTGCTGTTCGTCGGCCGCCTCGAGCGGCGCAAGGGCATCCATCTGCTGCTCGAGGCGCTGCCGGCGCTGTTGCCGCTGCACCCGGACTGGACCTGCGAGCTGGTCGGCAACGACACGGTCCCCGCCGAACCTGGCGTCACGTTCAAGGCACAGTTCCTGGCTCGCCACGCCGACGCGCCGTGGTTGTCACGGGTCGAGTTTGCCGGCGCGGTCTCCGATGCCGAACTGCAGCAGCGCTACGCGCGCGCCGACGTGTTCGTGGCGCCGTCGCTGTTCGAGTCGTTCGGGCTGATCTATCTCGAGGCGCTGCAGCATGGCGTGCCGGTCGTAGGGGCCGCCGTGGGCGGCGTGCCCGACGTGGTGCGCGACGGCGTCGACGGCCTGCTCGTGCCGCCCGGCGATGCGCCGGCGCTGGCCGCGGCACTCGACCGGCTGATGAGCGACAAGGCGCTGCGGACGCGGCTCGGGACGGCTGCCCGCGAGGCGCTGACCCAGCGGACGCACCACGCCATGGCCGCACGCCTGTTGCGCGAATACGACGCCGCGATCGCCGCGCACGCCGCGTCGTATCGAGCCGGGGAGACGACGGCGCTGGACCAGCACGCGCTCACGCGGCTCGAGCAGTGGCCCGACACGAGAGGCCTCAGCCTGGCCTCCCAGGCCGCCGAGGCCTTTGCCGACGGCCGGCGCGACGCGGCGGCGCGCCTGGTCGCCGAAGCGCTCGGACTCGGCGCCCGCCCCGACCACTATGCACTCGCGCTCGAGCTCGCGCTCGACCGCTCCGGCGACGATGCCGTGGCGCTCGCGGCGGAGGGCTTCGCGGCAACCGCCGACCTCTCCGACGCGTGTCTCGCGTGTGCAGCCGTGCTCCTGACATCGCCCGGCGGCGCCCGCCCGGCGGGCTGGGAGACCTGGCGCCGGACGCACGACGCCGTGCTGGGCGAGCGGCTCCTCGCTGCCGCGACGACGGCCGTCCGGTCGTCGCGCGATCGCACGGCGGCGCACTTGCTGCGCGCGTGCCACGTGCACGCGGAACGTTCGCCTCGCCTCCGCGCCCAGGCGGCCTTCCACCTGGGATCGGCCTTGAAGCGCCTCGGCCAGGCTGCTGAGGCCCGCACCTGGCTCGAGGTCGCTGCGGCGCCCGACGCCGTGGCCTTGCTCGAGCCGCCCTATCGCGCGGCGATTCAGTTCCACCTGGGCGATCTCGCCCTCACCGCGGGCGACGATGCCCGCGCCGTCATCCACCTCGACGCGTGCCTCGTGCTGGCCCCCGGCCATGCGCGGGCGCGGGCGCGTCGCGCCGACATCCGGCCTGCGCCGGCCGCGGCTTGAGAACCGGTCATGCGTGAACGCCGTCTGTCGCTCGTCGTCCCCAGCTACAACCGTGCGCCGTACCTGCAGCAGTTGCTGACGTCGCTGACGTGGTCGTCCGTCCCGCCGAGTGAGTTCGAGGTCGTGGTCGTGAACGACGGCGGCACCGACGATCTGCCCGGGGTCGTGGACCACTGGCGCCGCCGCGGCCTCGACGTGCGGCTCGTGACGCTGCGCACGGGCGGAGCCCCGCGCAACAACGCCCGCGCCCGCAACGCCGGCCTGGCCGTGGTGCGCTACCCGATCGTCGTCCAGACCGATCCCGACATCGTCTTCCTCGATGACGTTCTCGCCGCCGTGCGCGACGGCGTCGACGGCCGCAGCCTGTGCTCGTGCGACGGCTACTTCCCATTGACGCGCGAGGACACCGAGACGCGCGTGTTCCAGCCCGGCGCGGTGATCACGGCTGACGCCCTGCGGGCGGTCGCCGCCGGACGGCCCAACCAGGTGCACAGTCCGGACGGCGTCGGCGGTCTGCACGGCGCCTTCGCGTGTGCCACCCAGGTGCTGCGCGACCTGGGCGGCTACGACGAGTCGTTCGAGCACTGGGGCTGGGAGGACCGCGAGCTGCTGGTCACCGCGGCCTCGCGCGGATTCCGGCGGCGCACGCTGGCCGGCACGCACGTCGCGCACCTGTGGCATCCGGTGCAGCGTGGCGATCTCGGCCGCGAGTCGCTGGCGGCGGCGGGGCAGGTCTCGCGCACGGCGTGGGACGTCCAGATGCAGCGTGTCGCCGCCGAGTTGCCGCGACGCGATCGCGTACGGCCCGCGCCGCGCGCCGGCGCGACGGCGGGAGCCGCGCCGGTCGCGTTCGACGCCCGCGCCGTGGACTGCTGGCGCAGCGCCACCGACGACGAGCAATTCCGTCTCGCCTGCGCGCGTCTCGCCGACGATCAGCGCGACGACGCGCGGGCGGTCCTGCCGCGGGCGTTCCAGATGGCGTTCGACGCGCTCGTCGGCGAGGCGGACGTGCTGGCCACCGCCGGCCATCTCGACGCGGCGTGCACGGCGCTGACACTGGCGCTGCATCGGCCGTGGGAACCACGCCTGGCGCCGGATGACGAGCCGGGAGCGGCGGATCCCGCCGAGAGCGAATCCGGCGCGGACGGGGCAGGGGCGGCGTCCAGCCGCGAACGCCGCCGCCCGTCGCCGCTGGGCCTGTACGACCGCGTCGATGACGCCCTCGAACGGCTGACGCTGGCGGAGCATGCCCGCGGGCGCCGCGGCGCCTACGTTCGCGCGCTCGACGCGCTCGCGCACCTCGATGGCGGTGAGCCGCGGGCGGCGGCGCTCCGGCTGCGCATGGCGATGGCCGCCGGGGATCGCCGCGCGTCGCGCCGGCACCTGGCGGCGCTCGAGCACCATACGCTGACGCCGGGGCAGGACGCGCTGGCACTGGAGTGCCTGTTGCTCGACGGACGGCTCGACGCCGCGCGCGATCGACTGACGGACATCGCCGCATCGGCGCGTCGCGGTGACTACTTCGATCGGCTGCGGGCCGTGGCCTACGCGCGCCTGATCGGCAGCGTCGACGACACCTGGTGCGACGACCCGGCGGCGCGCGACACCAGCGAGTTCCTGTTCTCTGTGGGGGTGCGGGCGGAGCGCGCCGGTCTCGACGTCGCCGCGTGGCAGTGCTTCCGGACGTTCCTCGACGAGGGCGGCCCGGCCGAGCCACGCCTGCGGGCCTCGGCGGCAGCACGAATGGCCGACGCGCGCGCCCGGATCACGCGCGTGGCGGGCACGGCACTGGGCGCGCGGTTGTGTGCCGCCGCCCCCGTCGACGGCGCTCAGGCGCGATAGAGCCGATGGAACTGCTGCAGCATCCCGCGCCAGTCGTAGCGCCGCGTGACCAGCGTGCGCGCACGGCGTACGACGCCAGGCGTGGCGCCGGAGGTCAACGCGCGGTGCATCGTGGACGCCACCGTGGCGGCCGCGTCGCTCCGCACCGTCCATCCGGTGCGCCCGTCGACGAGGAAGTCTTCGAGACCGGCCACCGGACGGGCGACCACCGGGATGCCGAGGGCCATCGCTTCGAGCACGGCCAGGCCCTGGCCCTCATCGGACGACAACGACACGAACAGGTGCCAGCCGCGCACGTGCACCGACACGTCGCGGACGCGTCCGGCGACCGTGACAGCCTCGCCGACGCCGAGTCGCGCGATCGCGGCGTCGAGGCGGTCCGCGTACGCGGGCTCGGCAACCGGACCGACGAGCACCAGGCGCGCGTCGGCGTGCCGCCGCCGCAGGCGCGCGAACGCCTCGACCAGCGCCACCTGGCCCTTGCGCGCTTCGAGCCGGCCGACGAAGCCCACGACCGGTCCCCCGCTCGGCGGGGTGATGCCGCGGAAGGGCAGCGCGTCGAGGTCGAGACCCCATGGCAGGTAGGTGAGGCGCGCAGCCGGCACGCCGGCGTCGCGCAACAGGCGGCGGTAGGCGTGGGCCGAGCACACGACACGGTCGGCCTGACGAAAGGCCCAGGTGTCCTGCACGTCCATCCACGCCGGCCGGCCGACGCCCCAGCTGTACATCTGCGCCACGAGCCGCGCCCGGGAGCCGGCGCGCTCGCGCGCGATCGCGGCGGCCGCGGTGGGGACGCCGGCGTGTGCGTGGATCACCCCGGGGGCCTCCTCGCGAATCACGGCCGTCAGCGCCGCCACGCCCTCCCAGAACCGCGCCGCGTCGCGGTGGAAGAAGTCGATGGCGTGATGCCTGACACCGGCCCGGCGCAAGTCGCGGCGGTACGCCGGCCAGTCGGCCTGGTCGTCGCTCCGGCCGGTCGTCACCAGGGTGACGGGACGGGTCGTGCGCTGGTCGAGGCAGAGTCGGGTGATGACGCGGCCGGCGCCGCTCCAGAGAAACGGCGCGACGTGCAGTATCGGGGCGGGCATGCGGACGGTGCCCGGATTATAGGGGGCGCCGCCGGCGGCGGTGCCTCAAGGAATCGGGCAGCGGGCCGATTGCCCCAATGGCCCCTGGCTGGGTAGCGGGGGATCCGCATTCCACATGTTCGTCATCATCGGTTTCTTCATCGTCATCGGCTCGGTGCTCGGCGGCTACGTGATGCATCACGGCAAGCTCGCCCTGCTGAACCAGCCCAACGAGTTCATCATCATCTTCGGCGCCGCGGTCGGCGCGCTGCTCATCAGCACGCCGCTGCCGGTCGTGACGAAGATGCTCAAGCAGATCGGCGAGGTGCTGAAGCCGGGCCTCAGCAAGGCCGACTACGCCGACCTCCTGGCGATGCTGTATCAGCTGTTCCGCACCGCGCAGCAGACCGGCATCATGGCGCTCGAAGGCCACTTCGAGAACCCGAAGGAGAGCACGATCCTGTCGCGCTACCCGAAGTTCATGGCCCGCCATGCCTCGCTCGACTTCCTCGCCGACTCGATCAAGGTGATCATCGTCGGCGGCATGGCGCCGCACGATCTCGACGCGCTGATGGATGAAGACCTCTACGTCCATCACCACGAGGCGAAGGCCCCGGCCGGCGCGCTGGCCAAGACCGCCGACGCGTTCCCCGGCCTCGGCATCGTCGCCGCCGTGCTCGGCGTCGTCATCACCATGCAGGCGATCGACGGCCCGCCGTCGGAGATCGGCGAGAAGGTCGGCGCCGCGCTGGTCGGCACGTTCCTCGGCATTCTGCTGTCGTACGGCATGTTCGGCCCGCTGGCCACGGCGCTCGAGGCCCGCGTCGACGACGACGGCAACTACGAGAAGTGCATCAAGGCCGGCGTGCTGGCCACGTTCAAGGGCCTGCCGCCGGCGATCGCGATCGAGTTCGCGCGCCGCGTGCTGCCGCACCATGTCCGTCCGACCTTCGAGGAGACGGAGAAGTTCTGCAAGGCGGCTGCGAAGCCTGAAGCGAAGGCGGCGTAGCGCCCGTCATGAAGCCCACGCAGCCGGTCATCATCATCAAGAAGAACCGCGGCGGCCACGGCGGCCACCACGGCGGCGCGTGGAAGGTCGCCTACGCCGACTTCGTCACCGCGATGATGGCGTTCTTCCTCGTGATGTGGCTGGTGAGCTCGAGCCCCGACGTCAAGAAGTCGGTGGCCGGCTACTTCCGCGACCCCGGCGTGTTCGACTTCGAGAAGTCGCGGGGCATGATGCAGGGCGGCGAGGCCGGCATGGACGAGGGCCGCGCCCCGGAAGTCACCAGCCTGCCCGACGCCGCCGCGCTCACCGTCGAGCGCAAGCGCATGGAGGAAGCCGCGGAGCACATCCGCGACGGCCTGCAGGCGCCGGAGCTGCAGGACCTGCGCGATCAGATCGAGTTCAGCGTCACCGAGGAAGGCCTGCGCATCGAGCTGCTCGAGAAAGACGGGTCGAGCTTCTTCGACTCGGGCAGCGCCGTGCTGCGCGGCGAAAGCGTGCGCATCCTGAGCGTCATCGGCCGCGAGCTGGGCACGATGACCAACGACATCGTCGTCGAGGGCCACACCGACGCGCGGCCGTTCGGCGCCGGCCAGCAGTACTCGAACTGGGAACTGTCGGCCGACCGTGCGAATGCCGCACGGCGCGTGATGGAAGCGGTCGGGCTGAACCCGGGCCAGGTGCAGGGCGTGCGCGGCTTCGCCGCCACCCACCTGCGGCTCGCCGACGCCCCGATGGACCCGCGAAATCGCCGCGTCTCGATCATCGTACGCAGCCAGAGCTACACGCGCCGTGAGCAGGCCCTGCGCGCCTCGGGGGCCGTGCCGGCCGGTGCGTCTTCGCCCGCCGCGCCCACCCCCACGCCCGCGGCCGTGGCCCCGGCGCCCGAGGCGGCGGCGACCGCGCCGACGCCGGCCTCCGCCTCCCGCCCTCCCGCTCACGATTAAAGCTTCCGGCTCGGCGGCCGATTGCCCGCCGGGGGACTCGTGCCGGCCTGAGCCGGCGCCGGAGCGGCAGCGTTCCGGGCGACGGTTCCCGCCGAGGTGCCGATGCCCGCTCCGCAGCCCGTGACGTCCGTTTCCGCGACCAGTTCGACGCCGACGCACGACCCGGTGGCCGAACTGCTCATCGCGCCCGACGGCCGCATCCTCGAATGCGGACCGGCGGCTGCCGGACTGCTCGGCCTCGCCGAACCGCGCGACGCGGAAGGCGTGCACCTGAGCCTGTTCTGCCGCGATGCAGAGCGCCTGGCCGAGGCGCTCGGCGCGGCCGCGGTGACCGGCCGGCTCGAGCGCTGGGACGCGGACCTGGTGCGGATCGACGGCAAGAGCCTGCCCGCCGTCGTGGATCTCGTCGCGACCTTCGAGGCGCCGCGCACACTGGCGTCGCTGCGCGTCGCCATCAAGCCGGTGTCGGCGTGGCCGGCGCCGGCCGCCGGTCCGGTGGCCGTGCCGGCCAAGCGGGACGAGGCCAGCCAGCTCTCGCACGAACTGAACAACCTGCTGGCCATCATCAGCGGCCACGCCGAGTGCCTGCTGACCCCCGATGGCGCCGTCGATGGCGGCGCTGTCGACGCCATCAGGACCGCCGTGACTTCCGCGGCGCAGGTATCGGCGCGGGTGCGCGGCCTGAGCCAGAAGCGCGAACAGGCGGCGCGCGCGGTGGATGCCGACGCCCTGCTGGCCGCGGTGCAGGACGAACTGCGCCGGACCTTCGGCCATCGCCTCGCAGTGGTCGTGCAGCCGGCGCCCCATCCGTGGACGGTCACCATCGACCGCGCGGTCGTGCACCACGCGCTGACGGCCATCGCCGCCGACGCCGTGGAGGCGATGCCGCACGGCGGCACGCTGACGTTCCGCACCATGAACGTGGAAGTGGGAACGCGCCGCCCGTCGGCGCACGTGACCGCGCGGCCGGGACGCTACGTCCGCGTCGAGGTGAGCTATCTGACGTCGGGCGTGCCGGTCGCGGCGCGCCCGCAGCGGCGCGACTCGGATGAAGGCGGCCTGGCCGCGCTCGAAGCGCTGCGCCGCGCCGGCGGCCGGCTCATGGCCGACACCGACGGCGCCCGCGTGGCGAGTGTCGTCCTGCTGCTGCCGTCGGACGGCGTGACGGTGCTCAAGCCGCGCGACGCCGACGGCCCGCGCTGCTCCGGAAAGACCGTGCTGCTCGTGGAGCACGACCCGACGCACCGGCGCCTGCTGCAGGCGGTGCTGCGTGGCCAGGGCCACGATGTCGAGACCGCGCAGTCGACGATGGAAGCGGTGCGCCGGGTGGCCGAGATGCCCGACGCCGTGGTGGTGACCGATGCGCTGCCCGGCGAGTCGCCGGTCGACGGCGCCGCATGGCTGGCCGCGCACCCGGACCTGCGTCTGCTCGGGACGTCCGACGAGGTCGCGCGGGCGCTGACGCTGGTCGACCAGCCGCGACATGCGCTGGCCATCGCGCGGCCCCTCGCCGCCGGCCGCGTGATCGAGGCTGTCGCCGCTCTGCTCGCCGGTCAGAGCGCCGCGGATGTCGCCGCCGATGCCGACGATCCGCTGGCGCCACTCTGGCTCAAGCATAACGACGGCCAGCCGATTCACCCTCTGGAGGCGTCGTAGGTTCGACGCCGGCCGGAGCCCCCTCACCCATGCGCACCGACGCCGTCATTTCCCTCGATATCCGCCGCCGCGATCGCGAGAGCGACGTGGCGCTCGTGCACCGCGTGCTCGACGAGGTCCTGGGCTGGGCGCGTGACTTCCTGGCCGCCGACGACGACGCCGGCTGGCTGTCGTTGTCGCAGCGCTTCGAGGCCTGCCGCACCGCACTCGCCGAGGGCGCGCCGTCGGCCGAACTCGAGGCCCTGGCGGCCACCTGTCTCGCCGAAGGCCATGCCCTGATCAAGCAGCTCCAGCAGCTGCGCGCCCAGCGGGTCGAAGACTCGTTCGCCGTCGTCGAGGCCCTGCGCGACGTGATGTCGACGATGGGCGCCGAGATGACGTCGATGCACTCGACGATCTCGCAGTCGACCGAGCGCTTCGAGGCGATCGGCCAGCTCTCGGATCCGCGGCAGATGAAGCTGCGCCTGATGGCCGAAGTGCTGACCCTGAAGCAGGTCGCCGCCAAGCGGCGCAAGGCGTGGGAGGAGACGGCCGCGGCCCTGTCGCAGCGCATCGCCACGCTCGAGCGCGACCTCTCGGAAGTGAAGGGCGAGGCCTCGACCGACTCGCTCACCGGCGTGGCCAACCGCCGCGGCTTCGACGCGACCATCAGCAAGTGGCTCGGCCGCCCCAATCAGGGCTTCGTGCTGGCGCTGCTCGACGTCGACGACTTCAAGAAGGTCAACGACCAGTTCGGGCACGCGGTGGGCGACGAGGTGCTGAAGTACGTGGCCCGCTGCCTGTCGCAGTCGTTCCGCGCCGACGACATGGTGGCGCGGCTCGGCGGCGACGAGTTCGCGGTGCTGGCCTCGGGCCTCACGGTGCGGCAGGCCGAAGCGCGCCTGGCCGCGGTGCTGCAGCGCGTCTCGACCGGCGGCAGCGACGAGACCGATCGCCTCCCGTGCGTGCCGACGCTGAGCTGCGGACTGTCGGAATGCTCGGCCGGCGACACCCCGGCGAGCCTCTACGAACGCGCCGACTCGGCGCAGTACACCGCCAAGCGGCAGGGCAAGAATCGCGTGGTGGCGAAGGAGGCGAGGCTGCTGCGCGACCTCGCGAAGCGATAGGGTCATGCGGGATTCTTCCGGCCGCCGCGTTCTGATCGTCGACGACTCGCCGGCCTTCACCGAGGCCCTCAAGCGGCTGGTCATGGCCGAGGGGTTCACTGCCGAGGTCGTGCACGACAGCGAGGCCGTGGTCGGCGCGGTGGCGCAGTTCACCCCCGACGTGATCCTGCTCGACGTCGAGCTGCCAGGCGCCAGCGGCTTCGAGGTGTGCCGCCGCCTCAAGCGCAACGAGGCGACGCGGCTCATCCCCGTGGTGCTGCTCACCGGCCTGGTCGGCCGCGAGCATCGCCTGGCCGGCATCGAGGCCGGCGCCGACGACTTCCTGACCAAGCCGTTCGATTCGTCGGAGCTGACGGCGCGCGTGCGTTCGTTGTCGCGCTTGAAGCGCTACACCGACGAACTCGAGTCGGCCGAGTCGGTGATCGTGAGCCTGGCGCTGACGGTCGAGGCGCGCGACGCCTACACCGAGGGCCATTGCGAGCGGCTGTCGACCTACGCCGTCGCGCTGGGCCGGGCGATCGGCCTGCCCGCCGACGATCTGTGGGCGCTGCGCAAGGGCGGCCTGCTGCACGACGTCGGCAAGGTGGGCATTCCCGACGCCATCCTGCTCAAGCAGGGCAAGCTGACCGCCGAGGAGTACGAGATCGTCAAGGCGCACACCGTGATCGGCGAGCGGTTGTGTGCCGGCATGCGGTCGCTGGCCCTGGTGCGGCCGATCATCCGGCAGCACCACGAGCGGCTCGACGGCCGCGGCTATCCCGACGGGCTGAAGGGCAACGCGATCTCGCTGCTGGCGCAGATCATCGGCGTGGTCGATGCCTTCGACGCGATGACCACCGATCGGCCGTACCGCACGTCACTGGGCCTCGAGCGCGCGCTCGAGGAACTGCGCGGCGACGCCGCGAAGGGCGCGATGGACCCGATGCTGGTGAACCAGTTCATCGACCTGGCGCCCGGCCTGTGCAGGCCCGCGCCCGCTCCGTCAGCCGCTGGCGGCGCGACACAGGCCGTGGCCGCGCCCGTCGCGATGTCGGCCGGCCCATCAGGGCTGCGCCTGGTCGGCTGACGAGCCGCGAGGGTTCGAGGCCTCCGCGTCTTCGCGCTACCGGCCGCCCGGGCCGCGTGGCACTGCGGTGCGATCGCCGCCGCCGCTGGCGCCGCCCCCGCCCGAGTAGCCGCCGCTGCTGACGCCCGACCCGCTGCCGGCCGACGTCGTCCCCGACGTCTGGCCACCGCCGCCCGTGAACCCGCTGCCGTTGCCGAGCGGCGCAGTGGTGTCGATCGGGCGCACCTGCGTGTAGCCGCGTCCGTTCACGAGGCGGGCGTCGGGAGTGCTGCCGGTGCCCGGCTGCGGCACCACGCCGCCGGGCGTCACCCAGTCGGGCCCGTACGCGCCCCAGTAGCCGCTGTAGTAGCCGGGGTAGCGTCCAAAGAAGGACTGGTTGTACATCGCGCAGTCGGACCAGTACGACGAGCGTGCCCAGCCATACGGCGAATAGCAGCCGTACATCGCCGCCGGTCCGACGACCGACGAGAAGAACGGGTCGGACATCATCATGCCGCCCAGCGGCATGGCGAAGCCGCCCCCACCTCCGCCGCCGGCCGGACCGGCGCGCTGCACGACGAAGCGATCGGGCCAGGTGACGCCCACCATCAGGTCGATGACGCGGTCGCCCACGCCGGCATCGGCCAGCGCGGCCAGCGATCGGGCGTTGAGCGCGAACGCACCGGGCGCTTCGGAAATCGCCGCCTGCACGCCGTCTGCCGGGAGCACGGTCGCAAGCTCCAGCACGTCGTCGACGGTCCAGCGGACGGGGGCACTGGACGCCGCCGCCGCGGCAGCGGCGGAACGCGGGAAGGTCGTGCCATCGGCGATCTGCAGCGACGGCGCGCGCACCAGCCGCGTGACGCGCACGCGCAGGTCGCCATCGACGTCCACGGTTTCGACGTCGATCCAGCTCGGGCCCTCGACGAAGAAGGCCACCGAGGCGAGCGTACGCGTGGCGCCGCCGTCGCAGGTGGCGGTGGCGGTGCGATACAGGCGCACGCCACGGTCGGACCATCGCGCCGTCGCGGTGCCCGTGCAACCGGCAGCGTCGACGGGACGCGCGCGGCCGTCCGCGATCCGTGCCTCTTCACTGATCCGCTGACTGCCGGCGACGGTGCTGATCGACACGCCGCCCGTGGCTGGAGCCACGCAGACGCGGGTGCCGGTGCCGGCCAGGTCGTCGGTGGATCGCCAGCAGCCGAGCCACGGCGCCCAGCGGGCGTCGTCGAGCGTGGGCGCCGCTGGCGCGGCCGACTGCGCGAACGACGTGGCGCCTGCGAACGGCGCGAGCGCGAGCACGACGGCGAGCGTGATGATGCGGGTCATGGGTGCGTCCCCTAGAACACGAGCTTCAGGCTGCCGCCGACGCGCACGCCGGCGAGGGTGATCGGATCGAAATCCTCGAAGTCTTCGCTCAACGTCGCGGAGCTCCACGTGTAGCGCGCCTCGCCCGACAGATAGATCTTGCGATACACGCGGATGTCGGCGCCGGCGAACGCGTGCGCGCTCGGCGCCCAGCCCTCCGAGCGGAACGTGCTGTTGAAGACGCGCAGCGTCTGGAAATCGACGAAGCTGCCGTACTGCTCGAACTGATACTTGATGGCGCCGGCCCCGGCACCGACGAACGGCGTGACCGTCCGCGGAATCCAGGCGAAGCGGCTGATGCGGCGGCCCGACGGCAGCAGCGACCAGCGGACGCTGGCCGCGATATGGTTTTCCTTCAGGCCGGTGGTCTGGGTGATGGGCAACTGCTGGTTGTCGACGAAATCGCGGTACTCGGACTCGGTCGACGCTTCTGACTGCTCGTACAGCACCGCCACCTCGACTCGCGGCGAGATCGCGAAGCCCAGACGTCCGCCGAGGATCGGGGCGTTGAACGCCTTCTTCTCGATGGTGAGCTGCTCGCGGATGAAGTCGTAGACGTCGCTGCCGGCGTTGGCGAAGAGGAAGCCGCCGTCGACGGCGATGAACCCCTTGGGCCGGCCGAGCATGAAGTCCGACGGCGCGGGCGGCGACACCGGTCGCCGGTCGCTTTGGGCCAGCGACGTGACGGGGAGGCTCACCAGCAGGGTGAGGCCGACGAGCAGCGCGCGCGAGAACCGACGTCCGGACATGACGCCTCCTGCAGCAACAGCCGTCATCGGCGCGGGGCGCGGTGATCGCGCATCCGTCCGGGAGGGGACGACAGGAATAGTGTCGGGCCGTTGCGGACGGCTGTCAATGCGGCGCGGGTTCCCGCGGGCGAGTGGTCATCGCCAGGCCGCCTCATCGGGAGGACGCCGCAATCGGTTGTGGCGGGAGGCGAGAACTGGAGCCGGCGACCAGACTTGAACTGGTGACCTGCTGATTACGAATCAGCTGCTCTACCAACTGAGCTACGCCGGCCAGGCGTGGACGTCCGGCGCGCGTGCGGGCGGCGCCAGAACGTCCCATCCTACCATGCGTCCCGCGCCCCAGGCCGGCCCAGGCACGCGTTGCGTCACACGCTCGGGACGGCCGGCTGCGACGCGCCGGAATCGCGCCGGCGCCGCACCGTGGGCGGGGCCGCCCCGGCCCACCAGTCGCGGCTGCTGGTCGCGCCGCGTTCCAGCAGCTGCAGGAACTCGTCGGGCGGTACGGGCCGCGAGAAATAGAAACCCTGGCCCATCGGGCAGCTCAGATGCCGCAGCGCCTCCAGCTCCGAGAGCGTCTCCACGCCTTCGGCGACGACGTCGATGCCGAGGATCGCGGCCAGTTCGATGGCGTACTGCACGATCGCGGCGCTGCCGCCGTGCTGCGGATTGCCACCCAGGTAACTGCGGTCGATCTTGATCGTGTGCACGCCCAGACCGCGCACGTGCTCGGTGGTGGCGAGGCCGAGGCCGAAGTCGTCCAGGGCGATCTTGAAGCCAGCCCCGCGCAGCGCCTGCGTGACCTCGACCGCCGCGTCGAACTGGCCCATCGCCTCCAGTTCGCCGATCTCCAGCTCGAGATCGCCGGCGTCGATGCCGGCGGCCGTCACCGCGGCGGTGAGTCGCGACAGCAGATCCGGCGCGAGGAACTGGCGCGTCGACAGGTTCACGGAGATGCGGATGGCCGCCGCCCCCGGGTGCACCGTGCGCCACGCGGCCAGCGAGCGGCACGCCGCCGTGATCGTGCGCCAGCCCAGCGACACGATCATGCCGGTCTCTTCGAGCAACGGCACGAACAGGTTCGGCCGCAGCAGGCCGCGCGTCGGGTGCCGCCAGCGCAGCAGCGCCTCGGCCCGCACGAGCGCGCCGTCGCGCAGCCGCACCGTGGGCTGGAACCACATCTCGAACTGCTGCTCGCGGACCGCGGTGTCGAGGTCCGATTCGAACTCCATGAACTCGGCCGCGGCGGCCCGCGCCGAGTCGTCGAAGAGCTGCGTCTCCGCCGGACCGCGGGCCTTCGCGCGCACCAGCGCAGAGTAGGCATCGCGCAGCAGGTCGTCGACGCCGTCGTAGGCGGCGCTGTTCATCGCGATGCCGACCCCGGCCGACAGGAACAGGCGATGGCCGCCCACCGGGAACGGCGCGGCCAGCGCGTCGTGGAGGCGCGCGGCGACGCGCATCGCGTCGCGGGCGTCGTTCAGGTTGCCGAGCACGAGCGCGCACTCGTCGCCGTTCAGCGGCGGCAGCGCCACGTCGCCCTGCGCCTGCGGATCGTGGGCGCCGATACGGGCCACCAGGTCGCCCTCGCGCAGGCACCGGGCCAGCCGCCGCAGCGCCTCGCGCAGCAGCACGTCGGCGCCGTCCATGCCGAGCGTGTCGTTGTACTCGGCGAAGTGGTCGATGTCGAGCAGCAGCACCGCGAAGCGCTGGGCGGCGTCGGCCCGCGCCACGCCCATCAGCCGATCGACGTGCGCCCGCAGCGCGAACAGGCCCGGCAAGCCGGCCAGCGTGTCGGTCCGATTGCGCTCGCTGACGTCGGCCAGGGTGCCGGCGAGGCGGATCGCCCGTCCGCCCCCATCGCGTTGCGCGATGGCGTGCGCCACCACCCAGCGGTAGGCGCCGCCCTGGGTCCGGACGCGATGCTCGCAGGTGAAGGCCGGTGAGTCACCGCCGAGATGGCGGTCCAGGGCCTGCATCACCGCGCCGATGTCGTCGGGATGGACGCGGCCGAGCCAGGCGTGGAGCGACTCCACGGTGTCGCCGCGGGGCTCTCCCATCAACCCGTGCCAACCCGCGGAATACGCCACGCGGTCGGAGGTGACGGTCCAGTCCCACGTTGCCCCGCCGGGGGCGGCTGGGACTGCGGCGGAAGCGGGCGAGCCGTCCATGCGGGTCACGAGGGCGCGCGGGGGGCTGCGCGGCTGGGAGCGATGGTAGCTGCGGCGGGGCCGCAGGCCAAGAGGGAACCGCTAGGCGGGGAGCAACGCCCGCACACTTTCGACCAGGTGGTCGATGTCCAGCGGCTTCACCTCGAACGCGTCGCACCCCACCCGCATCGCCTGGTTGCGGACGTCGACCTCGGCGTGCTCGGAAAGGGCCACGACCAGGATGTTCCGGGTGACCGGGTCGGCCTTGATGCGCCGCGCCGATTCCCAGCTGTCGAGCCCGGGCGGGTCCATGTCCATCAGGATCACGTCCGGCCGTTCCTGGCGCGCCGACTCCAGGGCTTCGCGGCTCGAGCTGACGGTGCGGGCCCGGAAGCCGCGCGCCTGCAACGTCCGCACGACCGCCAGCCGCAGGGGCTCCTGGTCGTGCACCACGAGCACGCTGCGGCCGCTGTGAATCGGCGAGGCGGAGTGGACGCTGGCCACGCTGCGGGCATTACAGAACTCGTGCCACGGCGGGGACGTCACGCTCTGTGCAATTCCGGCGATGCCCCCTGCCGCAATTACGGCTGAGCGCCAAAATCGGTGTGCCGGGCCGCCAGAAGTGTCGTCGGGGCGTCGCCCGGCCGGAGGTGCGCCTGCACGGTCCGGCAGGCGGAGGAGCGGGTGCGCTACCATTGAGGGTTCGGGGCGGGCCCTCGGTCGCGTCCTGTTCCCATCCGCGTCCATGGCCGCCGCCCGCACACCCGATCCCATCGTCGTTCGTGGGGCCCGCACCCACAACCTGAAGAACGTCGACGTCACCATGCCGGCGGCGCGCCTGGTCGTCCTGACCGGCGTCAGCGGGTCCGGGAAGTCGTCGCTGGCGTTCGACACCATCTACGCGGAAGGGCAGCGGCGCTACGTCGAGTCGCTGTCGGCGTACGCACGCCAGTTCCTCGAGCAGATGGAGA
>CADEDM010000011.1:13148-50631 GCA_902826065.1 uncultured Acidobacteriota bacterium | reverse complement strand
GGCGTGTGTTGAGTACTCGGTCAATCCTGTCTGCGTTCGTGATGCTGCTGGTCGCAGGCCTGCTGTCGCCGGTTTACGCCCAGGGGGCCGACGCGGCGAACTCGGCGCTCGTGCAGTGGTCGATCATCACGGCCGGCTTCGCCCTGGCCATCGCGGCCGCGGGCGGCGCTCTCGGTCAGGGTCGTGCGGTGAGCTCGGCCACCGAGGCGATTGCGCGCAATCCCGGCGCGGCGGGCGAGATTCGTGGCGCCCTCATCCTCGGCCTCGTGCTGATCGAGTCGCTCGTCATCTACGTGCTGCTGATCTCGCTGATTCTCTTCTTCCTGAAGCCGTTCGGCGGATAGCACGCGCCGTTCGCGGCGCGACGTCCCGGGGGGCAGGTCACGACCGCGTGATGTGCCCCTCGTTCTCTGTACGGCGGCATCGCCCGCCACTGGGGTCCATCCCGTGAGCGCCACCCGCTTCGGTGCACTCGACCTGCTGCTCGTGCTGGTCGTGTGCTCGTGGGGCGCGAATCTCTCGGTGATCAAGGCGGCGCTGGCCGAGTTTCCCGTGCACGGCTTCAACGCCGTGCGCATGGCGATCGCGGGCGTCCTGTTTGCGATCGTCCTGTGGCGCATGCCGCCAGCGGTGCGCCGCGTCGACCGCGCGGACGTCGGCCGCGTCATCTTCCTGGGCTTCATCGGCGGCGCCATCTACCAGTTCATCTTCGTCTCGGGTGTGCCGCGCACCAGCGTCGCCAACTCCGGGCTGATCTTCGGCCTGACGCCGGTCGTCATCTCGATCTTCTCGTCGCTCGTGGGCCACGAGCGGCTGGCGTGGTCGCGGTGGGCGGGTGGTGCGCTGTCGGTCGTGGGGCTCTACTTCGTGGTCGGCAGCGGCGCGTCGGTGTCGGCAGAGACGCTCGTGGGCGACGCGATGGTGTTCGTGGCGATGATCTGCTGGTCGATCTACTCGGTGGCGTCGCGGCCGCTGCTGGGACGCTACTCGCCGACGATGCTCACCGCATGGGCCGCCGTCATCGCCGTGCCGCCGTACGTGCTGACGGCTGCGCCTTCGTTGGCCGCCACCAACTGGGCGGGCGTGTCCGTGCGCGGCTGGTTGCTGATGCTGTGGTCGTCGACGTTCTGCCTGGTGCTCGCCTACGTCATCTGGTACACGGGTGTGCAGAAGCTGGGCGCAACGCGGACGTCGGCCTATAGCAACCTGACGCCGATCGCCGCGATGGTCGTCGCCTGGCTGTGGCTGGGCGAGATGGTCACGGTGCCCCAGATGGTGGGGGCGGCGGCGATCTTCGGCGGCGTCTTCCTGACCCGCCTGTCCCAGGTCCAGCTCACCCCCATCGAACCCGCCTGATCTGTCTCGTTCCGAGACAGGGGCCTGTCCCGGGACAGGCCCCTTACGTATTACGTAAGCGTCCCGGGGTTGGACACCGCCCGGCCGCGGGAGATGGGTGCAAAAGATGCCGCGCATCGCTGGATGTCACGCGATGTCGGTTGTTGCGTTCCGTCTCACCCTCGCGTAATCTGCCACGCTACGTGGGCGGTTCGGCCCAGCTGGCCGGCCGTTGACGGCGTGCACGTCGTTTGATTTCGGGTCCGCGGCGCGCGCCAGAGTGCCCGCGGATTCGTTCGAGGATCGGAGAGCGACTGGGCAGCGGGGTGACTCCCGATGGCCACGCCAGAGACCCGGGCACCGCGTTCGCGCCGTGCCCGGCGTCTCGTTCACTCCATCCCTTGACCGGCCCGCCGCAGTGACTGCGCGGCGGTGATTGTCGTTGTCGTGTCAGTTGGACATCGGTCACGTGGCCGGCCTGCCCACAGGCCGCCCCCACAGGCCATGGAGGATACGAATGAAGCGATGGTTCATCGCGCTGCTCGCCGTAGCGATTGCCGCGGCGACTGCCCCGAGCGCGTTCGCTCAGGGCGGTGGCGCAAGCAGCACAGGTGTGATTCAGGGTCGTGTCTCCGACGCGCAGGGCGCGGTGCTGCCCGGCGTGACCGTGACTGCCACCAGCCCGTCGGCGCTCGGCGCGCAGACGGCGGTCAGTTCCGAAACCGGCAACTATCGTTTCCCGGCGCTGCCCCCTGGCGTCTACACCGTCACCTACGAGCTCGCCGGGTTCAACACCGTCCGGCGTGAGGGCATCCAGTTGTCGCTGGGCTTCACCGCCACGATCAACATCGAGCTGGCGCTGGCCACGCTGCAGGAAACCGTGACCGTCACCGGCGAGTCGCCGGTCATCGACACCACGGCCACCCGCGTGCAGCAGAACTTCAAGACCGAACAGCTGATGTCGATCCCGAACGCGCGTGACATGTGGTCGCTGCTGGCGATCACGCCCGCCGTGCAGATGACGCGCATCGACGTCGGCGGCAACCGCGCCGGCACCCAGACCGGCTATCGCGCCTACGGGCTCGAAGGCCAGGTGCGCGTGCTGATCGAGGGCATCAACTCGACCGAGGGCACGACCGGCGCCGGCTTCTACTTCGACTACTCGTCGCTGGAAGAAGCGTTCCTCGGCACCACCGGCCAGACCGCCGAGATGCCCAACCCCGGCGTGCAGAGCCAGTTCATCACCAAGTCGGGCGGCAACACGTTCTCGGGCGAAGCCTATCTGGATTGGTACAACAACTCGATCCAGGGCTCGAACCTTCCCGACAAGTACACGACCTCGGTCGCCAACGGCGGCTTCGGCTTCCGTGAAGGCGCCAACGAGATCGACAAGTACTACGACTACGCGCTCAACGTCGGCGGTCCCGTGGTGAAGGACAAGCTGTGGTGGTTCGGCACCTACCGCAAGCAGAAGAACGCCATCGCACAGCCGTCGTTCGCCTTCGACAAGACCTTCGACACCCAGCTGTGGAACGCCGTCGGCAAGCTCACCTACCAGATCAACCAGAACAACAAGGTGATCGGCTACTACCAGTGGGGCAACAAGAAGCAGCCCAACCGCCTGCTGGGCTGCACGGGCTGCGGCTCTTACACCTACACCGATCCCGGCCAGACCAACCTGCAGAGCTCGAGCAGCTGGGTCTACAAGGGCGAGTGGAACGGCACCGTCAGCGACAAGCTCTACATCGAAGCGCGCTACGGCGTGTTCGGCTACTACTTCCCGCTGCTCACCAACGGCAACGAGAGCTTCATGTTCCGCGACACCGGCCTGTTGACCGTGCAGGGCGCGGAGCGCCGCTGGCAGCTCGATCGCGACCGCAAGCAGTTGACCTCGGCCGCCACCTACTTCCTCGACACCGCCAGCGCCGGCACGCACACCTTCAAGGCCGGCGTCGAGCTGTTCCGCGAGAAGAGCTGGGAAGGCTTCGAGCAGCGGTGGGGCGGCAACGTGGAGACGATCTACGCCAACGGCGCGCCCAGCTCGGTGTCGTTCGGGTTCCCCTCGGCCTCGGGTGAAGTGGGCAAGCTCAGTTCCCACGACGACCTGCAGTCGATCTCGGCCCTGAACGTGCTTGGCGCGTTCGTCAACGACACGTGGAACTGGGGCAAGGTGACGATGAACATCGGCGCCCGCTTCGACAGCTACAACGGCTGGCTGCCCGAGCAGAATCAGCTCGGCGGCACGAACGGCCCGTTCACGCTGGCGGCCCAGAGCTTCCCCGAGGACGACCTCTACACCTGGAAGTCGTTCGCCCCCCGCGTTGGTGTCATCTACGACTTCACGGGCCAGGGCCGCAGCGTGCTCAAGGCCAACTACGGCCTGTTCTGGCACAACCCCGGCGTCACGCTGGGAGAGACCGCCAACCCGAACATCGCCGAGAAGTTCGTGACCTACAACTGGAACGACGCCAACGGCAACCGCCGCTACGACGCTGGCGAAACGGTTGGCGACTTCACGGCCCGCCAGGTGTCGGGGACGATCGCCCTGAACCGCGACATCAAGCAGCCGTACACGCACGAGGTCAACCTCTTCTTCGAGCAGCAGCTCACCAACGAGATCGGCGCCCGCGTCGGGTTCGTCTACAAGACCGAAGACGACCTGACCGGCACGACCTTCCCCGGTCGGCCTCTCAGCGCCTACAGCGTGCCGTTCGCCTTCAGGGCCGCGGGCGCGGATGGCGTCCTCGGCAACGCCGACGACGACAACCTCACGCTGATGGGCATTCCGACCACGAACGACATCGGCACGCGGTTCCCGGTCAACCAGGTCGTGAGCAATGTCGATGGCCGTGAGTCGCGCTTCAAGACCGCCGAAGCGTCGCTCAGCAAGCGCTTCAGCAACCGCTGGTCGGCCAACATCGGCGCCGGCTTCACGTGGCTGAGCGACTTCCCGGAGACGGTGCTCAACAGCTTCCCGCGCAACGCCAACCTGCCGGGCCTCGAGGATCGGACCAACTGGAGCCTCAAGGCCTCCGGTTCGTATCAGGCGCCGTGGGGCATCCTGATCTCGCCGCTGCTCCGCCACCAGTCGGGCATCAACTTCGCCCGCACGATCGCCGTGCCCGGCACGGCCGGCAACGCGTTCGGGCTGACCTTCCCGGCCTCGACCATCTACGCCGAAGCGGCGAACTCACGGCGTGAGGACAACATCTGGGTGTTCGACACGCGCCTGGATCGCACCTTCAACATCACCGGCCGGATGCGCGTGCGCGCGTTCGTCGACTTCTTCAACATCACCAACAGCCACGCGTCGGAGACCATCGGACGGTCGACCGGGGCGTCGTTCCTGCGGCCTGCGGCCATCCTCGCGCCCTTCACGGTGCGCCTGGGCGGCCGGTTCCTCTGGTAAATCCGGGCACGGGGCGGGGGGGAGACCCTCCGTCCCCTCCCCTGCCTGTGCCCCCACGGTTGGACTCCTGTGGGGGAGTCTCTTGAGGCGACAGACCCGCCGCGCTAGCGGGCCTGTCGCCTCTTTTTCATTGGTGGCGTAGGAGCGCGGCGACCCGTCTGCCGGCGGCGGCGCGGCTCGCTGTTCTATGCTCGTGTGATGGAAGCCCGCGCGGTCACCTACAACTCGTACCTGAAAATCGACGAGCTGCTGGCGTTGCAGCAGCCGCGCTCCGACGGTCCGGAGCACGACGAGCTGCTGTTCATCGTCATCCACCAGGTCTACGAGCTGTGGTTCAAGGAGATCCTGCACGAGCTCGATCACGTGCGCGCGTTGCTCGACGCCAACGAGTCGCACCGCGTGCAGCACACGCTCAAGCGCGTACTCACGATCCTCAAGGTGCTGGTGGCGCAGCTCGACATCCTCGAGACGATGACACCGCTCGAGTTCCAGTCGTTCCGGAGCCGTCTCGAACAGGCCAGCGGCTTCCAGTCGGATCAGTTCCGGCAGCTCGAGTTCGTCCTCGGCCGGCGCTCGGCCGAGGCGATCGACCGCTTCCCGCCGGGCAGCCGCGCCCGCGCCGCCCTGGTCGTGCGGCTGCGCGAGCCGTCGCTGTGGTACAGCTTCCTCCGCTATCTCGAACGCGAGGGCTATCCCGTGCCCGACGAGGCGCTCTCGGCCGACCCCACCGAAGCGATCACGCCGTCGCCGGCGCTGCAGGACGTCCTCGTGCGCGTCTACAAGACCGACGCGAAGAACTCCGAGTTGTGCGAGCGGCTCGTCGACCTCGACGAGGGCGTGCAGGAATGGCGGTACCGTCACGTGAAGATGGTGGAGCGCACGATCGGCGTGAAGCCAGGCACCGGCGGGTCGTCGGGTGCCGGCTACCTGCGTACGACGATCGCGCCAGTGTTCCCGGACCTGTGGGCGATCCGCGCCCAGCTCTGAGCCGAACCGGGACATAATCGACGGTCGGGCCCGCACGGGCCTGCGTGCATGGGTACTTGGATCGTCACCGGCGGGGCCGGGTTCATCGGCAGCAACTTCGTGCGCCGCGCCGCAGCCGCGGCGCCCGGCACGCGGCTGGTCGTGTTCGACAAGCTGACCTACGCCGGCCACATCGAGAGCCTCGACGGCGTCCTCGACGGCGACCGCGTGCGGTTCGTCCATGGCGACATCGCGGATCGTGACCAGGTGCGGGCGCTGTTCGCCGAGGCGCGGCCGTCGGCCGTGTTGAACTTCGCCGCCGAGAGCCACGTGGACCGTTCGATCGACGGCCCCGGCGAGTTCGTGCGCACGAATATCACCGGCACGTTCGAGCTGCTCGAAGCGTCGCTGGCGCACCTGCTGGCCGTGTCCGCCGACGAGCGGGCCGGCTTCCGCTTCCTGCACGTCTCGACCGACGAGGTGTATGGCTCGCTCGGGCCCGAGGGCGCGTTCACCGAGACGACGCCGTACGCCCCGAACTCGCCCTACTCGGCCAGCAAGGCCGCGGCCGACCATCTGGTGCGCGCCTACCACGAGACCTACGGGCTGCCGACGCTGCTGACCAACTGCTCGAACAACTACGGGCCCTATCAGTATCCCGAGAAGCTCGTGCCGCTCATGCTGATGAACGCGCTCGACGGCAAGCCGCTGCCGATCTACGGCGACGGCCTCAACCGCCGCGACTGGCTGCACGTCGTCGACCACTGCGACGCCATCCTGCGGGTGATGGAGGCCGGCGTCCCCGGCGAGAAATACAACGTCGGCGGCCGTGCCGAGCGCACCAACCTGCAGATGGTCGACGCGCTCTGCGACGCGCTGGAGCAGGCGTTGCCGGCGGCTGCGAACCCGGCTTTGCAGGCGCGGGGGCTGAGTCGCTATCACGACTTGCGGACGTTCGTGGCCGACCGCCCGGGGCACGATCGCCGCTACGCCATCGACCCGTCGAAGATCGCGGGCGAGCTGGGGTTCACGCCGGCGCACACCTTCGAGCAGGGCATCGCCGAGACCGTCGCCTGGTATCTCGCCAATCGTGACTGGTGCGCGGCGGTGACGAGCGGCACCTACGAGCGGCAGCGGTTGGGCCTGCACGGCGTCCCGCGATGAAGGGCATCATCCTGGCCGGCGGATCCGGTACCCGGCTCTACCCGGTCACGCTCGGCGTGTCGAAGCAGCTCGTGCCGATCTACGACAAGCCGATGATCTACCACCCGCTCACCACGCTGATGTGGGCGGGCATCCGCGAGATCCTCGTGATCACGACGCCGGAGGATCAGCCGGCCTTCCGTCGGCTGCTGGGCGACGGCTCGCAGTGGGGGATTGCCATTGCTTACGCGGAGCAGCCGCGGCCCGAAGGGCTGGCACAGGCCTTCGTGATCGGCCGCGCCTTCGTGGGCGACGCGCCAGTGGCGCTGGCGCTGGGCGACAACATCTTCTACGGCGACCGTTTCCCGGCCACGGTGCAGCGTGCGGCGACCGGCGCGGCGGGTGCCACGGTGTTCGCTTACCAGGTCAAGGACCCCGAGCGTTATGGCGTGGTGGCCTTCGATGCCACCGGACAGGCGATCAGCCTGGAAGAGAAGCCGGCCGCGCCGCAGTCGAAGTTCGCGGTGACCGGCCTCTACTTCTACGACAACCGGGTCCTCGATGTCGCGGCTGCGCTGCGTCCGTCGCCGCGAGGTGAGCTCGAGATCACCGACGTCAATCGGCAGTACCTCGGCTGGGGCGCGCTCAACGTCGAGGTCCTGGGCCGTGGCATGGCGTGGCTCGACACCGGCACGCACGAGGCCATGCTGCAGGCATCCACGTTCATCCAGGCGATCGAAGAGCGGCAAGGCCTCAAAGTGGCGTGTCCAGAGGAAGTCGCGTTCCGCATGGGCTTCATCGATGCGGCGGCCGTGCAGCGCGCCGGCGAGTTGATGGCCAAGAACGACTACGGCCAGTACCTGCTGCGCCTGCTCGAGTCGTAGGCGCATGACGGTCACCGACACGCCGCTCGCCGGCCTGAAGATCATCCGGCCCGACGTGTTCCGCGATCCGCGCGGGGCGTTCCTCGAGACCTACCACCAGCGCCGCTACGTCGAGGCCGGCATCGCCACACCGTTCGTCCAGGACAACTACTCGCGCTCGGGCCGCGACACGATTCGCGGCCTGCACCTGCAGGTGCGCGGGCCGCAGGCGAAGCTGGTGCGTGTGGTGGCGGGCGAGGCCTTCGACGTCGCCGTCGATGTCCGCCAGGGCTCGCCGACCTTCGGCGAGTGGTTCGGCATCACGCTCTCGGGCGACAACTTCGTGCAGCTCTACATTCCGGCCGGGTTCGCCCACGGTTTCGCGGTGGTGAGCGAGACGGCCGAAGTCGAGTACAAGTGCAGCGCCTTCTACGACCCGGCCGACGAGATCGCGATTCGCTACGACGACCCGGCGATCGGCATCCAGTGGCCCGTGGCGGCGCCCGTGCTGTCGGCCCGCGACGCGGCGGCGCCGGTGCTGGCGGCGCTGCACGACCGGCTGCCGCGCTTCTGACGTGACCGAGGCCGCGCTGCGTCCGCCGTCGATCAATCCGGCGCTCGTGCGCAGTTCGGCGACGATCGCCGGCCTCACGCTGTTCTTCGCTGCCGTCTCGCTGGTCCGGGAACAAGCCACCGCCGCCTGGTTCGGCACCGGCCCCGCAGCCGATGCGTTCGTCGTCGGCTACGCCTTGCCGGCCTTCTTCATCACCACGGTCTCCGGCATCCTCGCCCCCGCGTTCATGCCGCTCCTGGTCGAGGAACGGCACCAGTCTGGACGCGGGCGTGCCGAGGACTTTCTCGCCGCCGCGGCCACGACGGCGCTCCTCGCCGGCGTGCTGATGGCGGTGCTGCTGCTCGCCACCGCCCGCTGGAGCCTGCCGGCGCTGGCCTCGGGTTTCGATGCCACCCGGCTGGCCCTGGCAGCGCGGGTGCTGTGGCTGCTGGCGCCGGCCGTCGCCGTCAGCTCGCTGGCCTACCTGTGGACGGCCCTGCTCAACGCGGATGAACGGTACGCCGTGGGTGCCTTCGCGCCGACGCTGCAGCCGGCCGGCGCGCTCATCGGCCTGCTCGTCGCGCCGGCGAGCCAGGCCCTCGACGCGATGACGATCGGCCTCACGGTGGGTGCCTGTGCGCAGGTCGCGCTGCTGGGCTGGGCCGTGCGCCGCGCCGGCTGGCGCCTGCGGTTCTCGGCGCCCTGGCAGTCGCCCCGGATCCACGAGTTCCGCCGGCACTATGCCGCCCTGTTCACGGGGGCGCTGCTGATGGGGGCGACCACCCTCGTGACGCAGAGCTTCGCGACCCGCGTGTCGCCGGGTGCCGCCGCGCATCTGAACTTCGCTAACGTCGGCGTGCTGTTCGTCGTCGGCATGGGCGCGCGCACGATCGGCCAGCTCGTGTTGCCGTCGTTCTCGGCCAGGGCTGCGGCCGGCGACTGGGCCGGCCTGGCGCGTCAGGCGCAGCGCGCAGTCACTTTCGTCTGGTGGACGAGCGTGCCGGCCACGATCGCGCTGCTGGCCGGCGCTCGCATCCTCACCACGGTGCTGTTCGAACGCGGCGCGTTCACGGCCGCCGACTCGGACGTCGTGTCCGGAGTCGCGCGCATCCTGGCGCTGCAGATTCCGTGGTACCTGGCCAACGTGGTCGCCGTGCGGCTGCTCTCGGCGCTGCAGGCCAACCGCGTGATTCTCGTCGTGGCGTTCCTCAATCTCGTGGCGACGACGACGTTGAACGCCATGCTGCACGGCCCTTTCGGACTGGCGGGAATTGCCGCCACCGTGGCGATTGTCTACGCGCTTTCGTTCGTGACATGCTGGTGGACTGCACGCCGCCGCCTGGCCGCGGTGGGCGCCTGATCATGGAGTCGGTCACCTGCAATCTCTGCGGTTCGTCCGAGAGCCGTCCGGTCTTCGACATGCCGGACACCAAGTTCTTCCCGGACGAGTGGTTCACGGTCGTCGAGTGCGTGAAATGCGGACTCGGGTTCGTCAATCCACGGCCGTCACGCGCCGAGATCGGGCGCCACTATCCCGCCGACTACTACGACTACCTCGCGCCGGAACTCCACCAGCAGCGATACGCGAACGAAGCGCAGTACATCGAGCGCTACGCGTCACCGGGACACCACCGCCGCCTGCTCGACGTCGGCTGCGCCAACGGCGATTTTCCGCGCTTCATGAAGGCGCGTGGCTGGGCGGTGGAAGGCGTGGAGGTGTCGGCCACGACCGTGCCGGTGACCGACTTTCCGATCCACCGCGCCGAGTTTCCTGACGCGAGGCTGCAGCCCGACAGCTTCGACGTGGTCACGGCATGGGCGGTGCTGGAGCACGTGCACGACCCGATGGCGTACTTCGTGCGGGCGCACGAGGTGCTCGCCCCGGGCGGCGCGTTCATCTTCACGGTGCCGAACTTCGCGTCCCTGGCGTCGCGACGGCTCTACCGCGAGGATCCGCCACGGCACCTCTACTACTACACCGAGGCGACGGTCTCGGCCTACCTGGAGCGCACCGGCCTGCGCTACGAGACGTCGGTGCACGGCAACGACGTCTACGAGATGCTGCCCACCCACTGGCTGCGCTACTACCTGCAGTACCGCTGGCGGGGCGCGCCGATGCGCTACACCGACCTTCCGGAGAGCCCGGAGAGCTACTTCGCCCGCCGAGGCCTCGCGCCGTCGCTGACGTCGCGGGCGCGCTATGCGCTGACCCATCCGTTCACGGTCGTCGACGCCCTGACACGGCCGCTGCACGAACGCTGGTCGATGGCCCGCCGCAACTACGGCATCGTCACGTTCGTGGCGCGAAAGCCTCGTGACCGCGCGTGACCTGGAGACCGCGGTGAGCGGAGATCGCGCGGGTGAGCAGTACTGGTCGAAGCTCTGGTCGGAATCCGACCTGCCGCGGCCGGTCGACCCCGCCGACACCAGCCTGCGCAATCACCTGCGCCGGTCGTTCGTCCGCTACTTCGACGAGCACCTGGTCACGCACCGCGGACCCTCGGCGGAACTGATCGAGGTCGGGTGTGCGCGGTCGGTGTGGCCGGTGCATTTCGCGTGGGCCTACGGCATGCGCGTGACCGGCCTCGACTACTCGGCGGTGGGCTGCGAGCAATCGCGGGCGATGTTCGCGCGCGACGGCGTCGCCGGTGAGGTGATTCACGGCGACCTGTTCGCCCCGCCGGCGCAGTGCCTCGACCGGTTCGACTACCTGCTGTCCTTCGGCGTCGTCGAGCACTTCGAGGACACCGTGGGCGCCCTGGTGTCGATGGCGCGCATGGTGAAGCCGGGCGGCCGCATCTACACCCTGATTCCGAACCAGGTCGGCGCCATGGGCGCGGTGCAGAAGCGTCTCGATCGCGCCTTCTTCGACATGCACGTGCCACTCGACGAGCCGGCCCTGCGCGCCGCGCACGAGCGGGCCGGCCTGGCGGTGCTCGACTCGCGCTACTTCATGGCGACCAACTTCGGCGTGCTGAACCACTCCACGTTCGCCACCGGGTCGACGGCCGCCCGCGTGCGCGCGGCCATCCGCCAGGGGTTCGTGGCGGCGTCGGCCGGCGTCTGGCTGGGCGAGGCGATGCTCGGACGCGACTGGCCCACCTCACGGGCCCTGTCGCCGTACGCCGTGTGCGTCGCCGAGCGGCGGACCCCGCGATCGTGAGTCCGACACCGCCCCGGCACGTCGTCCACGTCATCACCGGCCTCGGCCTCGGCGGCGCCGAGATGATGCTCTACAAGGTGCTGGCGCAGCGCGACCCCGCCCGCTACACCACCGAGGTCATCGCGTTGTCGGACGCGGCGGACCTGCGGCCGCGCATCGAAGCCCTCGGCGTCACCGTCACGATGCTCGGATTGTCGGGCGCCGCCGGCACGCCTGGCGCCGTCATGCGGCTGCGGCGCCTGTTCAGGCAGCGCCGCCCCGGCGTCGTGCAGACGTGGATGTACCACGCCGACCTGCTGGGCGGTTTGGCGGCGCGCTCGGCCGGTGTGCCGGTGGTGTGGGACATCCAGGGCAGCAACCTCGATCCCGGGTCGACGCGCCGGCTGACGCGCGCCATCGCCGGCTGGTGTGCGCGGCTCTCCAGCCGTGTGCCGGCCCGCATCATCGCCTGCGGCCACTCGACGGCGCGCACCCATGTGGCGCTCGGTTACGACGAGCGACGCATCGTCGTGATCCCGAATGCCGTCGACACCACGGCCTTCCGCCCCGACGACGCTGCCCGCGTGAGCGTGCGCGAGGAGCTGCGCCTTCCGGCCGACGCCTTCCTGGTCGGCATGGGCGCGCGGCTCGATCCGCAGAAGGACCACCAGACGCTGTTCGAGGCCTGGGGGCGCGTGGAGGCGACGGCCGGTCGCGACGCGCACCTGGTGTTGTTCGGCAAGGATCTCCTGCCTGGACATCCGCAGGTGCAGGCCTGGATGACGGCGGCGGGCGCCAGTCGCGTGCACCTCCTGGGTCCGCGCAGCGACGTGGCGCGACTCTTCGCCGCCTGCGACGTCGCGTGCCTGAGCTCGGCCTACGGTGAGGGCCTGCCGAACGTCGTCGCCGAGGCGATGTCGTGCGCCGTGCCCTGTGTCGTGACCGACGTCGGCGACAGCGCCTGGGTCGTCGGCGAGACGGGCGAGGTCGTGCCGCCGCGCAGCCCGGACCGCTTCGCCGGCGCGCTTCGCCACTTCTACCGGTTGGGGGCACCGGGCCGGCGCGCCGCCGGTCTCGCGGCTCGGCGCCGCATCGAGGACCACTTCGACGTACGGGTCGCCGCGGCCGAGTACTACCGCGTCTACGACGCGGTCGCCGGCGCCTGACGCGGCGCTCCGGCATCGTCCGGCGTGAGCGGGGCCGCCCGCGCCAGCAGGTGCAGGCCGGCGAACAGTCCAATCAGGATCACCGGCAGGATGGTCTTGTAGCCGTAGGTCCACGGGTAGGCGATGACGACCGCGGCGAGGTGGGTGGCCACGAAGGTGCCGAGCACGGCCACGGTGGCGCGCGGGACCCGGCGACAGAGCACCGCGACGAGGCCAGCCGCGACGAGCGCTGGAAACACGCGAATCGCGACCGACCCCGGCGGTCCGAACTCGGTGAAGCCGACCGCGAAGAGCAGCTTGCGCAGCTCGAGCCACGCGACGCCGGCGGGATCGGCGACGACGAGCGACCACGCGATGCCGAGACTGCTCGACCACTGCATCAGCGCCGGACTCGTCACCCAGTCGGGTCGCGGCACCTCCGGCGGCAGCAGCGCGATCGGGATCGCGTGCGAGAGCGTCACCATGGCCACTGCCTGGCCAGCGACGATCCAGTTGCGCAGCACCACGGGCGCGAGGGCCGTGGCGTAGCCGGCACCGAGGGCACCGGCCACCGCCAGGCGGCGGGGCCACCGATCGGCGGCCCACGCCAGCACCAGGCCCATCGGCACCAGGAACAGGAACGCCGATGGCCGGGTAATCGCGCATAGCGCCACCACGGCGCCGGTCGCGAAGGCGGCCGGGGCGCGCAACGTACGCATCGCACGGGTGGCCAGCACCAGCGCCGTGAACGCCAGCGGGATGAACAGGTTGTCGGTGACCGGACTCTCGAAGTAGCGGGCCACGTAGCGCTCGATGACCGCGACGAGCGCGACGAGCCCGACGGCCTGTGCCCAGGCTGGCAACCGCCGCCAGCCGAGCAGCCACAGCAAGCCCGGCAGTGACGCCGCGGCCAGCGCATTCACCAGCACCACGGCCGCATGGCTGGTGGTGAAGACGAGATGCGCGCCCGCGAGGAGATACGAGTAGAGCGGGTAGAAGAAGAACGGCCTGCCGGCGCCGATCGGCCGATGCTCGGGCATCAGCAGCCCCTGCTCCAGGATGTTCCGCGACAGCCCCTCGTAGGCGAGGTGGTCGTCGCCGGGGAAGAACTCGTAGGTGGCGCCGGCGAACCCGCCGGCCAGCCGCACGGCGTGCCAGGCAAGCCACGCCATCGCCAGCCAGGTGAAGAGGGCGCCCGCCGCCGACGTGCTCGCGCGTAGGCGTGCACCCCACACCATGCGGATCGTCAGCGCGATGAGGAGCAGCACGCCAACCACGACCGCGCCGTCCGAGAGCGCGCGGGCGAGCCGGGGCCACGCCGCGGCGTTGCGCGGCCACGGCCGCACCACGGCCGGCTGGCCATCGACGGTCACCGTCACGACGGCCGCGGGCTCGACGCCGGCCGGCTTGTCATACGCGACATCGAGGCGATGCGTCCCGGCGCTCAGCCCGGCGGACGCGTCGATCGTGCCGTCATCTCGGGCCGTCGTCAGGGGTCGGCCGTCGAGCCAGACCTGGGCCGCGCCGCCCACCGTGCCCGACACTCGTACGGTGCCGTCCCGCTCGACGTCCAGCCAGCCGTTCCAGGCGGCGTGCAGGCCCTTCGTCACGCGTCGCGGGGGGGTGTCCGTGCGCCCGTTGTAGCGATGGACGTCGTTGAGGAACTGCCACTCGAACGTGGCCTGATCGAAGGCGATGGCAGGATCGAGACGGAACGGGTGGTAGCCCAGGCGCCAGGCGAATCCAGCCGTCTTCGGTGGCGCCGGTGTGACCATCGTGTAGGTGGCGCGCCAGCCCTCCGGCGTGTCGAGGCCCGCCATCGCGAGTTTCAGCGGAATGAGTGCGGCGATCACTGCCACGAGGCGCCACGCCGGCGGACGCTGCGGCGTCGCGAAAAGCAGCGTGGCCCCGAGCAGCAGCGCGGTCGCGGCGACGGCCGCCGCGGGGGTCGAGTAGGTGAGGCCGGAGAACGCGCCATGCCAGGCGCCGGGCACGGCGACCAGCGTCAGCAGGGCGGCGACCCCGGCGAGCACGGCGGCGGCAGGCGAACGGAGCACGTCAGCGGCGCGGCGAGTAGGCACGCCGGTTCCAGTACGAGTACTCCCAGCGATGGTAGAGGCCGATGGCGCGCGCCCGCAGCCACAGCGGCAGGCGAGCGGCGAGGCCGCGCAGCCCGCCGCGCGTCGCCGCCTGGCCCTCCCACTTCGCCACGTAGTCGCTCTGCAGCGGCGGCGTCGCGAACGGGACGACGTCGGCGACGCGGGTGGCCTGCACGGCCAGCATCGCCGGCCGCGCCGATCGCAGGCCGACGCGGCGGTGCACCACGGCCGGATCGGTGACGTCGTAGGTGGTGCCGATCGGCGCCAGCTCCACCGCCGGATACATGCACGGCAGCATCGTCACGTGCTGCACGCGGTAGCCGTTCTCGGCGCTGAAGATCCGGAACATCACCTCGGGACTGAACTGGTAGAAGCCGTGGCCGCAGAGGTTGTTGGCCGGCGTGGTCAGGAACAGCGTGCCGCCGGGCTTCACGGCCTGCATGAGACTGGCGACGGCCACCGGGAAGTTGAAGACGTGCTCGAGTGTGCCGGCTTCGATGACCGCGTCGTAGCGCGCGTGGCACGCCGCCGGCAGCGGCGTGTTGAGGTCGTGCACCAGCGTCGCCCCCTCGTAGGCCGAGTGGTCCAGCACGGTGAGGGTCGAGACACCGAGCCCGCGCAACAGGAACCGATCGGCTGGCGCGCCGAAGGTGTAGCCCTCGAACACCTGTGGGCGGCCGTTGTCGGTCAGGCGGCCATCGAGGGCCTCGACCTCGGAGGGATGCAGACAGAGATCGAGCCGGCCGACGGTGAGCACGTTGTCGAAGCGCACGCCGCGGGCGCGGGCATCGAGCAGGCGGTGGGCGTCGAAGCCGACGAGGGCCATACCCTAAGTCTGCGCCACGGGGGCGTGCCTGGTCGCGGACGGTGTCGACAGCACGAGCGGCAGGAGCCAGAACGGCACGACCGCCAGCAGGCGCAGCCGGAACAGCGTGCCGTAGTTCGTGACGACGTAGCCGACGAGCACGGCAGAGACGAATCCCAGCACGACCAGGAAGAGGGTCAGGCCCCACCGGCCGGCGACATCACGCCGGGAGCGCCAGACCAGGATGGCGCACGCCAGAATCGCGACGTCGATGAAGAGCGTGTCGACGTCGGTGAGCAGCAGCATCGTGCCGCCGCCAGGAAAGCTCACCAGCCCCGCCGCGCGCAGCAGCGTCACCGGCACGAACACCGCGGAGATACCGAGGAGTGCGCCCGACAGGCGGGCGACGAGACCCGAGCGTCGCGAGCGATCGAACTCCGGCGGCGCCATGTTGGTGCCGCCGCCCGAGCCCTCGAACCCGCGCCGCGAACGCTCGAGCACCGACAGGAACCCGGTCTCCGCCGGCAGCGGTCGGCGGTGCGGTTCACGACTCACGCCCATCGCATACAACGCCCGCGAGAAGGCGTCGTCGAGGGTGGCCGTGATGGGCATCACCACCGGCTGGACCAACGTCTGGTAGTAGGGCCCGCCCCCGATGCGGCATCCGAGCCACACGGTGGCCAGCAGCATCGCGGCGGCGGCGATGAATCGCCGCGGGAGGCGACGTTCTCCGCGCCACAGCGCCAGGCCGCGGACGCCGAGGACGGCGCCGAGCAGCCCCAGGATCAGCAGCCCGAAGTAGGCGCGCATGCCCGACATCAGGTAGATGCCCAGCAGCACCACCGCGAGCGGCACGGGTTGCACGCGCACTGGCCGCCCCGGCTCGTCCGGCAACAACCACCAGAGTGCCAGCACGACCGCCGTCAGTGCGCCGAAGAAGAGGGTGTCCTTCAGCGGTTGCGAGGCGAGGATGATGAGATTCGGCGACAACGCGAACACGCCGACCACGAGCGCCGCGGCCCGCCGGCCCAGCACGTCGCCACGCCGCGTCAGCACCGCGCAGATGCCCACCGCCAGGGCCGCGAACACGAGCACGTTGAGCAGATGAGCGGAGGCGTGGCTCTGGCCCGTCGCCCGCATCCACAACGCGAGCGAGCGCACGAACACCGGCGACGCCATGTCGTCGCCGACGCGGCCCAGCCCGAACACCGCGGCGTCGATCGCGTCCTCGTAGTACATCGTGGCATCGGGGAACCACCGTGTATCGGGCCCGAAGCGCACCTCCGGCGCAGCCGCACCGAGCCACGAGAAGGCAAAGCCCAAGCCCGCCGCGACACGCGCGAGCAAGCCAGCCGCGAACAGGAATGCCGCGAGGGGGGCACGGCTCCGAATCCACCGGTATGCAAACAGCAGCGCGACACAGGCCAGTGAGGCCAGCGCCGTCTGCGCGACGAACGCCCACATCGTCGGCCGCGATCGTAGCACTTGGGATAGACTGCGGCCTATCCGATCACGTCAGTCGATCGGCCTTTCCCAGACGCCCTCACACGTCAATGTGCGGCCTCGCCGGCTTCTGGTCTCCGTCCGCCACCTCGACGGTCGACCAGCTCATCGACACGGCCGGCCGCATGTCCGATGCCATCGCGCACCGTGGCCCTGACGATCGCGGCGTGTGGGCGGACGCACCCGCCGGCATCGCGATGGGCTTCCGCCGGCTCGCGATCATCGACCTGACGCCGTCGGGCCATCAGCCGATGGACTCCGCGGGCGGGCGCTTCGTCGTCACGTTCAACGGCGAGATCTACAACTTCCAGGACCTGCGCCACGAGCTCGCCGCGCAGGGGGCGCGCTTCCGCGGCACCTCCGATACCGAGGTGATGCTGGCCGGCTTCGAACGCTGGGGACCGGCGGCGACGTTCCCGCGACTGTGGGGCATGTTCGCGATCGCGCTGTGGGATCGCGACGAGCGCACGCTGTGGCTGGCGCGCGATCGACTGGGGAAGAAGCCGCTGTACTACGGCTGGCACGACGGCGTCTTCCTCTATGGATCGGAACTGAAGGCGCTGCGGGCCCATCCGGCCTGTCCCACGCGGGTGTCGACCGCGGCGCTGGCGTCGTACCTCAGGTTCGGCGGCGTGCCCGGCCGTCACTGCATCTACGAGGGGCTGCACAAGCTCGAGCCCGGCACGTTCGCACGCGTGCGGCCAGGCGCCGAGGTCACGACCACCCGCTACTGGGACGCGCGTGCCCTGGCCGAAGCCGGACCCTCGCCCGACCACGTCGGCGACGACGCGGCGATCGACGCCCTCGAGGCGCTGCTGCGCGATGCCACCCGCCGCCGCATGGTGGCCGACGTGCCGCTGGGCGCGTTCCTCTCGGGGGGTGTCGATTCGTCCACGGTCGTCGCGCTGATGCAGGCCGAGAGCACGCGCGCCGTGCGCACCTTCACCATCGGCTTCGACGAGGCCGGCTACGACGAGGCTCGCGACGCCAAGGCGGTGGCCGCGCACCTCGGCACCGACCACACCGAGCTGTACGTGTCGGCGGCGCGTGCGCAGGCCGTCATCCCGCGCCTGGCCGAGATGTACGACGAGCCGTTCGCCGACTCGTCGCAGATCCCGACGTTCCTCGTATCGGAGATGGCGCGCGCCCAGGTGACGGTGGCCGTGTCGGGCGATGGCGGCGATGAGGTGTTCGGCGGCTACAACCGCTATCTGTGGGCGCCGCAGGTCGCGCGCCGGCGGCGACGGATGCCCGCGGTGGCGGCTCGGGCGGCTGGTAGCGCGTTGCGCACGCTGTCGCCGGCGGCGTGGGATGCGGTGGGACGCGCCGGAGGTCGCCTCGGCGTCGGCGCGCTGAAGCAGCGCACGCTCGGCGACAAGCTGCACAAGCTGGGTCGCGCCCTGCAGGCGCCGGGCGACGATGGCGTCTATCGCTCGCTGGTCTCGCACTGGCAGCCGCCTCCGGTCGCCGGCGCCGGCGGTGAATGTGTCACGGCTCTCGACGATCCGACGCTGCCGGCGGCAGTGCCGTCGTTCGTCGACCGGATGATGCTGCTCGACACCATCGGCTACCTGCCCGACGACATCCTCGTGAAGGTCGATCGCGCCAGCATGGCGGTGAGCCTCGAAGCGCGCGCGCCGCTGCTCGACCATCGCGTCGTCGAGTGGGCGTGGCGGCAGCCGCGCAGCCGCCGCATCCGCGATGGCCGCGGCAAGTGGGCGTTGCGGCAGGTGCTGCGCCGGCACGTGCCCGATGCGCTCATCGACCGGCCGAAAGCCGGGTTCGCGATCCCGGTGGGGGAGTGGTTGCGAGGACCGCTGCGCGACTGGGCCGAGGCGCTCCTGACGGACTCGGCGCTGCGCGATGGGCTCCTCGACCCGGCGCCGGTGCGGCGCGCGTGGGCGCACCACGTCGAGGGCCGCGCCAACATGGAACCGGCCGTGTGGACGGTGCTGATGTGGCAGGCGTGGCGCCAGCGATGGTGACGCCGGACGACGGCCGCATCCGCGTGCTGCGCATCATCGCCCGCCTCAACATCGGCGGCCCGGCGATCCACGCGACCCTGCTGCACGAGCGCCTCGACCCCGCGCGCTTCGCCTCGACGCTCATCACCGGCACCGAGGAGGCGGGCGAGGGCAACTACCTCGCCCTGCACGGCCGGTCGGCGCGCATCGAGGTCATGCCCGACCTCGGGCGCGAGATCCGGCCGCTGCGCGACGTGGCGACCTTGCGCCGGCTGGCGGCGCGGATGCGCGAGCTGCGGCCGCACGTCGTCCACACGCACACGGCCAAGGCCGGCGCGGTGGGGCGGGCGGCGGCGCTGCTGGCCGGGGTGCCGGTCATCGTGCACACGTTCCACGGGCACGTGCTGCGCGGTTACTTCTCGCCGGCCAAGACGGCCGTGTATCGCGCCATCGAACGCGGGCTGGCGCGCCGCACCGACCGCCTGCTCACGGTGACGCCGCGCGTCCGCGACGAGCTGCTGGCACTGGGCGTCGGCCAGCCCTCGCAGTACACGCCCGTGCCGCTCGGCTTCGATCTCGCGCCGTTGCTGGGCGCGGAGGCAAAGCGCGGCGAGCTCCGTGCGGAGCTGAGGCTGGGCGAGGCGCCGCTCGTCGGCATCGTGGCGCGGCTCGTGCCGATCAAGGCGCACGAGGTGTTCCTGGCCGCGGCTGTTCGCGTGCGCGCGACGCACCCGGACGTCCGCTTCCTGATCGTCGGCGATGGCGAGCTGCGCAGCGCGCTCGAGCAGCGCGTGGCGACGCTCGGCCTGGGCGACGCCGTCCGCTTCCTGGGCTGGCGCGCCGACCTCGACCGCCTCTATGCCGATCTCGACGTCGTCGTGCTGACGTCGCGCAACGAAGGATCGCCGGTGGCGCTGATCGAGGCGATGGCCGCCGGCGTGCCGGTGGTGTCGACCGACGTCGGCGGCGTGGCGGACGTCGTGCGCCACGGCGACACCGGCTGGCTGGCGCCCATGGACGACGACGCGGCCATCGCCGCGCACGTCGTGACGGTGCTCGGCGACCGCGCGGCGGCGCGGGCGATGGGCCAGCGTGGCCGCGCCGCCGTGGCGGCGACCTACGACGCGGGTCGCCTGGTGCGAGACATCGAGACGCTCTACGGCGATCTCTTGCGTGCCAGGTCGGCGACACGCACCTTGTAAGGTGCGTGTCCCCTTGGACCCGACGGGCCGGTGTATCCTTCCGGCCTGATGGGCATCGGCACCCGTCTGCTGGCGATTTCTGCCACCGTGCTCGCGGCGTCGACGTGGCTCGCCGCGCGCGGGGGCACGCAGTCGGCCGGCGCGCTGGCAACGTCGCAGCCGCCTCGGCCCGTGGCCGCCCCGGCCGCGGCGCCAGTCACGACGTCATCCGCCGCCGACTATCTGGGCTCCGCCAGCTGCGAACGCTGCCACCAGGAGACGTACGCGCGCTGGAAGGCATCGCTGCACATCCAGATGACGCGGCCGGTGGCCGAGGCGACGATTCTCGGGAACTTCACCCGCGACGCTCGCTTCTCGGCGCACGGCCGCAGCTATGAGTTCGGCACGAAGAACGGACGGCCGTTCGTCAGCGTGCGCAGCGGCACCCGCGCCGCGGAGACGTTCAGCGTCGACTACACCCTGGGCTCGAAGCGGTTCCAGGGGTACCTCTCGACGCTGGCCGACGGCCGCATCTACGTGCTGCCGATCTTCTGGCACGTCGAAGGCCGGCGATGGCTCGACTGGAAAGAGACCACCCCGATTCCCGACGAGGCGCACGACCTGCGCCAGCTCTGGAACGTCAACTGCTTCAACTGCCACGCCACGAATCTCGATCGCGGCTACCAGCCTGCGACGGCCACGTACAAGACGTCGTGGACCGAGTTGGGCATCGGTTGCGAGGCGTGCCACGGCCCGGGGAAGTCTCACGTCGCGCTGATGGAGACGTGGGAGAAGGACCCGAAGAGCATCCCGACCTACAGCTCGCGCGCCGACAACCGGCAGCTCGGTGAGTTGCTGCACACGTTCTCGCCGCGCACCGCCGATCAGCGCCGTACCTTCGACACCTGTGGCTACTGCCACGGCAACAAGCGCAACGTCTTCACGGACTTCGATGCCGGCGAGCGGTATGCCGACCACGCGCTGCCGTTCCTCGTGAGCGAGCCGCTGCCCGAGTTCGACGCGCAGGGGGAGTTCTGGCCCGACGGCCGGCCGAATCGCTTCAATCGCACGCAGGCGCTCACGCTCTCGGGCTGTTTTAGGGCCGGCGCGGTGACGTGCACGAGCTGTCATCTGGCGCACGGCCCGACCAACCACGGCGCCTCGTTGAAGGTCGACATCAGCAGCGGACGCACCGGCGATCAGCTCTGCACCCAGTGCCATCAGGGCCCGGCCGACGCCGCGGCGCCCGCTGCCGCGCAGTCGCCGCTGGCGCGCATCACCAGCCGTGCGCCCGACACCGCCGAAAGCCGCCAGCCGTGGTCGGACGACGAACTCACGCGCCACTCGTTCCACAAGCCCGATTCCGCCGGCAGCCGCTGCATCAACTGCCACATGAGCGACGTGAACTGGCGGCTGCTGATGCGGCGCCGCGATCACACGTTCCAGTCACCGGTGCCGGAAACCACGGCGGCGTTCGGCGTGCCGAACGCGTGCACGACCTGCCACGACGAGAAGACGCCCGAGTGGGCAGCGACACAGATGGACGCGTGGTGGGGCGACGGCGCCCGGCGCACCAGGAGCACTGGCGTCGCGAAGACGCTCTACGCCGCCGGCACCGGCGACGGCTCGGTGCTCCCGCAGCTCGCCGCGCTGGCGGTCGACCGCGCGCAGGGCGCGATGCTGCGCGCCAGCGCCGCCGAGTACATCGGCCGCCTCGCCGGCGCTGGCGGCGTGGCCCTGGAGAGCCCGTCGGTCGAGAGCCAGACGTCCACGGCGCGCAGCCGGGCGGCGCAGCGGCCAGCCGCGCCCGCGGCCGCCGTCGTGACCCCGGCCATCGAGGGCGCGCTCCTGGGCGCCGCGTCGGATCCCGAGCCGATGGTCCGCGCCCAGGCCGTTCGGACGCTGGGGCTGCTGGGCCGCCGCACCGATCGCGCGATCGCCGTCCTGATGGCGCGCGTGATCGACGACACGCGGGTGGTGCGGGCCTATGCCGCGCAGGCGCTGCTGTCACTCGACGTGCCCTCGGCGCCGGGGCGGGCCGGCGAGGCCCTGGCGCGCGCCCAGGAGGACCTCATCGCCAGCCTGCGCTCGTTCCCCGAACTGGCGCCCCAGCAGTCGCAGCTGGCGTGGCTGCTGGCCGAACGCGGCAACGACGTCGAAGCGGAACGCGCCGCGGCGGCGGCCATCGCCATCGACGCCTCGCTGGCCCGGCCCTGGGTGGTGCGCGGCGTCGTCGCCGCCCGTGCCGGCCGCTTCGCCGACGCGCTCGCCGCCTGGAAGACGGCCCGCGACCGCGACCCGGCCACGCCGAACATCGACCGGATGATCGACGAGGCCACGCGCCGCCTGGCACCGCCTCCGCGCTGAAGTCCTGGCGGCGCACGAGGTGCCCTCAGCCGTACAAGAAAAAACCGGCGGCCCCGTGGGGAGCCGCCGGTTCAGTGTGACGTTGGCAGGGCTAGTCGCTAGTCCCTAGCCGCTGTGCCCGTTAGCCCTTCTTGAGCTGCTCGATCAGCGCCTTGGCCTGCGCGGCCTCGGCCGACGTCGGCTCGACCTCGATCACCTTCTCCATCATCTGGATGGCACCGGGTGAATCGGCCTTCTGCAGCTTGCCGAGGCCCAGCTTGAAGTACGGCTTGGCCCACTTCGGGTCGATGTCGGCGGCGCGCTGGTAGGCGGCCATCGCCGCGTCGGTCTCGCCCTTGGCGAACTTCACCTCGCCGAGGTTGTAGAACACCTCGCGGCTGGCGCTGAGGTTCTGCGACGCCTCGGTCAGGGCGCTGTCGGCGGCCGCCAGGTCGCCCTTCTCCAGGTTGGTCATGCCGATCTCGACCTTGGCCTTCTCCTGGTTCGGGTCGCCGGCCGGGATCTTGGCGTAGGCCGCCAGCGCGGCGTCGTAGCTCTTCTTCATGCGCTGCGCGCGGCCGATCTGCAGGTAGAGCGCCGTGAGCTGCGGCACCTTCGTGATCATGCCCTCGTAGCCGGCGATGGCGCCGTCGAAGTCGCTGGCGACCATCTTGTCGTCGGCCGCCTTCAGCTCGGCCTGCAGCTCCTTCGTGTTCACGCCCGCCAGGCCGCCACCGCCACCGGCCGCACCGGGAGCGAGCACGAATTCCACCGGCGGGTTCGGCTGGCCGATCGTGCGGATGGGCACCTGGCCGACCGACGGCTGGAAGTTCGGCGCCGACGCCGTCAGCTTCCAGTTGCCGGCGCGCAGGCCGATGATCGAGAACCGGCCCTTGTCGTCAGTGGTCGCGGTGAACGACGGCGGCGAGGCCGAGGGGTTCTCCGCCACGACGGTGGCGCCCTTCAGCGGCTGACCCTTGTCGTCCTTCACCACGCCGCCGATGCGCCCGGTCTGGGCCATCGCCGGAAGAGCGCCGAGCAGCACCACCAACAGGGCCGCGAACGACAGCTTCAGACTTTCACGCATCGTTGTGTCTCTCCTGCGAAAACCGGATAACCCACGAAGTATATGCTAGCAGCCGAACGACCGGGAACCCCCGGTCGGACCCCGGATTTCCCCTATGTCCAGTAAGACGCCGGCCGTCCTCCTCCTGGTGGCCGCTCTTGGCACGGCGGCGCCGCTCGCGGCCCAATCCGCCCGGAAACCCGCCGTTCCGGCGACCCCTGCCGGCTGGGACCAAGCTCGGCTGTCGGAGATCGACGGCGTCATCGCCAAGGGCATGGCCGACGGCCGGATGCCCGGGGCGGTGGTGGTCGTCGGCCGTGGCGACACGGTGGTCTTCGAGAAGACGTACGGACGGCGGGCGGTCGTGCCGCTGGCCGAGCCGATGACGCTCGACACCGTGTTCGACATGGCGTCGCTCACCAAGGTCATCGCGACGACGACGGCCGTCATGCAACTGGTCGAGCGCGGCGTGGTGCGGCTCACCGATCCGGTCGCCACGTGGGTGCCCGGCTTCGAGAAGTTCGGCAAGGGCGGCATCACCGTGCGCCACCTGCTCACGCACGTCTCGGGGTTGCGGCCCGACGTCGACCTCGGCGAGCCGTGGAAGGGCTACGACGCGGCGATCGATCTGGCGAAGGACGAGGTGCCGCAGTCGGCGCCGGGCGAGCGCTTCGTCTATAGCGACATCAACTTCTTCCTGCTCGGGCACATCGTGCAGCAGGCGTCGGGTCTGCCGCTCGAGCGCTATGTCGCCGAACGGGTCTTCGCGCCGCTCGGCATGACCGACACCGGCTTCCTGCCGCCGATCGAACGCGTCGGCCGCATCGCGCCCACCGAACGCTGCCGCTTCCTCGACGCCTGGCCGTGCAAGGCGCCCGACGTCGAGCCGCTGCGCGGCGTCGTGCACGATCCGACGGCGCGCCGCATGGGTGGCGTCGCCGGGCACGCCGGGCTGTTCAGCACCGCCCGCGACCTCACGCGCTTCGCGCGCATGCTCGTGAACGGCGGCGCGCTGGGGCCGCGGCGCGTGCTGTCGCCGCTGACCGTGGCGAAGATGACGTCGCCGGCGACGCCGGCGGCCATGCCGGCGGTGCGCGGCCTGGGCTGGGATCTCGACACCAGCTTTTCGGCCAATCGCGGCGAGCTCCTGCCGGTCGGATCGTTCGGCCACACCGGGTTCACCGGCACGTCGCTCTGGGTCGACCCGCGCACGAAGCTGTGGGTGATCTTTCTCTCCAGCCGACTGCATCCCGACGGCGTGGGCGACGTCGGCGCCGTGCGGGCGCGAGTGGCCACGCTGGCGGCCAGTGCGTTCACGGGCGCGGAGGCAGAAGCGCTGACCGGCGCCGCGATGACCGGCACCGACTTCGGCGCCGTGTCCGAGCCCGGCCGCGCCGTGCCCGGCGTGCCGACGACGCGCGTGCTCACCGGCATCGACGTGCTGGCGCGCGACGGCTTCGCGGTCCTCAAGGGCCGCCGCGTGGGCCTGGTCACGAACCACACCGGCGTGGCGGCCAACGGTGCCTCCACGATCGACGTGCTGCACGGCGCCCCCGGCGTGACGCTGGTGGCGCTCTTCAGCCCCGAGCACGGCATCCGCGGGCAACTCGACATCGAGAACGTGCCGTCGGGGAAGGACGAGAAGACGGGGTTGCCGATCCACTCGCTCTACGGCGAGACGCGCCGGCCCACGGCCGCGATGCTCGAGGGCATCGACACGCTGGTCGTGGACCTGCAGGACGTCGGCGTGCGCTTCTACACCTATCTCGCGACGCTCGGCTACGTGATGGAGGAAGCCGCGAAGGCGAAGATCCGCGTCGTGGTGCTCGACCGCCCCAACCCGATCGGCGGCTGGCAGGTGGAGGGCCCGCTCGCGCAGGACGATCTCCTCAGCTTCATCGCCTACATGCCGATGCCGATCCGGCACGGCATGACCCTCGGTGAGCTGGCACAGCTCTTCAACGCCGAGCGGAAGATCGGCACCGATCTCGTCGTGGTGAAGATGGACGGCTGGCGCCGCGATCAGTGGTTCGACCAGACCGGACTGACGTGGATCAACCCGTCACCCAACATGCGCAACCTGAATCAGGCCACGCTGTATCCGGGCATCGGCGCCATCGAGTACGCCAACATCTCCGTGGGCCGCGGCACCGACCAGCCGTTCGAGCAGGTCGGCGCGCCGTGGATCGACGGCCCGCGGCTGGCGGCGGCGTTGAACGCGCGCAACCTGCCCGGTATCCGCTTCTATCCCGTGCGTTTCACGCCGTCGTCGAGCGTGCACGCCAACGTCGCCTGCCAGGGCGTGTTCATGGTGGTGACCAACCGCGAGCAGCTGCCGCCGACGCGCGTCGGGATGGAAGTCGCGTCGGCCCTCTACAGGCTGCACGGCGATCAGTTCGACGTGAAGACGAGCGCGCGTCTCGTTGGCACGCCGGTGGCGCTGGCGCGGGCGAAGGCCGGCGACGACCCGGCGGCGATCGTCGCGTCGTGGGCGGGCGCCGAGGCCGCGTGGCGGCGGCTGCGCGCGCCGTACCTGCTGTATCCCTGAGCGCGGCGCGCCGGGCGCGTCAGCGCAGCCACGCGTGATCGGCGGCCAGCGCCACCAGCAGCAGCGGCAGGTAGATGATCGTCGCGAAGAACAGCCGCCGCGCCGTGGTCAGGCTGCGCGTGGCGGCGAACTCGAACGACAGCCACAGCACGATCACGCCCAGCACGATCGCCGCCACGAGATAGCGCGGACCGGTCAGCCCGAGCAGCGTCGGCAGCAGGCTCACGGGAATCGTGGCGGCCGCATAGAGCAGCGCCTGACGGCCGGTGCTGTGTCCACTCGGTTCGACCACGGGCAGCAGCGGCATGCCGGCCTTGGCGTAGTCGTCGCGGTACATCCACGCGATGGCGAGGAAGTGCGGCATCTGCCACAGGAACACGATGCCGAACAGCGCCCAGCCCCCGAGCGAGAGCGAGTTGGTCGCCGCGGCCCAGCCGATCAGCGGCGGCAGGGCGCCCGGCACCGCGCCGACGATCGTCGACAACGACGACTTCAGCTTCATCGGCGTGTAGACGACGACATAGCTCAGAAGCGTGAGGAAGGCGACGATCGACGCCAGCGGCGTCGCGAACAACCACAGCTCGCCGAGACCCGCCGCCGAGAGGGCGAGGCCGAACCACAGCGCGGGACCCGCCTGCAGCCGCGCGTCGGGCAGCGGCCGGCGCTGCGTGCGGCGCATCAGCTTGTCGGTGTCCTTCTCCCACACCTGGTTCAGCACCGACGACCCGCCGGCCACCAGCGTCGTGCCGAGCACCGTGTGCACGAGCGTGAGGAGCGGCGCGTCGTCGGCCATGCCCAGGTAGTAGCCGGCCAGCGTCGTCACCACGACCAGCAGGTTGAGCCGCGGCTTGGTGAGCGCGACGTAGTCGGCCCACGGCGTGGGCGGACGGGACGGGGCGGCGGGAACCGGCGCAGGCGTCGCGGCCATGGGGGCGGTGTGAGCCATCATGCCGCAGGGACCGCGAGCGTGAGCGCCAGTGTCGCCGCTCCCTGGGCGGTCACGGTAGCCGTGCCGGTCGTGGTGCCGGCGGCCTCGTGCCACGCCTCGACGGTGTAGGTGCCGGCCGGAAGGTTCGGCAGCTCGAACGCGCCCGAGGCGTCGGTGACCGCGAAATACGGATGGCTCACCACCCCCACCCAGGCGCGCATCCAGGCATGGACGTCGCACGAGAGCGGCACCATCACCTCCTCGATCGAGAAGGTGTGGGCGTAGCGCACGCCCTTCACCGGCTGCCCCTGGTTGAACGGCTGATTCAACTCGGCGCCGGCCCGCACGTTGTGCAGCAGCGGATCGGAGTTCCGCACTTCGAGGGCCTGCCCGACGCGCACACCGACGACGCGTGGGGTGTACCAGCACTGCTGCTGGTCGACGACCACGGGCTCCGACGGCATCGGGAACTGCCGGCCGTCGAGCCCCGCCTTGACGTAGACGAACACGTTGCCCAGGCCGCCCCCCTCGCCGGTGACGTAGGCGGGAATCGCACGTTGGGCGCCGGGCACGAGCGTCGCGCAGGTCTTGTCGCCGTCGACACGCACGACCTGATCGGCCGGCGCCGTGCCCGCCAGCGTCACGCGTCCGGTGATCCGGCCCGTCGTCGCGGGATCGAGCGTCGTACCGGCTCGCGTATCGGCGGGCCGCTGCGCGCCGCCGCCGCACGCCGCACTCGAGAGCGCGGCGAGCGCCGCGATCGTCACGCGGCGCAGGCCGCCGCGCCAGGGGGACCCGGACATCGCGCTACTTCGCGGCCGTCGGCGCCGCGCCGCCGGCCTCACGCACCTTGCGGAACACGCGGTCTTCCATCCAGTGCCCGTCCCACCATTCGACCGGGTTCACCTGCACGCCGCCGACCAGCATGGTGAAGTGCAGGTGATCGCCGCCGGCCAGCCCGGTCGTGCCGGAGCGGCCGATGGTCTGGCCGCGTCGCACCGTGTCGCCGTCCTTCACGTCGATCGACGACAGGTGTGCGTAGAGCGACTGCACCCCGAGCCCGTGGTCGATGACGACGCAGTTGCCGTAGATCCCCAGATACGCCGCGTGCACGACGACGCCGGTGTTCGACGCCGTCACCGGCGCCTGCGCCGTCGACGCCAGGTCGAAGCCGAGGTGCGTCTGCTGGTCGATCTCCTTGCCCTGATAGAGATAGGTGCGGTGATCGGCGAAGCGCGATTCCACCTGCGTGTTCCCGAGCTGCACGAACGACTCGGTCCAGCGCATCTCGGGCGCGGTCTTCGCGGCGAGCGCCGCGATGGCGGCGTTGTTCTTCTGGCGCAGGTCGCGGTTGACGGTGAGGAACGCGTCGACCGGAGCCGCCGCCGACACGGAGAGCTCGGGCGTGTTGGCCAGGATCGCCGGCACCACCTTGCCCAGGAACGCGTCGTCAATCGGGATGCGCGAGCGCTGGAACACCTTGGTGAACGCCTGGCGCTCCAGCGCGGCCACGGCCTCGTTGCCGCCCTCGTCGCGCGCGAACACCGTGATCGGCGTCGACGCGTCGGCGTCGAACGGCAGCGCGAAGAACGCGACCCGCAGCGCCGGGTCCGTGAGACCGACGGCACTGCCGGGATAGGCGGGGAACGACACCGCGCCCACCGTCACGCCCGCCGCGACGTCGGGCGGCGTGGCCCGCAGCACCACGAACTCGGCGCCGCCGAGGTTCACGTAGTGGTGCGTGGAGACCACGGCGACGCGCGGTGGCTCGAGCCGGACGGTGAACTCCTTCGTGACCGTGGTGGCGGCCTCGCGCCAGCCGAAGAGCACCGGCCGCGCCGCCGTGACCGTGAGCGTGGCCTTGCCGCCGGTGAGCGCCGGCTGCGTCGCCTTGCCGATCGGCCGAATCACCCACAGCCGGTCGGACGACGCCTGCTTCACGTCGCCGGCGCTGCCCGCCGTGTCGTCGAGCGCGAACACGGGCATCGTCTGATCGCCCTGCGTCAGCGTCGCGGTGAGCCGCGTCAGCGTGCCACCCGGCGCATCGACGAACAGCTCCATCGAGCTCTTCTGGCCGATGGTCGTCGCCGGACTCTTGATCTCGATGGCGGGACCGGCTTCGCGTCCAGCGAGCACCCACGCGGCGGCGGCGCTGCCGAGGGCCAGGACGATGAGCACGAGGAGCAGGCGGCGCACGAGGTGCATCCCTCGATTTTAGTGCGCGGCGACCGGGCGCGGACGTCTTCACGGCGCCGGCGGCACGGGCCGTGCGCACCGTTGACAGAGCCGCGCGGCCCTAGTACCTTTGAACGTTCCTGACGGCCTCGACCCGGCCGCCAGAGTGTGCCGGTATCGTCTAGGGGTCAGGACACGTGGTTCTCAGCCACGGGACCGGGGTTCGAATCCCCGTACCGGTACCATCCTTCCTTCTGTTCCACCTGCCAGCGGTCAGCGGCCTTCTCGCACGTCCGCACGGCAACACCTTGACGTACGACGTCACCTCGGATCGAGGTGTCACGCAGGGAGACTGAGTGCACATGGAACGAAGACATGTCTCGACGGCATCCATCGCGATCGACGCATCGAGTGCGGATGTCTGGGATGCCCTGGTGAATCCGGCTACCGCCAAGGCGTATTTCTTCGGGGCCGAGGTGAACTCGGATTGGCAGGAGGGAAGTCCCATCACGTTCACGGGACAGTTCAAGGGCAACTCCTACCTCGAGAAGGGCACCATCCTGCAATGCCGGCCTGAGCGGCTCCTGCAGTACAGCCACTGGAGCGATCTGGAGCCGTTGCCGGATCTCCCGGAGAACTATCGGCACTGGACCTTCCGCATCGAACCGGGGAACCCTGGCGTCGTCCTGTCGGTGACCGAAGACAACATCCCGGATGAAGGCCAACGAGCCCGTTCCGATGAGTTCTGGTCAGGCGTGCTCTCGACCATCAAGGGGATCGTCGAGTCCAGGGCGTAAGACCTGCCCCCGCGTCGGGAAACCGATCGTCGTCTGGCCTGGCCGGATGCCGGCGCCGTGAGCAGCGCGCCGCCCTTTCTGGGCACGGCGCTGCGCTGACAGGGTCGCGGCCGACCCATGCCGGCGACGGCGGCAGGGCACGCGGCTTGCTCTGTCGTGCGGCAGCGATGCCGCGTGGTGCGTGCCTCGCGTTGGAGGAACGCCATGTCGATCACCCAGCTCACGGCGCCCCTGAGGCGCGTCGCGATCGCGGCGACGATCGCGAGTGCACTCGCCGCGCCACCGAGCGCCAGTGCGCAGCCCGCGAAGCCCGACGCCGGGAAGAGTCCGATCACGGTCGAAGGCTGCCTGACCAAGGAAGGCCCGGCCGGGACGTCGTCGGCGGCGGAGCAATTCGTGCTGGTGCTGCCCACGACCGATCGCACGACCGGCGCGCCCGGGACTGGCGCGAGCGCCACCACGCCGACGCTGCCGAAGATGTACGCGCTGCGCTCGGCCGGCAAGTCGCCGATCGCGTTCGCGACCTTCGTCAACCAGCGCGTGAAGGTCGAGGGCACGACCACCGCCGCGGCGACATCGGCGCCGCTGGCCGGCCGCTCACCAGAGGCCACGCCGTATCCGGCGCCGGTGGCCACCGGCAGCACGGCGTCCAGCCCCACCGGCACCCCGTTCGATCGCGCCAACCTGCCGTCGATCGAGGTGGGCGCGTTGACGGCCGTCGCGGCGACCTGCCGTTAGCGCTCGCCGGCGCGGGCGCTGACGCTGCGCGCCCGCGCTTGTCGCGCGCGGTGCCGACAGGGCAGACTGAGCGAGTCTGCGAGCGCAATCATCGCCCGCCACTCCGCCTTCCTCTCGCTGGTGCTGTGCGTGTCGGCCCTCGCCGACCCGGCGCACGGCGTCCGCGCCACGCAGATGACGCCGGCCGCGACATGCCGCGAGCATCCGGAGGTCACGTGGACGTGCACGAGCACTGACGACCGGCCGACGCTGGACCTGTGGTGGAAGAGCGTCGGCTCGCCGGTGGTGCAGCCGCGAACCGCCGAACGGGCGGCGCCGACGCGACTCGTCGTCGTGTCGTGGAACGTCCATGTCGGCGGCGGTCAACTGAAGGATCTCGCGGCGCGGCTCGAAGCCACGCACGTCATCGACGGCCGCACGGCCGTCGTCTATCTGCTGCAGGAGACGTTCCGCCGTGGCGCCGACGTACCGGAGACGATTCCTCCCGGTCTGAAGGTGCCGACGCGCATTGAGCCCACGGGCACGCGAACGCAAGTGAGCGCGCTCGCCGGAACGATGGCGGCGTTCTACGTGCCGTCGATGCGCAACGGTCCGGACATCGACGAGAGCCGCGAAGATCGCGGCAACGCGATTCTCTCGACCGAGCCGCTCGAGGACCTGGCGGCGATCGAGTTGCCGTTCGGCCGCCAGCGCCGCGTCGCCGTGATGGCCACCGTGCGCGTCGCCGGCCGCCCGTACCGATTCGTCTCGCTGCACTTCGACACCAACCGCGACCGCGCGCGCCAGGCCAGGGACCTGGCGAAAGTCCTCGAGCCGCTCGCCGCCGCGGGCACACCGCTCATCGCGGCCGGCGACTTCAATTCACTGCGCGGCCGCCGCGACGGCGCGCACGAGGCCATCGCGGCGGTGCTTCACGAAGACGACTGCGGGTCCGGCTGGACCAACGTGTGGCCCCATCGCCTCGACGTGCCGTTCGGCTGGTGGCGCGGCCGCATCGACTACCTGTTCACGAACGGCGCGGTGACCGGCTCTCGGTCGTGCCGGACGCTCGACGATCGCTTCGGATCCGACCACGCGCCGCTCGTCTGGGAGAGGGCGCTCGACCAAGCCTCGAACTGACGCCGCGCGGCGCCGACAACGCGCGCCGACCGTTCTGCTATCCTCCGCCCGAGGAGGCACCATGACCACCGCGTCCGTCGCCTTCGCCACCGCGCTGGCACTCGTCGTGCCGGGCGGTGACCTTCAGGGGCCGCCCGACTTCTCTGGCACCTGGACCATGGACCTCGAGCGCAGCGAGTCCGCCCAGCAGGGCGATGCGTTCGAGGCACCCACACTCGTCATCACGCAGGCGCCGGGCACCGTCGCGATCGAGACGCGGCGCAAGAGCGGCACCTCGACCGCGCGCTACGCCATGTCGACGGCCAAGGCGCCCGAGCCCGGACCGGCCACGCCCGGCCGCGCCTACTGGGACGGCGCGGTGCTGGTGACCGAGGGCACGCGGCTCGTGCAGGGACAGACGGTGTCGCTGCGCGAACGCCGCTCGCTCGACGCCGCCGGCCGCGAGATGACCGTCGAGACGCTGATCGTCGTGCAGCACGGCTACAGCTTCCGCGGCGCGCAGAACTACGGCGCCGCCAAGGACATCTACCGCAAGGCGGCGCCGGACCTCGAGACGCGCTGAGTGCGTCGGCGCGTCAGCCGAAGATCAGCGGCACGAACGCGCGCGGCACGTGGAAGTCGGGCTCTGATGTGCCGGTCGGCGCATAGGCCAGGTACTGCCGTGCGCCGTCGACGCGGCTGATGCGGAACAGGTTCGCGCGCCAGGCGTCGCCACGCCGCGGCGTGGCGCCGAAGGCGGTGAACGGCACGCGCATCACTGCGCGCCATCGTCCCGCGGCGGCGTCGACGGCGGCGGCGGTCTCCATGCCGCTGTGCCAGCCCATGTCGACGTCGACCCGCGGGCGGTGAATCGCCAGGTCGCACCACTGGCCCGTCGGTGCGACTTCGAATTCCTTGTAGCTGTCGGCGTGCGGCTCCGCTGTGGACGCGACGAACGCCTCGCACACGTCGCGTTCCCAGAGCGCGCCCCGCTCGGCCGTGACGTCGATGGCGGGGCCCTCGTCGGCGTCGAGCTCGCGATAGGCGCAGTCGTAGGCCAGCCAGAGATACGTCGCGCACCAGCCCAGGCGTACCGAGGTCGCAAGCTCTGCCGGGGCCGGGTCACCCCGCCACGTGGTCGCGATCGCGACCGGGGAAGCCGCGCGCCACCCCGCGCCGTCGAGATCGGCGGTGAGGGCGGGCGGCCGATCGAAGCGCGCCACCATGAGCGTCATGAATCGTATGGATGCGCGGCCGGCCTCGCCGGCACGACGTGACGCCGCGCATGACGAACCGCCGCCGATTGCGTATCCTAGCAAGGCTGCTGCACCTCTACCGGATGTCGTTGTCGCACCGCCACACACCACGTGCCCTGGCGCTCGTCGCCTGGGCGCTCATGCTGCTCGTCGCCACCTCGGCGGCGACGCCGCGCCTGCGCGCCGCCAGTCGCGAGCGCGGCGGGCGGGCATCGGTGCTGCGGTCGGGCTCGCCACGCGCCAGCGACCGCCAGGGCTGGGTGGCCCCTGATCCCACGGCCGGAGGTGCGCAGACGCACGCCGCCGGCGGCGACGGCCAGGGTGACGACGACCGCACGTCAGTAGCGCCCGCCCCCGTGGCGTGGCCCGTGAACGTCCGTGCCGCCGGAGTCCCGGCGGCCACGGACCGTATCGACCGGAAGGACGGGGGCCATGCCACGACTCGCTGGCGCGCACGCGCCTGTGCGGGACGCGCTCCGCCGACCTGCTGACGCGACCCCGTTGGTACCCCGCGCGGCCGTCTTTCGGCTGCCGTCACGCTACGCCCCTGTCCCGGTGCGCCGTGCGGCTGCGGGTGTGTCATGACTCCCGTCAACAGGAAGGTTCGTTCGGTCATGAAGGCTCATACGCTGGAAACGCAGGCCAGCATCACCCCGGCCCGCGCGCTCGACATCCTCAAGGAAGGCAACACCCGCTTCGTCAACAACCTGCGCGTCAACCGCAACCTGCTGCAGCAGGCCAACGAGACGCGTGACGGCCAGTGGCCCTTCGCCACCGTGGTCAGCTGCATCGACAGCCGCACCTCGGCCGAGCTCATCTTCGACCAGGGGCTCGGCGACATCTTCTCGGTGCGCATCGCCGGGAACGTCATCAACACCGACATCGTCGGCAGCCTCGAGTTCGCCTGCCACGTGGCCGGCTCGCGGCTGATCGTCGTGCTCGGACACACGTCGTGCGGCGCCATCAAGGGCGCCTGCGATCACGTGGAGATCGGCAACCTCACCGAGCTGCTGTCGAAGATCCAGCCGGCCGTCTACGAGGAAAGCCAGACCACCGACCCCGGTGCGCGCAACTCCAAGAACCACGACTTCGTCGAGAACGTCGCCGACCTGAACGTGCGGCGATCGGTGCGGACCATCGTCAGCCGCAGCTACATCCTCGAGCACCTGATCGACTCGGGACGGGCCGCGATCATCGGCGCCAAGCACGACCTGCCGTCGGGCGCCGTCACGTTCTTCGACGACACCTGGGTACACGACGAGGCCTCGATGCGGCTCATCACCGGTCGCGCGGCCGTCAACGGCGCGAAGACATCGACATCCAAGTAAACGGCCATCACGGACGAGGCCCCGGGGCCTCGTCCTCCGTTCCCTAGTTGCGCGTGCGCAGGATCGGCGAGCGTCCGGTCTTGAGCGCCTCGTCGAGCACGTTCCACGTGGCGAGGCCGTCGTTCGACCGCGGCTCGAGCAGGTAGACCGCCAGCCGCGCCAGCGGCTGCGTCATCGACACGCGCCAGGCGCCCGCCGCCACCGTGACGTCGGTGGCCGCCCAGGTGCCGGTGACCGTGCGCTCCTGGTGGTTCTCGAATGGCTTGTCCATCGCCGTTGCCGTCGCGACGGTGAAGACCTCGAGGCCTGAGGTCACCGCTGCGGTCACGGCCTCGAGCACGATGCCGTGGGCGCGCAGGCGTTCCACGGCGGCCTTCTGATCGGCCGGCACGTAGTACGCCGTCGGCACCCGCTCCTGGTCCGTGGACCTGAAGGTCGTCTCGTCGGCCATGGCCTCGGGCTTCGCGACATCGGCGCGGCGGTGGACGATCCGGCCCGAGTACGGGTTGACGTCCTCGATGACGTCGCCCATCAGGATCTCGGTCGTGCCCGTGCGTGCCACTTCCGACCGAATCGACTGGCGCGTGCCCACGAGCGGCGCGGCGTCGGCGGCCGCCGTGATCGTCTTCAGCGTCGCCGCGTTCGTGTGTGCGTAGGCGAGCACTTCCTCGACGAAGCGCCGGCACACGGTGACGCGCTCCGCGAACGGCAGGTACGAATAGGTCTCGCTGAGGATGCCGAAGCGGTTGCGCATGCCCCAGTAGTTGTGGGTGTAGCGCGGCAGGTCCTCCACCGTGGTCCACACCCGCGACGGCGCCTGGCCCGAGACGTTGCCATACGAGCGGAAGGCCCAGCCGTCCCTGGCCTTGATCGCCGCCGACATCTTCGCCATCCAGTCGCGCGACTGCGTCACGATGGCCGGATCGACCGCCGGGTTGTTCGCCGTCTCGAACGTCAGGTGATACGCGTGCCGCGACCCGTTGGTCGTGTGCAGGTCGATCATCACGTGCGGGTCGTAGTCGTTCAGCAGTCTCACCATCGAGCGCGCCTCGGCGGTCTCGAGCTTGATCTGGTCACGGTTGATGTTGAGCCCCTGGGCGTTGGCCCGCGTGCCCTGGCCGCCGAACGGCCCGTGCTGGAAGCCGCGGTTGATCAGGGAGACGCGCTCGGTGCCATCGGCATTGAAGTTCGGGTAGACGATGAGCACCATCGACTGCAGCCAGTCGGCGTGCTGGCCGCGGGCGATGTCGCGCGCCAGCGCCAGCATCACTTCCTTGCCCTCGACCTCGCCGGCGTGGATGTTGGCCTGGACGTAGACGCGCAGCAGCCCGGAGGCTTTGATCGTGGCCGGTCGCGGATCGGCGACCTTGCCGATGACGGCGAGCTGCAACGGCCGGCCTTCGAACGTGTAACCCGACGTCGTCAGGTGCACCAGCGGCGAGGACGCGTCGACGGTGGCGAGGAACGTCTGGACATCGTCGTAGCGGCTGGTCTCGACGAAGTTCGTGCGTTCGGCCCGCGTCTGCAGGCCGTCGAGCGGGGCGGCGGCGCGGCGCTGGGCCATGGGAACGGCGACGGCCAGTGCGACCAGGGCACAACCGGCGAACAGGGGCGAACGGCGGAGAACGCGGGCGTGAAGCATCCCGTGATCTTACCGGCGGAATGTGGCGTTCCCACCGGCCGCGACGCCGGTGCCGTGACCGTCGATGTCGGGCCCGCTCAGCGCGGCGGCACCCTGGGCAACGCGGCGCAGCCGCCCTCCGGCACCGGATGCGCCCAGAGCGCGTCGATCTCGACGACGTGGTCGAGACAGATCGGGTCGCCGGTCTTCAGGCCCTCACGCGTCAGCGCGAAGGCCGTGCGCGGATCGACGGCCGTGGGCCAGTCGACCTTGACCAGCTCCACTTCTTCCAACCCGCTGTAAGGCGTCACGGAGACGACCTTCCAGACCCGGTGCGTCGGCAGGTTGATGTGATCGACGTGCGGACTCTCGGAACTGCCGGCCCCCGGCATGCAGCCGGCTCCGGCGAGAACGGCGGCCAGACAGGCCAGCGAGACGCTTGCGCGAGCCATCGACGAACGCATGGGGCCTCCCTCCGTGGCCCGCTGAGCATCGCACCTTGCCGCCGCCGTGTCCATGCACGGTGTGGAGGCGCTGGTCGAACCTGGGCCGTGGGCGCCCGGGTTCGGGTATCCTCGCCTGACGATGTCAGTGCTGGCGCTCGAGCGCACCGTGCTCGACCGGCTGCCCGATCGCGACGCGGCCTCGCGCCCCCGGCGCGACGTCCTCGCCGAGCGGCCCTCGGACGGGCGAGACGCCACCAGTGCGCAACTCACCGTCGTGCGCAACGCCGCCACCGATTTCCGCGACCGCCAGGTCTACCTGTGGGTCGATGACGCGGCGCTGGGCAAGCTGCGCTACGGCGTGCCGGTGTCGGTGGAGATCCCGTCGGGGCCGCACACCATTCGCGTCAACAACACGCTCTTCAGCGACCGGCTGACCTTCACCGCGGCGCCCGGCGAGCACGTCCGCGTGCGGTGCACGAACGGCATGCCGACCGGTGGCTGGATCATGTTCGTGCTGCTGCACTCCACCTGGCTGCGGGTGCGGCTGGAACGCGAGGCCTGACCCGGCCCCGGGCTCGTATCGTCATGCCGTCGCGCTCGTCCCACGTCCGCCACCTGCTCGTCTGCCTCGCCTTCGGAGTCGTGCCGCACCCGGTGACGGCGCAGGCGCCCGGGCCGTCCGAACCCCTCGTCTCATCGCTGGTGCGGCGCGATGCGCCCGACGACGTGACGGCGAGAGCCGTGCGCGTCGACACGCCGCTGACCCTCGATGGCCGCCTCGACGAGGCCGTGTACTCCCGCGTCGCGCCGCTGACCGACTTCATCCAGCAGGAGCCGCGGCAGGGCCAGCCGGCGACCGAGAAGACCGAGGCCTGGATCCTCTTCGACGACCGGAACCTCTATATCTGCGCCCGCAACTGGGCCAACGAACCCGAGCGCGAAGTCGCCAACGAGATGAGCCGCCGTACCGGCCACAGACGCCGCAACGACCAGTTTACCTTCGTCTCTGCAACCCTCCCAGCAAAGCC
>CADEDM010000011.1:0-13138 GCA_902826065.1 uncultured Acidobacteriota bacterium | reverse complement strand
CCACGACAAGCGCAACGGCTACTTGTTCCAGACCAACCCGCTGGGCGCCCTGCGCGACATGACGGTCACCGACGACCAGCAGAACTCGGCGTGGAACGGCATCTGGTACGTGAAGACCGCGCACTTCGAGCAGGGCTGGACGGTCGAGGTCGCCATTCCTTTCAAGACCCTGCGCTATCGCGGTAACGGCGTGCAGACCTGGGGCGTGAACATGCGCCGGCTGGTGCGCTCGAAGAACGAGTTCTCGTACCTGTCACTCGTGCCGGCGGCGCTGGGCACGCAGGGCGTGTCGCGGATGGCCTCGGCGGCGACGGTCGAGGGCATCGAGACGCCGGCGCAGTCGCGCAACCTCGAGTTCAAGCCCTACGCCCTGGCCACGTCTACCGGCGTGCGCCGGGCCGGCGCCGTCGACGACACCTTCGGCCGGAACGCCGGCCTCGACTTCAAGTACGGCCTGACGCGCAGCCTCATCTTCGACGCCACCTATCGCACCGACTTCGCGCAGGTGGAAGAGGACCTGCAGCAGGTCAACCTCACGCGCTTCAGTCTGTTCTTCCCCGAGAAGCGCGACTTCTTCATCGAAGGGCAGGGCATCTTCGACTTCGGCGGCGTGCAGGCCGGCAACAGCCCCGGCGACGTGCCGCTGCTGTTCTACAGCCGGCGCATCGGCCTCAGCCAGGGCCAGGCCGTGCCGGTGGTGGGCGGCGCGCGCCTCACCGGGCGGCAGGGCGCGTACAGCATCGGGCTGCTCGACATCCACACCGAGGACGACCCCGACGCCGGCGCCGCGGGCACCGGCTTCACCGCGCTGCGGCTGAAGCGCAACGTGTTCCGGCGCAGCAACCTCGGCATCATGGCGACGCGGCGCGGGCCGGCCGCCGTCAGCACGCCGGCGAACCGCGGGTCGGGCGACGCCAGCTACACGGTGGGCGCCGATGCCACGCTGCTGTTCTTCAAGTCGGTCAACCTCACCGGCTACGCCGCCCGCACCCGTGTGCCCGATCGCACCGGCGTGACCACCGACGGCGCCAGCTACCGCGGACGCTTCGACTACACGGACGACCGCTACGGCCTGGCGGCCGAGCACATGCTGATCGACGCCGGCTTCAACCCCGAGATGGGATTCACGCGCCGCACCGACGTGCGCCGCACCTTCGCGCAGGCGCGCTTCAGCCCGCGGCCGCGGCGGGCCCGCGTGGTCCGCAAGCTGACGTGGCAGGCGAGCCTCGACTACCTCACCGACGCACGGGCGGTGCAGGTGCAGGCCAAGGAGCAGTCGGCGCTGTTTCGCGTCGACTTCCAGTCGAGCGACTCGGCGCAGGTCGAGTACTCGCGCGAGTACGAGTTCCTGCCCGGGCCGTTCTCCGTGGCGCCCGGCGTGGTGGTTCCGACCGGCGGCTACGGGTCGGAGACGGCGCGTCTGTCGTACACGATGGGGCAGCAGCGCCGCGTGTCGGGCCGGCTCGGGCTGGCGCATGGCTCGCTCTACGACGGCACGCGAACCGAGGCGACCTACAGCGGCCGCTGGGGCGTGCTGCCGCAGTTCTCGATCGAGCCGACGTTGTCGCTCAACTGGGCCGACCTGCCGTACGGGCGCTTCAACGCCCGCCTGGCCGGCGGACGCCTCACGGTCACGCCCACGGCACGGATGGTCGTGAGCAGCCTGGTCCAGTACAACGTCGACGCGCACACGCTGTCGTCGAGCGTGCGCCTGCGCTGGGAGTACATCGTCGGCAGCGAGCTGTTCGTCGTCTACAGCGACGGCCGCGATACGCGCAGCGGGCCGAATGCCGGACTGCAGAACCGCACGCTCGCGGTGAAGGGCACGCGGTTGTTTCGATTCTAGTTTGACGACTCCTCCCGATTCCTGAGACGCTGACCGCGGATGCCCCGCTGGATCGTCGCCCTCGCCTTTGCGATCGCCGCCGTGCTCGTCGCAAACGGCGTCGGACGGCTGCCACTGCTGCAGACCCTCGAGCTGAAGACCTACGACGCGCGGCTGCGCGCCGTGGCCACCGGCGCCGGAGCCTCTCCCGACATCGCCCTCGTCCTGATTGACGACCACTCGATCCGCCAACTCGAGCCGATCGTCGGGCGGTGGCCCTGGCCGCGCCTCGTGCACGCGGTGCTGGTCAACTACCTGGCGCGGGCCAAGGCGAAGCTGGTCGTCTACGACGTCCTCTTCTCCGAGGCCGATCGCGGCCGTCACGACGTGCTGGGCACCGAGTGGACCGGTGCGGAATCCGACGAGGCGTTCGTCGACGCCGTGAAGGCGGCCGGCAACGTCATCTTCGCCGCCGAGTCGTCGAGCGAGGGCACGGTGAACGGCGGCGGCGAGCAGCAGCCCCCGCTCACCGGCATCCCATCGCTCTCGACGCGCTGGCCGGTGGCGGACTTCGCCGAACGGCGGCCGCTGCTCGTGCCGCCGTTTCCGGCCCTGGCGGCAGCCGCGCGCGGCGTCGGCCACGCTCGCACGGCCCTCGATCTCGACGGCCCGCTGCGCCGGTCGGTGCCCTTCGTCCAGGTGGGCGACGTCGTGGTGCCGTCGCTGGCGATGACCGCCGCGCTGCTGGCGTCAGGTACGCCGCCGGACCGGGTCGCGGCGTCGCGATCGCAGCTGCGGATCGGCGACGTCCACGTGCCGTGGATCGAACAGGTGGTGCCCGACTACTACGGCCCGGCGCAGACCGTGTGGCGGCCGCTCGTGCCGTACCGCGGGCCCACGCTCAAGGCCGACGGCAAGCCCACCTTCCGGAGCTACTCGTTCCAGGATCTGTTCCTGGCCGAGCAGCAGCTCCTCGACAACCAGACACCGCACCTCGATCCAAAGACGTTCGCCGATCAGATCGTGGTCGTCGGCGTGACCGCCGAAGGCCTGCGCGATCTCTTCACCACGCCGCTCGGCGAGGGCCGCATGCCCGGCGCCGAGGTGCACGCCAACGTCATCGACGGCCTGCGCTCGAATCACGCCATCGCGCCGGCCGCGCCCGCCCACGCCCTGAGTCTGGCCGTCGTGCCGGCCGTGACCGTCGCGGCCGTCGGCGCCGCCGGGGCGCCGTGGATCACCGCGGCGGCGGCCCTGGCCGTCGCCGGTGCAGTGGTGTGGTACGCGGTGCACGCGCTGGGGCAGGGCGTGTGGGTGCCGCTGGTGGTGCCCATGATCGCCGTGGCGCTGACGTTCCTGAGCGACCTGGCCTGGATGTACTTCGTCGAAGGCCGCGAGAAGCGGCGCGTGAAGCGGCTGTTCTCGCGGTATGTGTCGAAGGACGTCTACCAGCAGCTCATCGCCAGCCCGAACGAAGCCGCCCTCGGCGGCGAGCGGCGCGAGATGTCGGTGCTCTTCTCGGACATGCGCGGGTTCACGACGCTCTCCGAGAGCGGCGAGGCGGAGGATCTGGTCCGTCAGCTCAACCAGTACTTCACGCGCATGGTGGAGGTGGTCTTTGCGCATCGCGGCACCATCGACAAGTTCGTCGGCGACATGGTGATGGCGCTCTACGGCGCGCCGCTCGACGACCCGGACCACGCTGACCACGCCGTGCAGACCGCGCTCTCCATGGTGGTCGAACTGCAGCGCCTCAACCGCGTCTGGGCCGTCGAGGGCCGGGCCACCCTTGATATCGGCATCGGCATCAACACCGGCGAGATGATCGCCGGGAACATCGGCAGCGACACGATCATGAGCTACACCGTGATCGGCGACAACGTGAACCTCGGCGCCCGCCTCGAGTCGCTGAACAAGGACTACGGCACGCGCATCCTCATCTCCGACGCGACCCGGCGTCAGCTCAAGGGCCAGTACGACCTGCGGCCCCTGGGCGACGTGCTCGTGAAGGGGAAGACGAAGCCGGTGCAGATTTTCGAAGTCCGCGCGTGAGCCGGCCGGCGTCGCCCCGGATCAGGCGCGCAACGCGGCGGCACGTGCCGGCGCCCACGTCCGCCCCACCTCGCGTGCCAGCACGCCCTCGCACGCGGCTTCGTGCTCGTCGAACCACGCCGCCGGCGCCCACGCCGCCCACCGGCTTTCACGCGGCGGCGTGACGAGGGCGGCCAGGGGAGCCACGTCGACTCCGGGCCACTGCGCGGCCTGCAGCACCGCCGCGATCGTCGCCGCCGGCTGCGCGAGCAGCGTGTCGTAGTCGATCGACAGGTGCGCGTGCTGGACACCGATCGCATGCGACAGGCGCCAGATGTAGTAGAAGAGCCGGTACGGCCGCGGCTCGTGGCGCGGGTCGAGGAACGGGAACTGGGTCGACAGGTCGCGCGCCCACGGCAGCAGGTAGTAGTGATCGAGGTTGCGGAAGTCGTCGCCGCGCACCTCGCGCGGCACCTGCGCCGGATCGCCCAGTGACGAGATCCACTGATCGCGCGGGTGGCGGTACAGGTGGATCAGCCGCGCGTCGGGATAGTGACGCTGCAGCCACGGCAGGCGGAAGTCCACGTGGTTGAACTGCAGCACCGGCCGGCCGGGCGCGCGAGCGACCAGCGCGTCGAGGTAGGCGCGCATGTCCGGATCGGGGAACGACGCCGACATCACCAGCTGGCGCATCGGCCAGGTGGGGCGGTACCACGCGGCGAGGTCGTCCATGCCGGCGTACTCACGCCAGTAGTCGGTGACGCCCACGTGCGTCGGGTCGACGTGCCGCTCGAGGCGCGCCGCGTCGAACCACCGCCGGGCGTTGTGCGGCTCGTAGTAGGCGGTGGCGTTCGGCAGCTGCCGGAAGATGTGCCACAGCAGCGTCGACCCGGAACGAAACCGGGCCGTGATGAAGACCGGCGCCCGCCCGGTGGCCGGCGGCGCGGCGACGTCGCGCGCATGGGACCACGGCAGCGGGGGCAGGCTCACGTCGGGCGCGCGCTCGAACCCGCGCGTGACCTCGTGCAGAATCCGGCGTCCGTCGTCGCTGGCCAGCAGGCGTTCGAGCTCGCGCGCGACGCGATCGCGGGTCGCGAGGCGAAGGCGCCGCGCGACCCGGCGCATGGGCCCCGGCCGGGCTGCGGACATCGGCGGATGCTACCACGCCGCTCGCGGCGTCCACCTCGAGCGTGTCGGTCGCGGCGCACGCGCGCGCCAGGAAATTCGTCGGCGCCTCGCGCGTCGGGCTTGAACCGCGCGCAAGCCCGGGACCATAATTCTGCCCTCCCCGGACGGCCCCCGGTCTTATGCTCACGTCCGCGAACACAACGACGCCCCGCGTCACCGTGCTGATCGTCGGGTACCGCGCTTATGCCGAGCTCGAGCGGTGCCTGGCGTCGCTCGTCGTGCACGAACCCGAGATTCCCGTGGTCGTCGTCGACCACGACGCCGACGACGCCCGGGGGCGCGCGGTGACGGCGCCATACCCGCACGTGACCTACGTGCCGCGGACCTCGAACGCCGGGTTCGCCGCCGGCGTGAACACGGCTGCCCGCCAGATGGCACCGGGCTCGCACATCCTGCTGTTGAATCCCGACTGCACGCTGACGGCCCCGGTCACGGCCGGCCTGCTCGCCGTGCTCGACGCGCATCCGGACGCCGGTATCGTCGGCGGCGTGCTGCGCGAGCCCCAGGGCACGCTGCAGCGGTCGGCGCGGCGGTTTCCCGACGTCACCACGATCGTGGCCGGGCGGACGTCGTGGTTGTCGCGGCACCTGCCGGGCAATCCGCTGTCGCGCCGGAACCTGGCCGGCCTGCCGGCCGCGCCCACCGCGGTGGACTGGGTGACCGGCGCCTTCGCGCTCATCCGCCGCGAGACCTTCGACGCGGTCGAGGGCTTCGATGCCGGGTTCTTCCTCTACTGGGAGGACGCCGACTTCTGTCGCCGCGCTCGCGACGCCGGCTGGAGCACGCTCTACGCGCCCACCGCCGCCGTGGTCCATGCCACCGCGCGCTGTTCCTCGTACGTGCCGATCCGCGCGCTGTCGGCGTTCCATCTCAGCGCCTGGCGCTACTACTGGAAGCACGCCTCGTGGCCGGGCCGCGTGCTGGCGCCGGTCGCGGCCGCCGCCCTCGGCGGACGCTTCGTGCTGCGTCTGATGGGCCACGCCTGGCGGGCACGCACGATCGCGCCGACGCCGGCGCCGGCCGTGCTCCTGTCGCAGGCGCGCAGTGACGGGGCGGCCGTGAACACCACGGCTGCCCGCCCGTGAGACTGGGCCTCGTCGTCGTCACCTACGAGAGCGCGGGTCTCGTCCCGCGCCTGATGGCGGCCATCGCCGCACAACACCGCCGTCCCGACCGCGTCGTCGTCGTCGACAACGGCAGCCGCGACGGCACGGCGGCAGCTGTGACCTCGGCCGCCCGGGCGTCGGGCGTCGACGTCTCGCTGATGGCGCTGTCCTCGAACACCGGCTTCGCCGCCGCCAACAACCGCGCCGTGGCGGCCCTCGACGACTGCGACTGCATCGCGCTGCTGAATCCCGACGCCTTCCCCGAACCCGAGTGGCTGGCCGCGTTGACGGCGGCCGCGGATCGCCATCCCACGGCCGGCTCTTTCGCCTCGCGCCTGATGCGCGACGGCGCGCCAGGCGTCCTCGACGGCGCCGGCGACGTCTATCACGTGAGCGGCGTCGTCTGGCGGCACGGCCACGGGCAGCCGCTGACCGAGGTGCCCGGCGCGCTCGACGAGCGCGAGGTGTTCTCGGCGTGCGCCGCCGCGGCGCTGTACCGGCGCGCCGACTGGATCTCCGTCGGCGGTTTCGACGAGCGCTACTTCTGCTATGTGGAGGACGTCGACCTCGGCTTCCGCCTGCAGCTGCACGGCCGTCCGTGCTGGTACGTGCCCGACGCCGTCGCCTGGCACGTCGGGTCGGCCGTCAGCGGCGTAGGCAGCACCTTCGCGATCTATCACGGCCATCGCAACGCGACGTGGACGCTGGTGAAGAACATGCCGGCCTCGCTGCTGTGGCGGGCGATTCCGGCGCACCTCGCGGCGACCGTGGCCGGCGTCGTCTGGTTCGCGGCGCGTGGCCAGGCAGCGGCCTTCCTCCGCGCCCGGCGGGATGCGATGCGCGACCTGCCGGCGGTGTGGCGCGCGCGGCGCGCGCGGCCGGCGCCGACGACCGACGCCGTCACCGCGATTCGCGATCGTGTGGCGAGCGGTTCGCTCGTGCGGCACTGGCGGGCCCGCCGCGCGGCTGCCGCCGCGCGCGTGCCATGATCGCGTGATGAGCCCATCCGGGCGCGCCGGTCTCAGCCGCACGCTGTTCCAGACCGCATGGCGCGTGAAGCACCTGGTGCGGCCGCTGGTGCCCGCGGGCATCCGCCACGCGATCGCGCGCGCGCTCCTGCGCCGTGCGTATCCCCGTGGCGCCGCCAGCGCGGCGCCGCCCTCGAGTATGACGGCGTCGGCGCCTGCCGCTTATGGGCTGAACGTCCTCGGCCATCTGCGCGCCGAGTCCGGAGTCGCCGAGGCCGCGCGCTGTACGCTGCGGGCCTGTCGCGCCGCCGGTGTGCCGGTGGCGGCGATCGACTACGCCCGCGCGTCGCCGTCGCGGACCGCGGAGGCGCTGCCCGACGGGCTGCCGGCGTCTCCGGTCTACGGCACGACGCTGCTGCACCTGAACGCGGATCAATGCGCGTTCGCGATCGTCGACCACGCCGACGCCCTGACCGGCCGCTACCGCATCGCGTACTGGAACTGGGAGCTGCCGGAGTTTCCCGACCGCTGGCCGGAAGCGGAGCAGAGCGTCGACGAGGTGTGGGCGCCGAGCCGGTTCTGCGCCGACGCCTTCTCACGACGGCTGCGCCTCCCGGTCACGCACATGCCGTACGCCATCGAGGTGCCGGTGCCCGCCGGTCTCGGCCGCGAGACGTTCGGCCTGCCCGCCGCAGCGTTCGTGTTCCTGTTCGTCTTCGACGCCTTCAGCGTGCCGGCGCGCAAGAACCCGCTCGGCGTCGTCGACGCCTACCGGCGCATGCGCGCGGCCGTCGGCGCGGACACGCGCCTGGTGCTCAAGGTGATCAACGCCGACGCGCGCTCGCCGCTCGGCCGCGACCTCGCCGCCGCCGCCTCGGCCGACCCGACGATCACGGTCGTCGATCGCTATCTCGCCCGGCCCGAGCTCAACGCCCTGCTGCACGCGGCCGACGCCTACGTCTCGTTGCACCGCTCCGAAGGCTTCGGCTTCACGATGGCCGAGGCGATGGCGCTCGGCAAGCCGGTCGTGGCCACCGGCTGGTCGGGCAACATGGACTTCATGACCGCCGACAACTCGTGCCCGGTCGACTACCGGCTGGTCGCGCTCGCTGCCGATCATGGCCCCTACGCGCAGGGGCAGACGTGGGCCGATCCCGATGTGGCACACGCGGCGACCCTGATGCAGCGGCTGGCAACCGACTGCGACCACGCCGCCGCGATCGGGGCCCGCGCCGCTGCCGACATCCGCACGCAACTCGCGCCCGCGGTGGTGGGGCGGCGCATCGCCGCGCGGCTCGACGCGATCAACGGGCGTTGACGGACGGCGGCACCGCGGCGACCGTGGTCGCGCCGTCGGGCACCTGCAGCAACTGCCGCGCGAACGGCTGACCGACGATGCCCGGCGCCAGCCGTCGCGGGGCGTAGGCCTGTCGCGCCCTCGCGGCGGCGTCGCCCGCGGGCGTGAACGCCGCAGGCAACTGCGGCACGATCTCGTAGCGTCCGGTCGCGGTGTCGTAGTCGGCGATGACCAGATTCGCGTACGGGATCTCGGCTCGGCCGGCCGCGGGGCCGCAGCGCCGATTGGTGCGATTCACCGCCACCTCGCACACCAGGCGGTCGGGCTCGGCCCGGCACGTCGTCTCCTTCGTCGGCGTGATTGCCGACACGCGGCACATCATGTCGGTCTGTTCGCCGAGGAGACCGGCCCAGAAACGCGAGAGATACGGCACTTGTGTCGCGACGTAGACACCCGGCGACGCTGATCGCGTGAGCAACAGGTGCGCCGGGGCCGACGGCAGCGCCTCCGCCAGCGATGCCAGCTCCACGCGATGCCGCTGCCACGCCTCGGCGAAGTAGCGCTGCCGCTCCTGGCCGCCGGCGATGCCGAAGGCGAGGAACAACGTGGCGATCGCGACCGCGGCCCACGTCGAGCGGCCGCCGCGGCGGGCCAGCAGGGCGAGCCCGATCGTGATCGCCAGCGACGCCCACACCCGCGCGTGCACGTGCGTGCGGTAGTAGAGGAAGGCGAGCTGCACGCTCATGTAGGTGGCGTTGGCGAGCACCGCGAACGCGGCGCAGACGACGCCGAGACGCCAGTCGACGGCGGCCTCCGGCCGAGCCTCGCCGGCGTCGTAGCGCCGTAAGCCCCGGAAGGTCCACGCCGTCGTCGCCAGGCCGATCGCCATCGCCGTCAGCGTCGGCCATAGCGGCGGCAGTGGCGTCGGGCCGAACCACTCGCCGCGCGCCAGGGCCCAGCGCCACGGCATCACGTTGTGCGTGACCAGCAGCACCAGACGTGCGACCCGATGCCACCATGGTCGATCGAGCACGGCGATGGCGGCGTACGACGAGTCGTCGAGGACGAACTGCAGGAACAACGAGTAGTACGGGAGCGCCAGCGCCCACCACACGAGGGTGGCGACGCGCGTCCGGCGTCGCCCCGCGTCGTCGCTCGCCGCGAGCCATGCGATGAGCGGCGTGAACGGATACACGGTGGTCGCGGCGTCGATGGTCCACAAGCTCGCCGAGCCGGCGACGAGCCCGAACGCCAGCGCGAACCGGCCGCCATGCCGCGCCCACAGCACGAGCCCGAGCGCGCCGGCGACGTGCAGCAGCACTGCCATCTGGTAGCCGATGGCCACGGGGCTCGCCGTCAGCCAATCGGACGTGGCGGTGATCGGCAGCGCGCCCGCCAGGAACGTCCACGGCCACGACAACTTCGCCGCCTGTCGCGCCAGCATCATGGTCGTCACCGCCACGAGGAACGGCAGCAGCTCGGTGAAGGCGAGCACGCCCTCGAGCGGATGCCCCGAGCGCAATGCCAGGGCATAGGGCAACCCCTGCAGCCGACGGGTCGGGCTGCCGATCTCGAGCCACGCCTGGCGCAACAGCCCGCCGCGCTCGTGGTGCACGTCGAACAGCACCTGCATGTCGTCCTGGAACAGCCCGCGATCGAACGTGGTCCAGGCCGTGGTGCAGAGCGCCAGCACGACGAGCGCCAGCGTGGCCAGCAGGAACGGGGCGACGCGGGCGCGGCGGGACATGCCGTCGCGAATCATAGCCGCCGCCGTCCCCGGGGCTTCAGGGCGCGACGACACGCGCCGCGTCGCCGTGCAGGTCGGCCAGGCGCGCCGCCGGTTCGCCGGCGGGCAGCGACCGGTAGAACTCGACCCGCGGACGATCGTCGGTGAGCACCGGACCCGGGCCCACGAAGCGGCGCAGGTCGTCCGGGCCGGCCGTGAACCACGACATCAACGTGTCGTAGTCGGTCAGGCCGAGGGCCGCGACCTCGTCGCGCGTCCCGGCGCGGGCGAGCTGACGCTCGACGGCCGCGCGCGACACCTTCAGCGGTTCCACCGTGCCCACCAGCAACGTGCCGCCCACCCACGCCGTCGTCTCGGGGAACACCGACTGGAAGGTGCGGGCAATCAGCTTGTAGGCGGAGTCCTCGCGCAGGCCGACCCACTGCAGCACCAGTCCCCCGGGCTTCAGCCGGGCTCGGACGCGAGTGAAATACTCGACCGAGTAGAGCGCGCCGGCGCCGGCGTGCGTCGGCTGGATGATGTCGGCGGTGATGACGTCGAACCGCTCGTCGGTCGTGGCCAGGAAACTGCGCGCGTCGTCGACGATCATCCGCGTCGACGGCTGAGCCACCACGTCGTGGCTGATGTGCGCGAACCACGGCGCGGCCCTGCGCACGCCGTCGTTCAGCTCGACGATGCTGAGCCGCGCGCCGTGCCGGCTGACCGCGCCGGCGGTGGCGCCGCCGCCGAGGCCGATCACCAGTGCGTCCTGTGGATCGGGATGGAGCAGCATCGCGAGATGGCCAATCGTGCGATGCACCCGCACGGTGTCGGCCCGGTCACTGGCCTGGGTCAGGCCGTCGATGAAGAGACCGCGGCTCGTGGCGTCGCCGTGCACGCTCACCGTGGCCTGCGGCCCTTCGTCGCGCCACAACGGCGGCCGATCGGCGCCGTGGCGGCGCGTGAAGGCCAGGTCCAGCGGATCGGGCAGCGCCACCGCGACGGCCGCGAAGGCGACGGCGCCGGCTCCCAGGCGGACCAAGGTGGCGATGCCGGCGGCGCGCGCCAGCGCACCCGCGACGACGGCAAAGAGTCCCGCGGCCAGCACCAATGCCAGGCGCACGCCGAGCGCGGGCAGCAGCCAGAAGCCGGTGGCCACCGCGCCCACGACCGCACCGGCGACGTTCAGGGCGTAGAGGCGGCCGACGCGCGACGCCACGGCGCCGGCCGTGCCCACCACCGACGCCGCCGCCACGTGCAGCGCCACCGGCAGGCTCGCGCCCATGCCCAGCGTCGGCGGCAGCATCGCCAGGGCCGCGGCCATGACCGGACCGGCCACCACCAGCCCGCGGTCGTAGGCGTACGCGAGGACCGTCAACGACGCCAGCGCCAGGATGGCCGTCGCCAGGTACGCCCAGGTGAGCCACGCGAGCCAGTGGCCGTCGCGCCGCAGTCGGCGCGCCGCATAGAGACTGCCGGCCGCCAGCCCCACCAGCACGACCGCCAGCATCGTGGTGAAGGCGTACGTCGTCGCCGGCACGAACTGCAGCAGCGCGCGGAACCACAGGATCTCGAGCGCCATCGCGCCGGCGCCGCTGGCGGTCACGGCCAGCGCCAGCACACCGTACGGCGCGGCCGTCGCTCCGGCGTTAGAGGGTGCCGCGGCGGCGACGGGGCCGGCGGCGACGTCGTCGTCGGCAGAGCGGGCGAGCAGCAGCCCGCCCACCGCGACCGCCAGGCTGAGGCCGGCGGTGATGCGCATCGCGAGACCGGCACCGACGGCGGGGATGGCGATGAATCCGGCGACCAGCGCGCCGGCGACGCCGCCGAACGTGTTCATGCCGTAGGCCAGGCCCAGGCGCGTGCCGAATGCCCGCCGCACCAGGCCCGACGCGCTGACGAGCGGCAGCGTCAGGCCCATCAGCGATGTCGGCACCAGCAACAGCGCCGACGCCACGACGAACCGCGCCACGGTCAGTGACGCGGTGGCGCCTCCCGTGGCCCGATGCAGCATCGCGTCGAGCGGCTCGGCGCGATCGAACACCGCCGCGACGGCGAGCGCCGTGAGCCCGATGCCGGCCTCGGCCAGGGCAAAGCCCAGCAGTGGACGTTTGAGGCGTGCGAGCAGCGGGGCGGCGACGACTCCGCCCACGGCCAAGCCGCCCATGAACGCGGCGAGCACGGTGCTGGCGGCGTAGACCGTGGCCCCGAAGATCAACGCCAGCGCCCGGAGCCACAGCACCTGGTACGCCAGGCCGCACGCGCCCGAGACGACCAGGAGGACGAGCAGGGCGAGCAGACGGGCAGGCGGCATCGATCGGACGGCGGGAACGGCCGCGATCATAGCAGCCACCTTCGCGGCGTCCGGTCCGGATCCCGGTCCCGGATCCCTGATCCCTGCAGGGCGCAGAACCCGTGGTGGGCGGCGCGGGGTTTTCACGCTATGGTTCTGTGGGGGCGCGGGTTGCACCCCGCGACGGTCCCGTCCGATACGATCCGGGACCGGGCGATTCGGCCCGACGGAGTAGCGACATGCATCGACGAGCACTGGTGGCGATCACCCTGGGGACGGCGTTGGCGCTGGCCCCGTCGGCGGGTGAAGCCCGGCAACTGGGCAAGCTGGGCGGCGTGGTGAAGCGGGCCAACCAGGTGCGCGACATCCAGATGACCGACGCCGAGGAGCAGCAGCTCGGCGCCGAGGTCAGCCAGCGGGTGCGCACCCGTTACGGCGTGGCGCAGAGCCCGGCCGTCCACCGCTACGTGGCGCTGGTCGGCACGGCGCTGACGCAGGTCAGCAGCCGCCCGAACCTGTCGTGGACGTTCATCGTGCTCGACACCGACGCCGTGAATGCCTTCGCGGCGCCCGGCGGCTTCGTCCACATCACCAAGGGCGCGCTCGCCAATCTCAAGAACGAGTCGGAGCTGGCCGGCGTGCTCGCCCACGAGATCATCCACGTCACCGAGAAGCACACCATCCGCGCCATCCAGAAGGGCAAG
>CADEDM010000010.1 GCA_902826065.1 uncultured Acidobacteriota bacterium | reverse complement strand
ACCGCATCGGCGACGGCGACAACTGCTGCGTGCAGGGCGGGCCGCAGGAGCGTTGGGGCTTCTACTCCTACGACCTGTTCCAGAAGCTGGCGGCCGCGTCGCCCGAGTTCGAGTCGATCACGGCCTTCCAGGCCGGCATGGGGCGGATGGCGGTGCGGCGCGAGGGGCAGGATGCCACGCCGCGGCCGCTGCGTTCGAACTACGTGACCGGCAACTACTTCACGACGCTTGGCGTGGGGGCGTTCGCGGGCCGGCCGTTCACGGCGGACGACGATTCGGCCGCGGCGGCACCGGTGCTGATGCTGTCGTACCAGGCGTGGCAGGCGTACTACGGTGGCGACCCGTCGATCGTCGGCGCCACCCTCATCGTCGAAGGCCGGGCGATGACCGTGGCCGGCATCACTCCGCCGGGGTTCTTCGGCGAGACACTGCGCGCCAACCCGCCCGACATCTGGCTGCCGCTGCAACAGGAACCGCTGATCGCCGGCGAGTCGGGGTCGCTGCTGCGCCAGGTGATCCCGGCCTGGCTGCGCGTCATCGGGCGCTTGAAGCCGGGCGCCAGCACCGCCGGCATGGACGCGCGCCTGACGGAACTGATGCGCAACTGGATGCTGCGCGAAGCCGGCTATCCCAACAACTGGATGCCGACGATCGAGAAGGAGCTGCCGAAGCAGACCATCTCGGTGGTACCGGCGGGCGCCGGCGTCGCCGTGATGAAGGAGCAGTACGGCCGCAGCCTGCGCTTGTTGCTGGCGGTCTGCGGGCTGGTGCTGCTCATCGCGTGCGCCAACGTGGCCAACCTGATGCTCGCCCGCGGCGTCTCGCGGCGCGGCCAGACGGCCGTGCGTCTGGCCATGGGCGCGTCGCGCAAGCAGATCATCACCGAGGCGCTGGTCGAGAGTGTGCTGCTCGCGATCGGTGGCGCGGTGGCCGGCCTGGTCGTGTCGGTCGCGGCCTCGCGGCTGCTGCTGTCGCTGGCCTTCGCCGGCGGCCAGGTGCTGCCCATCGACACGCTGCCGTCGCCCACGGTGCTGGCCTTCGCCACCGGCCTGGCGCTGCTCACCGGTCTCATCTTCGGCGCCGCGCCGGCCTGGCTCGCCACTCACACCGATCCCATCGAGGCGCTGCGCGGCGCCGGCCGCACCAAGGGCGACTCGTCGTCGTTCGCCCGCAAGGCGCTGCTGGTCGTGCAGGCCACGCTCTCGGTCGTGCTCGTGGCCGGCTCGACGATGCTGGGCCGCAGCCTGGGCAACCTGCAGGGCCAGGACTTCGGCTACGCCCGCGACGGCCGCGTGCTCGTGGCCGTGGGCCGGCCATCGGGTACCACCACCGGGCCGCGCCTGACGGCGCTGTACCGCGATCTCGAGGCACGCCTCGGGCGTATTCCCGGCGTCACCGGCGTCGATCTCGCGCTCTACAATCCGCTCACCGACAACTGGGGCGAGGGCATTCTCATCGCCGGCAAGCCGGCGCCGCCGCCGTCGTCCGACAGCGGGGCGTCGTGGGATCGCGTCAGCGCCAATTACCTGCAGAACCTAGGTGTGACGCTGGTGAAGGGCCGCCACATCAGCGAGACCGACACCGAGACCACCGAGAACGTCGCCGTCGTGAACGAGGCGTTCGTGCGGAAGTTCTTCGCCACGGGGGAAGACCCGCTCGACCAGCATTTCGGCCTCAACCTGCCCGAGAACGTCAACTCCTTCCGCATCGTCGGCGTGATCAAGGACGCGCGGTTCGCCGGCTTCCAGTTGGACCGTCCGCCTCGCCCGATGTTCTACGTGCCGCTCGCGCAGACGGTGAAGTACACCAACCCACTGATGCTGCAGGTCGAGACGCGGTCCCACTACGTGGGCGGCATCATGCTCGTCACGAACACGCCGCCGGGGCTGATCGAGTCGCAGGTGGCCCGCGTGCTGGCGGATACCGACCCGAACCTGGCCATCATCAACGTGCGCACGCTGTCGGAACAGATCGCCAGCGTCTTCAACCAGCAGCGCGCCGTGGCCAGTCTGGCCGGGCTGTTCGGCGTCATCGCGCTGATCCTGGCGGCCATCGGCCTCTACGGCGTGACCGCCTACTCGGTGGCGCAGCGCACCAGCGAGATCGGCGTGCGGATGGCCCTGGGCGCCGACCGCGGCAAGGTGATGAACCTGGTGCTGGGCAGCGCCTTCCGCCGGGTGGCGATCGGGCTCGTGCTGGGCGTCCCGCTGGCGGTGGGCGCCGGCTATCTGATGTCGGCGCAGCTCTTCGGGGTCAAGTTCTGGGATCCGGTGGCGCTGACTATCGCGGCCGGGTCGTTGGCGGTCGCGGCGTTCATCGCCGCGATGCTGCCGGCCCTGCGCGCGGCCGCCATCGCGCCGATGAAGGCACTGCGCACGGAGTAGCCCGCCGTCGGCGTTCGAGGCGGAAACGCCGGCTACGGCAGACCGGTCAGCTTCCGGCTCAACTCGCGCAGTTGTCGGCGCGCGTCGGCGTCCGTGGCCTGGGCGTGAGGCGGTGAGCTCGCCTTCTGTCCCACGAAGTAGGTGCCGCTGGGCGCGGCGGTCGTCGCGATGGCGTTCATCACGGCAGCGGCGCCCTCATCGACGGTGGTGCGAGGAGTGCCGCCCCCGGACCGCACCATGTTCGTGTCCATGTAGGTGGCCGGGTGCAGCGCCTGCACCACGATGCCCTTCCCCTTCAGCTCTTGCGCAAGGTCGATCGTGAACATCACCTGGGCGAGCTTGCTCTGTCCGTAGGCGCGGCCAGACGAATAGCCGCGCTCGAGCATCACGTCACTGAAGTCGAGCGGGCTGGCGGCGAGCGACGAGACGTTGACGACGCGCGCCGCCTGGCCCTTCTCGAGCAGCGGCAGCAGTGAGTACGTCAGCACGTACCCGGAGAGGTAGTTCACCGCGAACTGCGTCTCGACGCCGTCGGCCGTGACGACGCGCTCGCGCGTGATGACGCCGGCGTTGTTCACGAGGACGTCGAGGCGGGTGTAGTCGCGGCGGACGTCGGCGGCGAGTCGACGCACGTCGGCAAGTGAAGCGAAGTCGGCCTGGTAGAACCGGGCCGAGCCCTGGCCACTCGCCGCGATCTCGGCGACCACGGCGTTGCCGCGCTCGGCGTTCCGGCCGTGGACGATGACGTGCGCGCCCTGCGCGGCCAGGCGGCGGGCGACTTCGCGACCCAGCCCGTCCGTCGAGCCGGTGATGAGCACGACGCGTTGGCCCGCTGCAGGCACGGCGGGCCTGGCGGATGAGGCGGGTTGCGCCAGCGCGACGGCGCACCCGAGGACAACGAGCGACAGCGTGAAGACGGCGTGGAGCATGGCGGCATCCGTTCTCTGGACCCGGTGATCGTACCTCCATGGACAGGCCGGCCACGGCATTGCCGGGCCCGCCGCCGGAAATCTGGTCGAAGAGCCCGTCCAAGTAGGCATGAAAGGACGGTCTCGCATGACTTCGCGACGTATCGCTCGCCTCTTGGTCGCCGCCTGTGCGGGTGGCGTCATGACCGTGGCCACAGCGGCGGCCCAGTCGGCCGCCGCGCCCCCCCCGCCTCCGCCGTCGCCGTTCAGCATGGGCCCGATCGTGCCGTTCCTCGAAGCGACCGACGTGTTCCTGAGCACGCCGGATTTCAAGAACGACCGCAAGGTCGACGGCGTCCGCGACTACTACCAGCCGCCCTTCAAGCTCGAAGCGAACATCTTCCCGCACCTGATCTTCAGGCAGACCTACACCGACGTGATCGAGATCGAGAATCAGAACACGCTCGACGCCGAGAACAAGAAGGAGTTCGCCTACTCGATCTCCGGGACACCCGGAGTACGCCTGCGCATGCTGACGTCCGAATCGAGCCCGGTTCGGACGCCGAGCTTCACTCCGCGGATCAACCTGCAGGGGCTGTGGGCGCGGCGACTCAAGGAACGGCTGCGAGGCGGGGCCAGGACTGCCGCCAGTGGCAACGTCGGTCTCTACGAGGCCCACGTCCGCATCGCGCATTACTCCAACGGCCAGGAAGGCTGCCTGAGCGTGAACCAGGCCAGGCAGGAGGACGACGACCAGACGGAGTGCGTGCCCGAGACCGTGCCCCTCGACGGCGAGACCATCAACCGGAAGAACGGCAGCTTCTCGACCAACTTCGTGGCGGTCGGCATGAACTACATGCGGAACAACCTCAAGGCCGTCGAGGGCCCACCGACGAATTCACGCGAGTGGCTAGCCCATCGCGAGCTGCGCGCCGGGCTCGAGCTCGAGTGGCACTTCAAGAACGACCGCATCAAGGACTACTACAGCTCGAAGCGCCTGAACGCGACGGCCGGCGCCGCGTGGCGAGACGCGTGGATCTGCGACCGCCGCCTCGATGTGGCGGCGAACGCAACAGTGGGCCTCGACACCAAGGACGACGTCACGAACAACTCGTGGTCGGCGCAGGCCACGTGCATGCCGCTCAACCGCGGCGGCTGGGGCTTCTTCGTGCGCTACGTGGGCGGGCAGGACTATTACAACGTCCAGTTGTTCGAGACGATTCACCGCGTCCAGGTCGGCTTCACCTTCAACCAGGGTGGCTTCTTCGGCTTCCGGTCGCAACCGACGGGGGCGACGGCCAGCGCCGCGCCACCTGTCAAGCCCGTTGCGCCGTAGCGCGTCCTTGGGCGCGTCGAGTCAGGTCCTGGCCGCCGTGGCCAGGGCCGCGGCACTCGGCAGGCTCTCGGCCTTCCAGCACAAGTCGAGCAGCGCCCGCGCCTGTGTGTCGGGCAGCACGTCCTTCATCAGGTCGAGCGCCTTGGCCTCGAGATCCGCGTCGCTCATCGGCCGCTCGAGGCTGCCGACGACGTGCTCGACGAACCGCTCGTGCACGCGCCCGTCCTTGAGCGTGATGCGCGCGCGCACCTGGTGCTCCTCGATCGCCGGATCGACGGTGGCCGTGACGCGGTCGCGCAACGCCACGAGCACCGGGTCTTTCGCGTTCGCGTCGCTGAAGTCGCGCATCCCCGCCGACCCGCGCACGATCGCCAACGCCGCCGCGAAGTAGACACTGAATTTCGTCTCGAGTCCGGTCTGCGGCGTCTTCTTGCCGGTCAGCTCGAGCACCAGCGGATGCACGCGAAGGTCGATGCGCTCGATCTGCGCGGCGGTCAGCGTGTGCTGGGTGCGGAGCTGGATGCAGGCGTCGATCGTCGGGTGGATCACGATGCCGCACGCGAACGGCTTGTAGGTGTTGAGCGCAATCTCGTAGTGCTGGCCGAAGCCGCCGGTGATCTCGCCGTAGTCGCGGGTGGTGCTGAGCACGTTGGCCCAGCCGCTCTTCCCTTCCAGGGCGACCTCGGTGCTGGTGAAGTTGCGCGAGGCGAGCAGCGCCGCCGTGAGGCCGTTCTGTGCCGCGCGTCCAGGATGGAAGCTCTTCGTCATCGAGCCGAACATCTCACGCAGGCCCACCGGCTGCGCGGCCGCGATCCCCAGCGCCCACACCATCTGCTGTTCGGTGAGACCCAGCGCCCGACCGCACGCGGCGGCGGCGCCGAAGACGCCGGCCGTGCCGGTGATGTGCCAGCCGCGATCGTAGTGCGCGGGATACACGGCGTTGCCGATGCGGCATTCCGCTTCCACACCGAGGATCAGCGCGTGCATGAAGTCGGCGCCCGCCATTGGCCGATGCTCCGCCAGCGCCAGCAGGCCGGACACGACCGGGCCCGCCGGATGGATCACGGTCTTGAGGTGCGTGTCGTCGAAGTCGAAGACGTGCGAGCTGATGCCGTTCATCAGCGCCGCGTGCAGCACGTCCATCCGCTCGCGCCTGCCCAGCACCGACGCCTGCGCCGGACCCGAGAACGGCGCCAGCGCGCCGATGGCGGCGTCGAGGGTCTCGTGGCGTGAGCCGCCCACGGCGCAGCCCATCCAGTTGAGCAGCGTGCGATGCGCCTCCTTGCGCACGGCAGGAGGCACGTCCGCGTAGCGCGCCGTGACGACGTAGCGGGCCAGCGCCCGCGTGACGCCGGTGGCGGCCGTCGCCACTTCACCCTGCGGTTGCGTCGCGGCAGCAGCAGCGCCGGCGGCGACACCTGGCGCCAGAGCGCCGAGACCGAGGGTGGACATCGCGCCCATGAACGTCCGGCGATCGGGAGATGACGTCATGACGTGCAATCTACTTCCAAAACGCCCGGCGGCGTTGTTCGCCCATCTGGCCTCCGGCGCTATGATCCCCGCGCCCCCGGAAGGAGTGCCGATGTCAGGTCATCGCAATGCTTCCCTCGTTCGTGCGTTCGTGCTCCTCGGCGGCCTCGTGGCGCCTGCCGCCAGTGAGGCGCAGGTGTTCGGGACGTTCGCGTGGCAGATGCAGCCCTACTGCAACGTCGTCACGCTGACGCTCAGCCTCACGCCCGCCGGCTTCCTCGTGGATGGCACCGACAACCAGTGCGGCGCGGCCAACAAGGCCGGCGCGGTGGGCATCGCCACGTTCAACGCCAGTGGCGCCGTGACCTTCACGTTCACGATCGTCGCCGCGCCGTCCGGGCAGGCGGTGCACGTGTCGGCGCTGGTCAGCCCCGCCAACGGCCAGGGCTCGTGGAGCGACAGCGCCGGCAACACCGGGACGTTCGCGTTCTTGGCCAACGCCGGCGGTCCGCCTCGCCCCACGCGCACCACGGTGTCGGTGAACGGCGCGGCGTTCGTCCCCAGCGGCTCGCAGGTCGTCACGCGCTCGTTCGGGGGCTGCTCCTACAACTCCACCAGCACCTCGTCCCTGTACGCCAGCGTCCAGGCGCCCGTCGGCTGGACACTCGTCGGCGTGAAGGGCCTGTTCTACGACAACGACGCGGTCAACGACGCCAGCGTGGTCGTCGGCCTGCTCGCCAACGCCGCGGTGTACCCCGTGGCCACGATCGGCACCAGCGGCGCGTCGAGTGCGACGCGCGTCGTCGACGGCACGGTGCACGAGGCGCGCGTCATCAACTCGGGTGACAGCATGGGATTGATGTTCACCGGGTTGAGCACGACGGGCCTCCACCGCGTGTGCGGGGTGGAGCTGGCGTTCGCGCGGCCGTAGTCGACGCCGCGGCACGCACCTCGATCACGCTGGGCGACGGTCAGAAGCCGACGCCCAGCGTCAACAGGCCGTGATTGCCGCGCGTGCCGCCGATGCCCCACACCCATCCGGTCTGCAGTCGCACGCGGTAGTAGGTGAGCTGCGCCTTGGGCCCGATCCACCACATGTCGGTGCCGCCGGTGTCTTCGCGGATGCCGGTGAGCGACAACGCGACGCCGATCGTCGGGCCGAACACCGGAAACACGTCGAGCTTGCCGGTCGATCCGTTCGCGCCGTACTCCACCAGGCCGGCCACCCCGATCGACAGCTCCTGCGTGTGTCGATTCACGGTGGCCTGCGTCAACAGCCCCCCGGGAGATTCGAGCTCGTAGCCCGACCAGACGAGACCGAAGCTCACGGCCGGCTCGAACCAGCCGGCGCGCGTGTCGTCCTTGCCGATGAGCGACGCGCCCGCCACGTAGGTCACCGGTGTCGAGCGGCGCGCCTTCGGCCGGCGATCGAGGTCGCCCTCGTCGTGGGTCGGCGCGGCGGTCTGCGGCGCCTCGGGGCAGATGACGGCGTAGGCCACGGGGCCGCGCTCCTCCATCACCCACCGGCACACGGCGCCGCGTTCCGGCAGCGTGTACTGCAGCACCTTGTCGGCCGCCAGGATGCCGCGCCCCCACGCGTCGCGGTCCCACGTCGTGCGCGTCTCGCCGCAGATCGCCGTCCACTGCGGCTCGCCGGCCAGGAGTTGCGTGCACACCTCGTCGGGGCTGCGCGTCCCGTCTCTCATCAGGATGTAGCGGAACGCAGAAGCGACGGCGGGGCGGCCGTACTTCGCGTCGAGTTTCTCGCGACCCCCGTGGTATTGAATCCACATCGCGGCCGTCGCCGCCACCTGCGGCGCCGCGAACGAGGTGCCGCGTCCGGTCTTGTAGTCGGCGCTCTTGCCGTTCCAGCTCGCCCGCCACACGTCGACGGCCGGGGCCGCCAGCACGTTGGCGCCGTGCCCGGCCTTCTTCCACGGCTTCAGGTGGATGTCGCTGCCGGTGACGCCAATCACGCTGGGATAACGCGCCGGATAGCGCGTGCGCGTGGCGTGCAGCGGCCACTGGCCGGCCGCCGCCACGAGGATGATGCCCCTGGCTTCCGCGAGAAGCATCGCGTGCTCCAGTTCTTCGGATGGCGAACGCCGCCCGAGGCTCATCGTCATCACGTCGATGCGCCCCTCGTCGCTGTCGGGCAGCCGATTCTCGACGGCGGCGGAGATCACCGCCCGGGTGAGCTGGGCGGCGCGCCCGGGAGTGACCACGATGCCGCCGGCGAACTTGTACGGCACCACGGCGGCGCCCGGCACGGCCTGCAGCAGCACGTGCATGGTGCCGGTACCGTGGCCGATCTGGGTGAGACCAGGCACCGAGTCGCCCGTGGAGTAACGGTCGCGCGGCACCACCTTCGCGCCCTGGTCGCGGGCGGCACACGTCTCGAGATGCTCGATGAGGTCGCCGGGCTGGCAGGCCCCGGCCGCCGGCACGCCGCGGCTGTAGCTGAGCGGCAACGTCTCGGCGTCGTCGGCGGTGCGGGTGAGGACGGCGTACGGGCGGTAGGTGCTGCGCTGCAGCAGCGGATGCATCGTGCCGCGATCCAGCGCTTCACCGGCGCCGTGCTCGTCGTCGGAGAAGCGATCGATGACACCAGTGTCCATCTGCGCCACGACGACCCGGTCGCCGGCGCTGCACTTGTCCACCGTGGCGCCGGTGGTCTTCGTGAGGTGCTCCGCCAGCAACACGCGGGCCTTCAGGATGCCGCTCTGGCGCAGATGCCACCAGCGGTCGCACGCAGGCGTCGTCGCGCCCATCGGGCAGGCCTTGGCGTAGGCGGCGTCGAACGGGCTCGCGAGAGGCGGCTCGCAGGCCTCGGCCGTGGCGGCCTGGCCCCGAGCCAGGGCGGGCGCAGCGCTGGCCAGGGCGATCACGACGAGCAGCGACTGACGGCAGACGGCGGACCCTGTGGCCATGAACGAAGCCCCCTCTGACGAATGGACGGTCGCGCCGCGCCAATTCGCCTGCGAGGGCCAGCGTCAGGGAGCGGTCTGCGCCGCGGCGCCCGAATCGGCCGGCCCGGCATGCGGGCGCCGATGGGCACGCGCTGGCCGAAGAGTGTAGCGGACTCGTCGAGGGATCCGGCGCGCACGACCGGCACGCCGTTGACGAGCACGTGCACGATCCCTTCCGACGCCACGGCCGCGTCCGCGTAGGTGGACTTGTCGATCACGCGGCGCGGGTCGAACACCGTGATGTCGGCGTACGCGCCGGGGCGGAGGCGTCCGCGATCGCGCATCCCGGGCACGCGCGCTTCGAGACGGCGTGCCGGCGCCAGCGTCATGCGCCGTACGGCCTCCGGCAACGTCAGCACGCGCTGATCGCGCACGTAGTGGCCGAGCACGCGCGCGAAGGTGCCTGACGCCCGCGGATGGGTGGGTCGATCCTCGAGATCGCGCCCGCCGTCGCTCGCGAACACCGGCAACGGATCCGCGAGGCCGATGCGCAACATCTCCTCGGTGTTGCCATGCGCGATGACCGACCCGCCCTGCGCGCGGTACTTCCCGAAGGTCTCGCGTGTCAGCCGCTCACCGGTCGCGGCCCACTGGAACCGCCCGAAGCGCGCGTCGGGCCACGCCTCCCAGCCGTCGTAGAGCGCGGATTGAATCAGCGTCGCGCCCGCGGTGTAAGGATAGACCTCGGTGGTGACGTCCTGCCCGGCGGCACGGGCCCGGGCAATCGTGTCGAGCCAGGCGCGGACGTCGTCGCCGGCCGTGCTGTTCACGTGGGCGATGTGCAGTGCGGTCTTCGTCGTGGCGGCCAGGGACATCAGCGCCTCGAACCCGCCGCTGCTGCCGCCCAGATGCGCGAGCACGAACGCGCCGTGCGACGCCGCAGTGCGGAACACCGCCTCGAGCTCCTCGGCCGAGGCACCCGGCGTATAGGCCGGTCCCGTGCCGACGGCCACGCCGCCGTCGCGCAAGCCGGCGTCGACGAGCGCCACGATCTGCGCGATCTGGGCCGGGGTCGCTGCGCCGCGTCCCGGGCCGGTGGGCAGCAGGAAGCCCTTGTCGCCCAGCACCTGCATCCGCGCGCCGATGTGGCTCGCGCCGACGCCGAAGTTGACGAGCCGCGCCGGACCGATGCCGCGGTACCACGCGTCGACGTCCTGCGCCCCGATCTCGATCTCGAACACGCTGGTGACGCCGTCGCGGGCGGCGTAGCGGTAGCTCTGGTCGCCGTGAGCGTGCCGGTGCAGGTCGATGAATCCTGGCACCACGACCAGACCGGTGGCGTCGATCGTCTCGCGCCCCTGTAGCGGCGCCTCCGACACGGCGACGACGCGATCGTCGCGAATCCCGACGTGGCGGGTGGCGTCCAGGCCCGACTCGGGGTCGATCACCCTCCCGCCGGCGATCACGACGTCGAGTGGGCCGGGGCCGATCTGTCCGCCGAGCGGCGCGAGGGCTGAGACGGCGATGGCGACGATCGCGGCGGTGCGGACCGAAGAATGGGTGAACATGACGATCGGATTGGACGTGAGGTCCACCGGCGCCGGAACGTCCGATCTGTGCGGTCCGAACGGCCCGGACAAGGAACCGGCGGCGCCGGCCGTTCGTCAACGGAGACACCAGCATGGGCACCTACGAGTTGGCCGTCGTCGGCCTGGTCGGGTCGGGCGTCGGCGCCGCCCTGGGCGCGCCCCTGCTCTGGGCCGGCCACGAACGCCGGGCGGACGCCCGGGTGCTCGGTGCCGCCACGCTCGCGGTGGCGCTGCTCGCCGGGCTGATCAGCGCCCGGCTCGCCGGCCTCGTGCCCGCCTCGACGCTGGTGGGCCATCTCGTGAACGTCGTCGGCTGCGCGGCGTTTCCGCTGGCCCTGACCTACGTTCGGGTGGCGACCGGGACGTCGCCGGCCTTCCACCCTGTGTTCGCGTGGCCGCTCGGGTGCTACGCCGTCGCAGCGGCGGTGCGTGCCGGCTTGACCGGTACCTCAGTGGTTCCGTTCGCGTGGCTGCTGCCGTTTGCCGTCGGGTCGACCGTGGCCGCCGCCGTCACGGTGTGGCGGACGCCGGCCGGGCCGGCGCTCGTGCCGCCGCGCTGGGTCGTGGCGTTCATGGCGCTCGTGAACGTGGCCCAGATCGCGCGCATGGACCTGGGGCACGTGCCGGCCGTGCGCGCCGTCGTCCCACTCGTCATGGTGCTCGGCTTCGTGGCGATGGTGGCGTTCGTCGCGTGGCGGCAGGTGGCCGGCGCCACGTCCACGACTTCAGGGGAACTCGCCGCGACGGCGTCCGCGACCTCCCACGACACGCTTGCGCCGCCGGCCGCGCGCTACGAGCGCTCGGCACTGGATGACGCGTCGGCCCGCGCGTTGCTCTCGGCCATCGACGACGCGCTGAACAGCGAGCGTCTGTTCGCGCGTCCCGACCTCACGCTGGCGATGCTCGCCGGCGCCGCCGGGTCCACGCCGCACCTCGTGTCGGAGGCGTTGAACCGCGTGGGCGGCACGCCGTTCCGCGACCTGGTGAACCGGCGTCGCGTCGACGACGTGAAGCGGCAGCTCGCCGACCCCGCGAACGACCGCTACACCATCGAGGGCATCGGCGCGTCGGCCGGTTTCCGGTCGCGCTCGGCACTCTACGACGTCTTCCGGCACTGGGAAGGGACGACGCCAACGGCCTACCGGGAAGGCGTGCGGCGGCGGGAATAGCGCTCGATCAGAAGCGGTAGCCGACGAGTACCTGCAGCGCACGCGCTTTCTGATCGGGTCCGGCCGCGGCGTTCAGGTTGCGCGTCCCCAGCACATAGCGGACGTCGGCCACGAGCGCGCCTCGCGCCAGCGCTCGCTCGACGCCGGCGCCGAACACCAGCGCGATGTCCGTGTCCTCGACCTGGTCGTCGATGTCGATCCGCAGGTTGCCGACGTCCTGCGTGACGCCGCGGATCACGTTCAACTGCGGTCCGGCGAAGACCACGGCGCGGGTGGCCGAGGCGCGTGGCGCACGTACCTGCAGCAGCAGCGGCAGCTCAAGGCCCGAGGCCGACACGGAGAACTTCGTCGGCTGATCGGTGGTGGAGAACCGGCGCACGCTCCAGTAGATCTCGGGTTGCAGGCGGACGAGCGGATGCAGATCGACGCCGGCGAAGACGCCGACCATGGCGCCTGCGTCCGCCGAGGTCTCGAACTCGCCGGGGCCGCTCACGGCCAGCGAGCCCGCCACGAATCCGCCCTTCACCCCCCACCCGACGCGCTGTGCCAACGCGTCGCCCGCGCTCAGCATCACCAGCGCTGCGACCACGGCAGCCGTTGCCCATCGATTCATCCGCGCCTCCCCGCGCCGGCACGGCGCGCTGCGCGGTCAGTCGCGCAAGGGCTTGAACACCGGGAGATCGGGAATGTGTTCCGCGCGACGGCGGCTCAGGGCGCGGCGATCGTCAGCAGCCGCGGCGCCAGTTCGAAGTGCGCGGCGTCGAGGGCCTGGTTCATCGACACGGCGACGGTCACACCGGAGTCGGGATCGAACAGCAGCAGGCTGCTGTTGAACCCACCGCCGCCGCTGTGTCCGTACTGGACGCGGTCGAAGAAGCCGTAGCCGCGGATGCCGAGGCCCACGCCGGTCTCGCCGGGGATGTTCCCCGCCGCGGGACGCAGCTCGCGCATCGCCGTCTGCAGATCGTCCGAGATCACGTGGCCGGCGAAGAGTGCATGGCCCCACGTGGCGATGTCGCGCGCGGAGGCGACGAGGCCCCCGGCGGCGTGGCCGGCGGTGAGCTGCGAGATGCGCGTCACCGATGGAAACCAGCCGATCGTGCCGAACGACCACGCCACGGGCAGCGTCGGCTCCTCGTAGCCCGGGAAGTACACCTCGCGCAGGTCCAGCGGATCCCAGAGGCGCTGGTGATACAGCTCGACGAGCGGGCGGCCGGTGGCGTGTTCCGCGACGAGCGCCAGCAGCACCGAGGCGGTGTTGGTGTACTGCGTGCGAGCGCCTGGCGGCGCCACGGGCGGCCCGAGATACGTCAACAGCTCGTCGGCCGTGTACACGTGCGCGTGATCGGCGGCCGCGGCCCGCTGCAGCGCCGGCGACTCCGCGACGTTGGCGAGTCCGGCGGAGTGCGTGAGCAACTGGCGCAGGGTGATGCGGGCATCGACGTTCCGGCGCGGCCCGAGCCAGCGGGTCACGGTGTCGTCGAGCTGCAGCACGCCGTCGTCGACGAGCGTCAACACCACGCCTGCCGTCATCGTCTTGGTGATGCTGGCGATGGGCATGCGGTGGTCGGGCGTCAACGGCGCGTCGGGCGATGCCGCGCCCACCGCGCCCTCCCAGCGTGCGCCGTCGGGCCGAATCACGGCGGCGCTGACGCCCACGTGGCCGGGCGCGTCGAGCCACTCGCGCAACGCGCCATCGAGCGCGTCGGCCATGGACGCCGGCACGACGGGCACGGATCCCGGCTCGGCCCGGACCAGCGTCAGGGCCGCGAGCACCGCCGCGACGACGGCGGCCGATCTAGCGGCCACGTCCGATCATCCAGCTCGTTCGCAGCGCCAGCTCGGGCCCGTGATAGGTGTCGTGCCGGCCGGCGGTGCGCGTGAATCGCGGCACGGCATTGAACGCACCGGTGAGGCCGAGCGCGAAGGCGGGCGACAGGTGCAGGTCGAATCCCGCGCCCACCCCCACGCCCACGCTGTAGCGTCGCGACCATTCGGAGTCGGCGGCGGTGATGGGCAGCAGCTGCGCCGACAGGAAGGGCTTGAACCGGCCGGCCGACGCAGCGCCGCGGCGTGGATTCCACTGCACGCCCAGCGGCAGCGCGAAGCCGCCGATGACATCCACCTGCTCGCCGGATCCGTAGACGGTGAATCCGGCGCTGACGGCCAGCCGCTCGGTCAGGTAGCGCGACAGCAGCGCGCCGCCGGTGATATCCGGACGCCAGCCGCCCAGGCTCATGGCGTCGCCGTGCGTGCCCCACAGACTCGACTGGAGGGTGAATCGATAGGCGCCCTGCACGGCGTGGTCGCCGGTGTCGGCGCCGCGCCGGCGCGTGGGCTCGGGCGCCGCCGGCGTGAGCTGCGCCGCACGCACGACCGCACGGGCCTCGTCGGCGACCGTGATGGTGGCGCCCACGGTGGCGCGGCCGCGTTCCACCTTCACGTCGTAGGCACCGGGCGCCAGCGCGATCTCGATCTCGCGGCCGGCCGGCTTGTACAGCTCGGCCACGAGCATCCGCGACGGCGTGCGCACGAAGGTGCGGCCCTCGAGGGCGTCTTCGAGCACCAGGCGCGCGGTGGTCTGGCGGACGTCGGTGATCACCACGTCGCCGGCGCCGGTGAGGTTGATCTCGTAGGTCGGGTGCTGCGCGCCGCCGCGCGTATCCACGGTGCGGCCCAGGGTCTCGGCGAAGGCGAACTGGTAGGCCTCGTTGAGCGTCACGCGCCCGTCGCCCGAGGTGTCCGCTGCACCACGGAAGCCCGAGACGAGATAGTGCGTGAAGAACGAGGCGCGGATGCGGTCCGATTCCTGCGCCGCTTCCGACGCCGCACTCGACGTGATGAACGCGTAGCCCTTCATGGCGGCCGACTCGTCGACGAGGAACGGCGGACGGCGGGTGCCGCCCTTGGGACGCGTGAACGAGCCCGACGAGCAGGCGTCGAGGACGGCGATACGGACGTCGGCCGGCAGCGCGTCGAGACGCTCGCGCAGCGTGCGGTACGACACGCGGTCGTCGTCGAGCAGCAGCCCCCGTTCGTCCGCATGTCCCGAGTAGTAGACGAACACCTCGGTCCGCGCCGGCGGACGTCCGCTGGCGCGCGCGGCGGTGAGGCGGGCCTTGAGGCGGTCGAGCGCGGCCAGCAGGTCCGCGGCCTGCGGATCGCGCAGCACCGTCTCGTGCGCCGCGCCCACGCCGCCCAGTTCGCCGAGCACGCGGGCGACGCGTTCGGCATCCGCCACGGCGTAGTGCAGGCGCGGCCGATCGGGGCCGCCGTTGTTGGCGCCCACGATGAGCGCATGCCGTTCGAGCGTCTGCGCCTGCGCGCCCGCCGTCCAGAGCATGGCCACCGCGAGGCTGGAGAGCAGTCGACGTGAGGTCATGGACGGGGCTCCTTCCGCAGCGAGAACGTAGTGAACGTGAAGTCGTCGGCCAGCGCGGGCCGGGCGGCGTTGCCGTCCGGCGTGGCGCGAATCGCCTCGGCCACCGTCGCGACGTCGAACGGATGCCGGGCGCTGACCAGGTAGAAACGCTCGACGCGCGGCGCGTCGTCGAGCTCGAAGGCGTCATCGAGCAGCACGGTGGCGCCGGCGTGCAGCGCCGCCGCGGCGCCGCCCCGCGCCGGCAGGTGCTGGGTCACCACGCCGCGGCCGTCGATCGACACGATGGCGCCGTAGGCGTCCTCTGACACGCGATAGCCGACGCGGATGATATCGCCGGGCCGGGCCACGTCCGACTCGCGCAGCGGCTCGCTGCCGCCGCCGACATGGCGGTACACCATCAGCGACGCGTCGACGCCCTTGATGCGGACGTCGTCGTCCACGCCCGGGTCGCTGCCACGCGCGGATGGCGACGTCGGCGGCAGTCCGCGGGCGACGATGACCGCGAGCACGGCGGCGGCGGGCGCGAGCAGTGCGTAGCGCCAGGCGCGCGACGGCGCGGACCCGGCGCGGACCCGACGCTGCACGTCGGCGGCGAGCGCCGCGGGCGGGTACTGCTCGCGCTGCCGGACGTCATCGGCGGCCAGGGCCTCGAGCCGCGCCCGCAGATCGCCGTCCACGTCGAGCGCCGCGCGCACGCCGGCCGCGGCGGCCGCCGGCAGCTCGCCGAGCTGATGGCGCTCGAGGACCAGGTCGGGAATCGCGGCCGGGTCGGTCTCGGTCGTCGTCATCACTGCCCTCCCACCAGCGACGCACGCAGCCGCCGCAGGCGCTTGCGCACGCCCGAGACGGACATCGCGGTCTCCTCGGCCACCTGCTCCAGCGTCAGGCCATCGACGAAGTGCAGCACGGCCATCGTGCGACTCGACACCGGATGCCGGCTGAACAACCGCTCCAGCGCCAGGCGCGCGTCACTCAACGCGCCGGGTTCGCCGATCGACGCGATCTCGTGCAGCAATCGCTCTCCCTCGTCGGCCGCCGGCCGCCGGCCGCGTTCGCGAATGCGGTTCAGGCACACGTTGGTGGCGATGCGGTACAGCAGGCTCGACGGGTAGGCGTCGTCGAGCCGCCGGCGGTGCTGCACCAGCCGCACGAAGACGTCCTGACACGCGTCGCGGGCGTCCTCGCCCGTCCCCAGCAGCCGCTGGCAGCGCCGCAGCACCATCGGGCCGTAGCGGTGGCACAACGCCTCCACCTCGTCGTCGGTCACGCGTAACAGTGGAACACCAGGGACGGGTGGCGGTGTTACCGGTCGGCCGGGACGGCCGGCCGGCGGTGTGACCGCCAGGCACCCCACCAGCCCAACCGCCGGCCGCCATGGCCGGGAATCGTCCGGGCAGGCGATACTGCCTTCCGCATGGTCGGGCCGCGTGCGGTTCGGTATCTGTGGATCGCCCTGGCGGCGACGGGTGGCGCGGTCGGCTTCGCGCAGGCGCCCATCGTCGTGCCACCCGCGCCTGCGACCTCGACGCCGGCGCCGCCGGTCACGCTGGGCGTCGCCGTCACGAACGCCGGCCAGGACCGCTATCTCGACGATCTGACGGCGGCCGAGTTCCGCGTCGTCGAGGACGGGCGGCCGCAGGCCATCACCCGGCTCAGGACGGTCCGCCGTCCCGTGAGCGTGTGCGTCGTGTTCGACGCCTCGATGAGCGACGACCAGCCGGCCAAGCGCCGCATCGCCGACGCGACCATCCGCGCCCTGTCGCAGGCGCTCGAACCGCGCGACGAGATCGCGGCGCTGGTGATGCTCACCGCCGCCGACGTGCGGCTGCCGCTCACGCCCGCAGGCGACGTCACGACGGTCGACTGGACCGCCGTACGCCAGCGACCCTGGAGCCTCGACTACACGATGCTCGCCGCACTCGACGTGCTCGACCGCGCCCGCCATCCGCGTCGTGTGGTGCTGCTGGTGAGCGACGGCATCGGCGGCGACCGCCAGGTGCTGCTGTCGAACCTGGTGACGACGCGGTTCCGCAGCGAGACGACCGTGCACGCCATCGAGATGGCGATCGGCATGCCGCCGGACTACGGGCGGGGCTACATGCCGGTGCGGGACCGCCGCATCGTGAAGCCGCAGCTCTTCGACTCGCCGGTGCGCGCGCGCGAGCCCGATCCGGCGCTCGAGCGGGTGGTCGTAGAAGGCGGCGGCCTGTTCCAGCGGATCGGCGACGCCTCGGAAGCCGCGGAGGCGGTGACACACCTGGTCACCGACCTCGCCTTCGAATACACGGTCGAGTACACGCCGACGTCTCCGGAGGACGGGCGCTTCCACCGCGTCACGGTGGAGGCGACGCGGAGCGGCGCGCGGGCCCGGCATCGGGCCGGCTACCTCGCGTCGTCACCCGACGTGCGCACGACGACGACGGTCGAGTTGCCACCGGCGGACGGCGCCACTGGGGACGCCCCTGCGGCGCCGGTGGTCATCGGGCCCACGGCGGCACCGGCCCTCGTGCCACGCGCGTCCCCGTCCGATCAACTCCCCGCCTTGCGCGCGACCTACGAGGCGGCGGTCGAGAGCTTTCGCACGACGCTGGCATTTCGCGGCGCCGACACGCTGGTCGGCCGCTGGTCGCGCGAGATGCTCGAGGACGCGGTGACGGCGGCGCAGCGCAACGAACCGGCGTTCGCGTTCGCCGCAGCGACGTTCCACCTCGAGGTGGCGCTCGACGTCGCCCCGCGCAGCGCCGACAACGCCATGTACCACCTCAGGCTCGGTGAACGCCTGCTCGCAGCGCTGCCGCCAGCGGTGAAGGACGAAGGCGTGCGCGAGTTCCTGGATCGGTGGTACGGCACCGCGTCGTCGATCTTTCTCGCCCAGAGCGATGGGCCGCGTGCGAAGGAGATTCTCGATCGCGGGAAGCGCCAGGTGCCCAACGCGTCACGAGTGCGGTTCGTGGCCGGCCGGATCGAGGAAGTGGCGGGCCTGAGCCTCGAAGTCTACGACGCGCGCCTCGACCACGGCAGACTGCGGGCGCGGCTGGCGTCGGCTGAACGCGAGTATCGCGCGGCGGTTGCAGACGATCCCGGCTACGTGAGAGCGCAGGTTCATCTGGGGCGCGTGCTGCTGGCGCTGGATCGCCGGGAGGAGGGTCGCCGCCTGCTCGAATCGGTGGCCGCCGAAGCCCGCTCCACTGGCGATCGCTACCTGGCCACGCTGTTCCTCGCCGCCGACTACGAACGCGCCGGGGACGTCGAGCCCGCGCGCGCCCTGCTCGAGGGCCTCGAGGCCATCGCGCCGAATCGCCAGACGTCCTGGCTGGCGCTGGCGCAACTCGAGCAGCGGGCAGGGCGCCTGGAGCGGGCCCGCGAGGTGGTGGCGTCACACCTGGGCTCCGCGAGTGACGCGGACGAGTGGTGGACCTACCGCAGCGGCGGGGTGCAAACCGAGGACCTGGAATGGCTGCGCGAACGTCTGTCACGCTGACGGCCGCGGCCGTCGCCGTGCTGTCGGCGTGGCCCTCGCCGCTGGTGCAGGCGCAGGATCCGTTCTTCCGCGCCGGCATCGAGCAGGTGCGGGTGGACGTGTCCGTGACGCGGGGAATCAACCCGGTCGCCGGCCTGACGGCCGAGCAGTTCGAGGTGCACGACAACGGCGTCGTGCACGCCGTGGAGCGCGTGCTGCAGGAAGACGTGCCGTTGCGCCTCCTGCTCGTGCTCGATACCAGCCGGAGTCTCGAGGGCGCGCCTTTGCGGGCGCTCGTTGCGGCCGCGCGGTCGCTGATACGCGCGTTGCGCCCCGAGGACCAGGTGGGCCTGGTCACCTTCTCGCACGCGCTGCAGCTCGCGGTGGCACCCACGCTGCAGCACGATGACGTGGCGGGCGCGCTCGGCGGCCTGCAGGCGAACGGCGACACGGCGTGGCGCGACGCGCTGTTCGCGGGCCTGCAGCTCGCTGGCGCTCCGGTGGACCGGCGGCCGCTCGTCCTGCTCTTCACCGATGGCCACGACAACGCCAGTTGGCTGGACGCCCCCGACGTCGATGACGTGGTGCGACGATCGGGCGTCGTGGTACACGCCGTGGGGCTGGCGACCCGCAATCGCCGCGAGGTTCTGACGCGGTCGCTCAGGCTGCCCCTGGATGCGGGCGGCGGGCGGTTCTGGAGCGCTGAGGAACCCGAGCACCTCGGCAATCGCTTCGCCGAGGTCCTGCGCGAGATGCGGGCGCGCTACCTGCTGCTGTACACGCCGAAGGGGACGCCGGCCCAGGGCTGGCACGACGTCAAGGTGCGGCTCAAAGGCGTCAGCGGCGACGTGCGCGCCCGCCCGGGCTACTTCGTCTCGAGCCGCTGACGGTCGAGCGGCGCGGGCCGGTGCCCGTGAGTTCGCCCGTACAATCAGCGGCGGTGACGCCCCGTTCACGCCGCGCCGACCCTCCGCAGCGCGCCAGCCTGCACCTTGCCGAGCTGCTCGATTTTCGGCCCGACCAGGGCGTGATCCGCCTCGACGAGCAGCGCGTCGTCATCCTCAGCGCCGCCGCCATGGGCCTGATGCGCAAGGAGCTCATCGACACGCTGGGTCAGGACACGGCTCGGCGCGTGCTGCTGCGGTTCGGGTTCGCCGATGGCTACCACGATGCCGTCAACCTGCGCGCCCGCTCGAACTGGTCGACGCCGGTCGACGGCCTCCGCGCCGGCGCGATGCTCCACACCCTGGAAGGCATCGTCCGCGCCGACGTGCGCCGCGTCGACTACGACGACGAGACCGGGCGCTTCGAGGAACAGGTGAGCTGGCACGACTCGTACGAGTCGGAGCAGCACGTGCACCACTACGGCCGGAGCGCGACGGCGGTGTGCTGGTCGCTGGTCGGGTACCACAGCGGCTTCGCCAGCGCGTGTCTCGGCAAGGAGATCTACTTTCGCGAGACGGTCTGCAGCGCGCAGGGCCAGCGGCACTGCTCGGCCATCGGCCGCGATGCCGGGAGCTGGGGCGCCGAGGCCGCCTCGATTCGCGCCGATTTCCAGACAGCCACGCTCGGCCACGAGGTCGAGCGGCTGCGCGAGGCCGTCGGCAAGCGCCTCAAGGAACTGGACCGTCGCGAACGGCTGCTCGAGCGGCGCGAGCGCGAGCTGAACCTGCTGCGCGAGCGCGTGAACCGCCACGCCGCAGCCAGGCACTTCGTCGCCGGCAGCGTGGCCATGCAGCATGTGCTGGAACTGGCCGGGCGCGTCGCCCCGATGGACACGACCGTGCTGGTCGCGGGCGAGAGCGGCACCGGGAAGGAATTCGTCGTCCGGCTGATTCACGACCAGAGCACCCGCGCCGCGGCGCCGTTCGTGAGTATCAACTGCGCGGCCCTCACCGAGACGCTGCTCGAGTCGGAGCTGTTCGGTCACGAGCGCGGCGCCTTCACCGGCGCCGTTCGCGACAAGGCCGGCCTGTTCGAGGTGGCCGGCAACGGCACGATCTTCCTCGACGAGATCGGGGAGATCGCCCCCACGGTCCAGGCCAAGCTGCTGCGGGCGCTGCAGGAACGCGAGATTCGTCGCGTGGGCGGCGAGCGCAACCTGAAGATTCACGCCCGGGTGGTGGCGGCGACCAATCGCGATCTCCGGGCGGCGGTCGCGGCCGGCACGTTCCGGGAAGATCTCTACTTCCGCCTCGGCGCGTTCATCATCACCCTGCCGCCGCTACGCGAGCGGCGCGAGGACATCCCGCCGCTGGCGCACGAGTTCGCGGTGCGAGCGGCCACGAAGATGAAGAAGGACGTCCGGACGGTCTCGGCCGACGCGATGACCGCGCTGATGAACTACCGCTGGCCGGGGAACGTGCGGGAACTCGAGCACGCCATCGAGCGCGCCGTGATCCTGGCGAATGCCGCGAGCATCCGCGTGCGCGACCTGCCGCCGGAGATCACGCAGAGCGCCCCGGCCCGCAGTGGACCCGACACCCTCGACCTGGGCGAGCAGGAACGTCGCTCGATCGAGCGGGCGCTGGAGCGCTTCAACGGCAACCGGCGGCGGGCCGCGGCGGCGCTGAACATCAGCACCGTGACGCTGTGGCGGCGGATGAAAGCGTACGGGCTGTCGTCCTGACCGAGCTTTCAATCTGAGCGTGCCGTTTCATGATGAAACGACGACGGTCGGACTCCAGCTTCGCGGCGCACGCCGAGATCCAACGCTAACCTCTTCTCTATGAGCCACTTGTAGGACGCCACGGACAGCGGCGGCCGATGGTGCCCTTCTTGCGATTGTGGCGGGTGAACGGCGGCGACGGGTATCGCCGCGCGTTCGGGAGGGACCCATGTCACGCCGCTATTCCCGCGTTCTTGTCGCCGTCGATCGATCGTCACCGGCGCGACGCGCCTTCGACCACGCGTTGCTGCTCAGCCAGACGCATGAGGCAGAGCTCGTCGTCGTGCGCGCGGTGCCGCTCGATGAGTCGTTCAGTTGGCACGCCGCCGAACGTCAGGCGTCGATCGACGCGCTGCGGCAGCGGGCCGACGAGGCCGGCGTGCCGTTCGAGCACCGGGTGCAGCAGGGCGATCCCGCGAACGTCATCCTGCTGCATGCGCGGGCACTGAACCCGGACGTGATCGTGGCCGGGACGCACCAGCGTCGCGGTCTCGCTCGGCTGCGCACGCCATCGGTGGGCGCGCGGCTCGTGTCCGGCGCCGCCGCTCCGGTCCTGTTGATTCCCCCGGGGCGGCGTGCCGCCGCGCGCCGGCCGCTCCGTCATGTCGCCGTCGCCGTCGACCTTACAGCCAGCGCAACGCAGGCGATCGACGAAGCGCAGCGGTGGGCCGGCCAGCAGGGGGGCCGGATCACGCTGCTGCACGTCGTGCCCGGGTTCTCGGACGGGGTGCCTCCGTATCTCTACCGCTACGGCATCTCGGAGTTCCAGCAGGAGGTGATGCGTGACGCGGCGCAGCGCCTGCAGCGTCTGGTGCCCGACGACTGGAAGGCCACGGGCACCCTCGACGTACGCGTGCTGCAGGGCGAAACCGTCACCGAAGTCACCGGCGTCGTGAACGGAATCGGCGCGGAGCTGCTGGTGGTGGGCACCACGACACGCGGCGTCGTCACGCGCGCGCTGTTCGGCACGACTGCCTCGCAGCTGCTCGCGGCCACCCGCGTCCCCATGCTGACGGTACCGGACGTGCCGCGGCCGCGCGCCGTCGAGAAGCCGGCGGCGTAGCCTCGCGACCCGTACCGCAAACGCCATGCACTCGAGTCAACAGGAAGTGACGTCAGGAGTTGCCGTGAGACCCAGAACGATCGTGTGCGTGCTCGAGACGGCGCCGGCGACGCTCGACGCCGCGCTGACGCGGGCCGTGTCGATGGCCCGGTGGTACGAGGCGGAACTGCACGTGGTCGAGGTGCGGCCGTCGCACGGCTACGACGATCGCGCCGGCGACACCGGTCAGGATGCGCTCACCGCACGCATCACCCGTGGCATGCAGGCCGCGGGCGCCGGGCGGGTCGCCGTCACGCCGGTCGGGCTGCGCGGGAATCCCGTCCATGCGAGCGCCGACTACGCCGGCCGCGTGGGCGCCGACCTGGTGATCGCCGGCACCGAGCCGCGGCGCAGCGACGGCTACTGGTCGGCCGGGTCGTTCGCCGCGGCGCTGGGCACGGCCGCGTCGGCGTCGACCATGGCAATCGCGAGCGAGGCGCCGCTGGTGGCGCCGGCGACCACGCCGTTCCGCACGATTCTGGCCGCCGTCGACTTCTCCGAGGCGTCGTCGCGCGGGCTGTCGGTGGCCCTGGCGCTCGCGCAGGAAGGCGACGCGCGCCTCAGGGTGCTGCACGTACCCGAGTACCCGTTCGATCTGACCTACTCGGGCGCGTGGGCACTCGCGGCCCTCGAGGAGATGGACACGCAGGTCGCGGCGCTCGAGGCGCGACTGCGATCGCTGTTGCCGACCGGCGATGCCGGCGGCGTGGACGTCGAGGTGGCAACGGTGTCGGCCACTCCGGCCGACGCCATCGTGGAGGCCGCCCTGGAGCACGCGGCGGATCTGATCGTCCTGGGCCTGCCACGGCGGCGGCGCCTCGACCCGATCGTGGCCGGGTCGACGGCGCACAAGGTGGTGCGCAGGGCGCTGTCCCCGGTGCTGCTCGTGCCCGGCCCGGCGACGGTCCGCCTGCCGGCGACCGTCGGGCTTGAGGCCCTGATTCCCGAAAAGGCCGCGGCGCGCGTCTTGACAAATTAATTTGTCAAGGCTACGGTGACGGCATGCTCGATGTCGCCGTCATCGACGATCCCGCCGCGGCCATGGCCGCACTGGACCCCATCAAGGCGCGTCTCCTCTCGGAGCTGTCGACGCCGGCGTCGGCGGCAGCGCTGGCGGCCCGCGTCGGCATGGCGCGGCAGAAGGTCAATTACCACCTGCGTGGCCTCGAGGATCGAAAGCTCGTGCGCCATGTCGACGAGCGGCGCTGGGGCGGGCTGCGGGAGCGGCTGCTCGTGGCCACCGCGATCTCGTACGTGGTGTCGCCCGCGGCCCTCGGACCGGTGGCCTCCGACCCCAAGCGGCACGCCGATCGCCTGTCGGCGAGCTACGTCATCGCGCTGGGCGCGCGCATCGTGCGCGAGGTCGGCGCGATGTGGAGCAGTGCTCGCGTGCGTGACACGCGCCTGGCCACGCTCGCCATCGACACGATCCTCACCTTTCGCACACCAGCCGAACGGTCGGCCTTCGCCGACGATCTCGCGGCGGCGGTCACTCGACTCGCGGCGAAGTACCACGCCGACCCCGAGCCCGGGCGTCGGTCGTACCGGCTGGTCGTGACGTCGTACCCCGCACCGGCCACACGCCGCGCCTGAAGGGACCTGGCACTCATGGCGATCAAGAAGGACGACACGGGCAAGCGCTGGGTGGAGATGGAACTCACCGTCCCCGGCACGCCGGAGGAAGTGTGGAACGCCATCGCCACCGGCAACGGCAACACCGGGTGGTTCACGAAGACGACGATCGAGGAGCGCGTGGGCGGCGCGCTGCGCTTCGACTTCGGCTCCAGCGGTGCGTCGGCCGGCGAGGTCACGGCCTGGGAGCCGCCGTCGCGGCTCGGCTACGTCGAGCGCGACTGGAGCCCGGGCGCACCGCCGGTCGCGACCGAGGTCACGGTGACCGCGCGCGACGGCGCGCGCTGCGTCGTCAGGATGGTGCACTCGTTCGTCACGACGTCCGACGAGTGGGACGACCTGATGGAGGGCTTCGAGACCGGGTGGCCGTCGTTCTTCGACGTCCTGCGCGTCTACCTGGCGCACTTCGCCGGACGTCCGACGGCGCAGTGCATGGCCATGACGCCGGCCGGCACCGACGGCGGCACGGCGTGGAAGCGCATGATGGACGCTCTGGACCTGACCGGCGCCGATGCCGGCGAGACGCGCACCACTGCCGCGGCGCCGCAACCGCTGACGGGCGTCGTCGAGAAGATCACGCAGCAGCCGCGCGAGCGGATCCTGCTGCTGCGCGTGGAGGCGCCGGCGCCCGGCATCGCGATGTTCGCTGCCTACGAGATGTCGCCCGGCCAGGTGAACGTCAGCGCCACGCACTACTTCTACGGCGACGAGGCCGCGGCTCGCGCCGCCGAGGCCGAGCCGCGCTGGCGCGAGTGGCTCAGCGAACGATTCCCGGCGCCCGTCAAGACCGACGGGTGAGCGTCGAGCCCTGCCGACGCGACGCTAGCGGGGCTGCCGTGGCGGCGGCGCTGACGCCGGCAGGCTGATCTCCGGCGCGGCGACGGCCGACTCCGCGCACGGCCAGGCGCGGACGGCCTCGAGATACGCCTCGGGGTCGTGGCCCGGTGGCAGCACGAGGTGCACGTAACGCTGCAGGTCGCGTTGGGCGCGCGCGGCGCGACTGCGGGCGCGGGCCGGCCTTTCGGCAAGGCCCGACACCAGCGGTGTCACCCGCGTCCGCGGCGGCAGGCCGCCGGGCGTGCAGCTCTCCTGCTTCGGCCCGGCGAACCGTCGCGTCGACGCGTCGAAAGTCCACCCCGGCTTCAGGGTGAGAACGACGGCGCGTCGCAGGCCACGAGGCGCCGGCACCGGCGGCTGCATCCCCGTAGCCTACCGCGCGTCAGACCTTCGTCATCGCCTTCAGCAGGTTCGGCTGCGGCCCGATGTGCTGCGACAGCGGCACGCCCGGCCCCGCGACCTGTGGCGTCCCGGTCTGCATCAGGATCGAGCGCACTTTTGCCGGCGTCATCGGCCCGCCGTTCTTCGCCTTGGCGCGCCCCTGGAGGCACGCGACGGCGCCGGTGACGATCGGCGAGGCGCTCGAGGTACCCGAGAAACGCGCGGTGTACCAGCGGTTCTCGGACGCGTTCCCCTGCAGATCGCCGTAGGCCAGCGTGCTGACGTGGAAGCCCCACCCCTGCACGTTGACGATCTTGCCGTAGTTCGAGAACCAGATGCGCGACCGCGGCACGCCGATCGACTGGTACGACGCACCGAAGCCGCCGCTGCCGTCGAAGTCGAACGCGTTCGACGGCGGAATGCCCGCGCCGACGACGACCGCGCCGCTGTCCTTCTGCAGGCCGGTGCCCGCGAAGATCGGCAGGTTGAAGTTCTCGTTGCCGTTGCCGGCGGCTTCCACCACCGTGATGCCCTTGGCCGTGGCGGCGACGATGGCCGAGAAGATGTCGGGCCAGAACTGCATAGCGACGTACTTGTTGTTCGGGCCGGTGGCCTGCAGCTCGATCAGGATGACGTCGCCCTTCGACAGCGCGGCGGTGGCGTTGGTGAGCGCCTGGGCCAGGTTGAAGACGCCGTTGATCACCGCCGAGTGCACCTTGGCCTTGGCCTCGTGCGAGATGCCGACGCAGCCCTTGCTGTTCGGGATCGAGATCATCTCGCCCAGCACCGCGGTGCCGTGATTGCGCCAGCCCAGGTCGGCGATCATCGTGCCGCCGATCAGCGAGATGCCGGACGGCAGGTCCTCGTGGCTCAGGTTCCACGCGCCTTCGATGTCACAGATGGTGATGCCCTTGCCTTTGGCGCCGGCCAGCGGCCAGACGTCGGCGGCGCCGATGCCGACCGGCGCGGAGTACAGGTAGCCCTGCGTCGGCTCGAACAGGCGCGTCCCGGCGGCCGAGCCCGAGAGGAACGCCGGCACCGGGCGCGGGGCCACGTAGGCCTTCCAGATCGCGCCCTGCCGGTTCAGCGCCTCGGCGACCTTCTTCGCGTCGGCCGACCGCTTCGGCACGATCTGCACGAAGCCGCTCTGGCGGAAGTCGGCGTCGACGCCGTGCCGGTCGAGCGTGGCGCTCGACGGGTCCGCGGGCAACGCCTCGGCCGTCGCCACACGCCGCCGCACGGCGGTGGCCGACATCCCGAACTGCGATCGAATCGACGTGATGTCGAAGCGCTCCAGCACGTCGTTCAGCCGGTCGGCCGGCGCCCGGTCGGCGGCCGGGGCCGTGAAGCCGCGCGCCGAGTAGACGACGGGGCTTTCGTAGCGGAGTTCCGCGACGACGTAGTCGGGGGTCTTGGGGGAGGCGAAATCGCCGCCGATGAATCCCGGGGTGCCGCGCGTCGACGGAGCGCGGCGCGAGCGTGCCTTGGCCATGGGTCCTCCTCGTCCCGGATCGGGCGCCGGGATGCGCGGCCGATCGCGGCGTCGCGCCGGCCCTCACAGGGAAGGACGGATGGACGCCGCATTTTTCGGGCGAGGAGGACGGCGGTCCGGCGACCGGCCTGGCGACGCCGGCCGGCGCCTACGAGCGCCGCTTCGTCTCGGGCTCGGGCGACGAGATGGTGATGAGGAAGCCGTCGGGGTCCTTGGTGTCGAAGGCCCTCGTGCCCCACTCGGTATCGTAGGCGTCGCGCGTGAGTGCGACACCCGAGGCCTTCACGCGGCCGGCCGTCGCGTCGATGTCGTCGCCGGTCTCGATGTAGAGCCGCATGCCGGCGCCCTTGACGCGACCGGCGCCCTTCTTGCCGTCGTCCTGGCTCAGGCCGATCTCGATCGACCCGGCCTTGAGCATCGCGCCGAGCACGGCGCCGTTCTCTTCGAACCGGTCGGTGACCTCGAAGCCGAGCGTCGTGTAGTAGTCCAGGCTCTGCTGGATGTTGGTGGCCGTCAGGCTGGCCATCAGGCCGCGCGCGTTCAGCGTGTGTGTGGTGGTTGCCATGTCCCCACTCTACTGCGCGCCAGAAGCTCGACTGGTCCCGCGGCTCATCACTACGGCGCGTGCAGATGTGCTGGCGAACGCTACACTCACAGCATGATCGCCCGCATCTCGACGCCGCTCATCGCCGTGGTCACGCTGTGGCTCCTGGCCGCGTTGCCGGCCGCCCAGCAGCAACAGACGCCTGTCGACAAGCCCGACATCCCGGAGAAGTTCGTCCGCCCGACGACCGGCTTCGACTACGACAAGCGCGTCGCGATGATCCCGATGCGCGACGGGGTCAAGCTCTACACGGTGATCGTCGTGCCCAAGGGCGCGAAGAACGCGCCGATGATCATGACGCGCACGCCCTACAACGCGGCCGGACGCGCGACGCGCACGCAGTCCGCCAGCATGCTGGCCACGCTGCCGCAGGGCGACGAGGTGTTCGTGGCCGACGGCTACATCCGCGTCTTCCAGGACGTCCGCGGCAAGTACGGCTCCGAGGGCGACTACCTGATGACGCGTCCGCTGCGCGGGCCGCTCAACCCGACCAACACCGACCACTCCACCGACGCCTACGACACCATCGACTGGCTGATGAAGAACGTGCCCGAGAGCAACGGCCGCATCGGCATGCTGGGCAGTTCGTACGAGGGCTTCACCGTGGTGATGGCGCTGGTGAACCCGCATCCGGCGCTGAAAGTGGCCGCGCCGATGAGCCCGATGATCGACGGCTGGATGGGCGACGACTGGTTCCACTTCGGCGCCTTCCGCCAGACCAATTTCGACTTCTTCGCCGGGCAGAGCGCCGGACGCTCTGCCGGCAGCACGATCATCCGGCAGGGCCCCGACGACTACGAGAACTTCCGCCGCGCCGGATCCGCCGGCGACTACGCCGCAGCCAACGGGCTCGACCAGTTGCCGATGTGGCGCAAGGTCAAGGAGCACCCGGCCTACGACCAGTTCTGGTCGGAGCAGGCGCTCGACGCGGTGATGGCGAAGCAGCCGCTCACCGTGCCCACGATGTGGATCCAGGGCATCTGGGATCAGGAAGACATGTGGGGCGCGATCCAGACCTACCTGAAGGTCGAGCCGAAGGACACGGCCAACACCCTCAACTACCTGGTGATGGGCCCGTGGCGGCACAGCGGCGTGAACTACGAGGGCTCGACGCTCGGGCCGCTGAAGTTCGAGGGCGACACCGCGCTGCAGTTCCGCCGCGACGTCCTCAAGCCGTTCTTCGATCAGTACCTGAAGCCGGGCGCGCCGAAGGCCGATACGCCGCCGGTGTTCATCTACAACACCGGCGAGAACCACTGGGATCGCCTGCCGCGCTGGCCGTTGTCGTGCGCGAAGGGCTGCGACGCGCCGTCGAAGCCGCTCTACTTCACCGGCAACTTCGGGCTGTCGTTCACCGCGCCGACGAGCGGCACGGCGAAGGACGCGAGCGGCTACGACGAGTACGTGTCGGACCCCGCCAAGCCGGTGCCGTACCTGCCGCGGCCGGTGCGGTTCAGCGAGGGCCAGCGCTGGCAGACGTGGCTGCTGTCGGATCAGCGGCACGCCGCCGACCGCACCGACGTCGTGAGCTACATGACGCCGGTGCTCACCGAGCCGGTACGCGTCGCCGGCACGCCGATGGTGAACCTCGTCGCCTCGACGAGCGGCAGCGACAGCGACTGGGTGGTGAAGCTCATCGACGTCTATCCCGACGAGACGACGAGCCAGCCCGAGATGGCCGGCTACCAGTTCCCGGTGTCGATGGACATCTTCCGCGGCCGCTACCGCGAGGGCTTCACCGAGGGCAAGGCGATCGCGTCGAACACGCCGCTGCCGTACCGGTTCATCCTGCCCCAGGCCAACCACGTATTCCAGCCCGGGCACCGCATCCTGGTGCAGGTGCAGTCGTCGTGGTTCCCGCTCTACGACCGCAACCCGCAGACGTTCGTGCCGAACATCTTCACGGCGAAGCCGGCCGACTACGTGAAGGCCACCCAGCGCATCTATCACGCTCCCGGGGCGGCGAGCTTCATCGAGCTGCCGGTGATGCCGGCGAAGCGCTAGGTGGCCGGGGCGGAGCCGGCCTCGCCGGTCCCGACGTAGAATCGCCGACGCGTGTCGCTGCGTCCTGGCGATCAGATCCACGGGTTCCAGGTCGTCGCCCTGATCGGCGCCGGCGGCATGGGCGAGGTCTATCGCGCGCGTGACAGCCGTGTCGGGCGCGACGTCGCCGTGAAGGTGCTGCCGGCGGCCTTCGCGGCCGACCCCGGTCGCGTGGCGCGGCTCGAACGGGAAGCGCGCCTGCTCGGCGCCTTGAACCATCCCCACATCGCGACGCTCTACGGGCTCGAACATCACGGCGGGCAGGTGACGCTGGTCATGGAGCTGGTCGAAGGCGAGACGCTCGACCATCGCATCCGGCGCCACGGCGCGTCGACGCCCGGACTGCCGGTGCCCGAGGCCATCGATCTCGCGCGGCAACTCGTGGATGCGCTCGACGCCGCGCACGAGCGCGGCATCGTGCATCGCGACCTCAAGCCGCTCAACATCAAGGTCACACCCGACGGCACGCTGAAAGTGCTCGACTTCGGCCTCGCCAAGGCGGTGCGGGCCGACGCCGGTCAGGACGTCACCTTTACCGTCGATCCGGTGGCGACGCAGGCCCACGCCGTGGTCGGCACGGCTGCGTACATGAGCCCGGAGCAGGCGCGCGGACTGCCGGTGGACCGCCGCACCGACGTCTGGGCGTTCGGCTGCGTGCTCTACGAGATGCTCACCGGCCACCCTGTGTTCAAGGGCGAGACCGCGTCGGACACGATCGCCGCCGTGCTCGGCCACACCGTCGACTGGAGCCGGCTCCCGGCCGGCGTGCCCTCGGGCCTCCGGCGGCTGCTCGAACGGTGCCTCGACCGTCAGCCGAAGACGCGGCTTCGCGACATCGGCGACGCGCGGCCGTACTTCGACGAGGCACCGACGGCACCGGCGGCAGGGCTGGCGCCGGGAGATCGCGGCGGCATTTCACGGCGCGCCCTGCTGGCCAGCGGCGCTGCGATGGGCCTGCTCGGCGCCGGCCTCGGCGCGGCGTTCACGGCCCTGCGCCCGGCGCCGACGCCCGTGCTGCCGTCGTTCCAGCGCCTCACCTTCCGCCGCGGCATGATCCGCACGGCGCGCTTCGCGCCCGACTTCCAGACCGTGCTCTACGGCGCGCTCTGGGACGGCGACGATTGCCGCACCTACACGGTGCGGCCGGAGAGCCCCGAGTCCTCGCCGCTGGCGCTGCCGCCGGCGACGCCGCTGGCCATCTCGGGCTCGGGCGAGCTGGCGCTCGCGCTGGGCTCGCATCAGCGCGGCATCATGACCTACGGCACGCTCGCCCGCGTGCCGCTGGCGGGCGGTGCACCGCGAGAGGTCCAGGAGCGGGTGAAGTATGCGGACTGGTCGCCCGACGGACGCGAGCTGGCAATCGTGCGTGGCGACGGCATGCGCGACGTGCTGGAGTTCCCCATCGGCACGGCCATCGCGCAGGCGACGGTCGAGACGGGTGGGTTCAGTTTCCCGCGGGTCTCGCCGCGCGGCGATCGCGTTGCGGTCTTCGAGCTCGAGTTGGCCGCCGGCCTCACAGGCAAGGTCGTGATCGTCGATCGCGCGGGCAAGCGGCTCGGCGAGTCGGTCGACTACTTCAACGTGTTCGGCCTGGCATGGCATGGCGACGAGGTGTGGTTCACGGCCGCCGACGAGCTGCCGCTCTTGCGCAACACGGTGCACGCGATGGACGCCTCGGGACGGGTGCGCGTGGTGGCTCGGGTGCCAGGCAACACCAGCCTGCACGACCTCACGCCCGACGGCCGGGCGCTCATCGCGCGCACCGACGACCGCGGCGGCCTGTCGGTGCGGGTGCCGGGCGCGACCAGCGAACGCGACTTCTCGTGGCTCGACGCCGCCAACTTCGCCGACCTGTCACGCGACGGACAGCGGGTGCTGTTCTACGAACAAGGCGTCGGCGGCGGGCCGTTCGGCGCCGTGTACCTGCGTCACATCGACGGGTCGACGCCCGTTCGCCTGGGCGAGGGGCGGGCGTTCTCGCTGTCGCCCGACGGCCGCCGGGTGATCGCATTCACGAGGCCGCCGGGGCTCGACATCATCCCCACCGGCACCGGATCGGTACAACGCCTCGAGCGGGCCGGTCTTCGCCTCAGCGTGGGCCGGTGGCTGCCCGACAGCCGCCACGCGGTGGTGCGGGCGCGCGTCGCCGACACCGCGCCGTCGCGGTTGTACCGGGTCGACGTCGACGGCACCGACGTCACGCCCATCACGCCCGAGGGGCTGGTGGTCGGCTTCGGCGGATGGTGGCCGTCGCCCGACGGACGGTTCGTGGCGATCTCGACCACGCGTGGACCGGAGTTGTTTCCGATCGCCGGCGGCGCAGCGACCGCGGTGCCTGACGCCGATCCCCGGTGGCAGGTGATCGGCTGGATCGACCGCGGGTTGCTCGTGTGCGACGACCTGCTGGCCGCGCGTGACATCTCGGTGGTGGACCCGTCGAGCGGACGCCGCGAGCCGTGGGCGCAGATCGCGCCGCGCGATCCCGCCGGCATCATGAGCCTCGAGCTGACGTTCTTCGCCGCCACGCCCGACGGCCGCGCCTTCGGCTACACGTGGCATCGTGCCACGAGTGATCTGTTCCTCGTGAAGGACTGGGTCTAGTGGCGCTCACGCCCGGGAGCAGCTGAACGGCTGCGAGATCGTCTGTCGGTGGTGGGCGTCAGCAACTGGACGTCGCTCTTGCCGACGCGTCCGGCTACTTCGACGCCGGCGCCGTAGCGGCCCGCGCCGCCGCCTTCGCCTCGACCTCGTCCATCAACCGGCGCGCGTACTCGTCGCCCGGGGGCGACCCGTTGGCCTTCGCCGCTGCCGAGACTGCCGCGAACTTGCCGTCAGGGGCCCACCAGGCCGCCAATCCGGCCAGTTCCCTGGGATCGGTCATGCCACCCGGCCGCGGTGTGCCTGCGAGATCGAACGCGGTCTTGCCGGACGCATCGGTGCGCGTCAGGTCTGCGCCATGGCGCACCAGTACCAGGGCGCCGCTGACGTGTCCGCGGTCCGCGGCCGTGTGGAGCGGCGTCCGGCCGTCGGCGCCGGTGGCGTCGAGGTTCGCCCCGCGCGACACCAGTAACTCGATCATCGCGTCGGCAGGAAACGCCAGGGCGGAGTGGAGCGCCGTGTAGCCCCGCTCGGGACAGCCGTCGTCGCAGTCGATGCCGGCCGAGACGTCGGCGCCGTGCTCGACGAGCCACGTCGCCACGGGCACGTCGCCCTTCTCGGCCGCCAGGTGCAACAGCGTCCTGCCCTTCAGTCGCACCGTCAGGTCGACGCCGCCGGCCGCGAGCACGTCGAGGACGGCAAGCGCGTTCCGGCCGTGCTCCACCGCGTCGTGCACGATGTAGCGCCCTTCCCAGGCGCTCTCGCCCGTGCGGGCGGTGTAGTTCTGGCGTGACGACACCGACGCGTACGCCTGCGGGTAGACCTTGGTGTGCACGTTCTCGGGGTCGCGGCCGAGGGCCGACGTCAACGCCGCCACGTCGCCCCGACGCACGGCCTCGACCACGTCCTCCGGCGTGCCCTGCCAATAGGCCCAGCCGAGGAAGCCGAACATGCCCAGCACCACGACACGGGCGACCCAGATACGCGTCACGCGACCGCGGATCTCAGCAACAGGCGCCGCACGGGGGGAGGGCCAGTTCGACGCGGCCTCTCTGGATCACAGCGCGCCCGGCTTGCGGAAGAGATAGACGATGTGGGGGTACGGGAGCCAGTCGGAGATCGGATACATCTCGACGTCGAGCGAAGGATCCACGGCGTTCCGGAACGACTGCGGATCCCAGTACCACATGTCGAAGCTGCGGGTCATCAGCACGTCGAGCAGCCACGTGAAGCCCATCTTCCAGGCCGGCCGCCGCGTGATGTCCTTGATGATCAGGCGCCCGCCCGGCTTCAGCATGCGCGTGACGCTGTCGAGCAACTGGCGCTTGGCGTCGTCGGGGATATGGTGCAGCAGGTCCATCATCAGGACGGCGTCGTAGGTGCCCTGGACTTCGAGGGGCTTCGACGCGTCGCCGCAATCGAACTGCACGTTGGTCAGGCCGAGCTTCCGTGCGGCCTCGCGGGCCATGTCGATGCGGCCGGCATCGAGGTCGAGTCCGTGGTAGGTGATGTCGTGCGATCGGCTCGCGAAGTAGCAGCCGAACAGCCCGAATCCACAGCCGATCTCCAGCACGCGCCCCTTCCGCTGCAGGCACAGCGAGAGGATGTGCAGCATGTTGATGTTGATGATCAGGAAGCGGACGTAGCAGTAGGCGCGGACGATCGTGCCGTCGTAGGCATTGATGATGCGGCGCAGCACCTGCCGCTGATCACGATGGTCGACCACCTGGCCCGCGCTCAGCACGGGTGTCGCCTCGGCGTACTGCTTGCTGACGGCCATCAGGGCACCTCGACAGGCGCCGCCATGCATTCCGGCGCGTTGACGGGCCGCTCGATCACACGGGCATTGCCCCGTGGATCGTCAGGCACCTCGATCACCCACAGCGGACGCGCGGGCCAGGCCGCGCGCATCCTCGCGGTGGCGTCGGCCGACACCTCGCGGGCGAACACCGGCGGCTCACCGCCGAGGCTGGCCTCGTTCAGGAACGCCGCCGACGCGTACTTGGGCGAGTCGTTGGCGCCGGCCGCCCCGCGCACGAGCACGAGGCCGCGACGCATGTCGCAGGTTTGCGCCAGGCGCCGCACGCTGTCACCGACCCCGCGGTAGTTGTGGTACTTCGTCGCCGCCCGCCACGGCAGGAACACCAGCAGGCCGCACACCGAGGCCAGTACCGCGACCCGCCGGAGCCGGTATCGCTCCGCGTAGTCCGACGTCAGCGCCCGAGCCGACAGCACGACGCAGGGCACGACGATCTGGTACCAGTAGCGGGCGCCGAAGTCGGCGCCCGAATACCAGTAGAACGCCTGGCCGATGATGGGGAACGCGATCAGGCATACGAACAACAAGTCCGCTCGTTGCCATAAGCGCTTTCTCCACGCGATGAACAGCAGCAGCGCCACCAGCGAGCCGAACGGCCAACCGAACAGCTCGGTGTCGACGAGCTGAGTGTTGAGTTGCACGTGCAGCGCGGCTTCGAGTGGACTGTGGCCGGGCAGCATGTCGTTGGCCCAGCCCAGGTTGGCGATCGACGGGCCGAAGCCGAGGCGGTTGCTGCCGGGATAGAAATGGCGGTCGAAGTACTTCGTGATCGGATCGGCGAAGGCGTTGCCGGTCAGCTGCTGCTGATAGAGCAACGTGGCCACCGGGCCGATCAGCGAGACGCAGTAGAACACGCACACAGTGAGCACGCGCTGTCGCGACTGCCACGGCTTCTGCGACAGGAAGTAGACCGCGAACGCGGCGACCACGAGCGCCGCTTCGAACAGCCGGGTCAACGCCAGCAGCCCCAGCGCGAGGCCGCCCAGCGCCGCCCAGTCGAACGGCTTGCTCGTCTCCGCGCGCAGCATGGCGTAGGCCGCCACCAGGGTGCACACCACCGCCAGCGGGTGCGACATCAGCCCGGCTGACATCAGGAGGAACTCGGGCGAGAGCGCCAGCAGTGTGCAGGCGAGCGTCGCGACCCGGCGGCCGTAGAGACGGGTCAGGATCCGGAACAGCAGCAGGATCGTCGCCGCCGCCAGCAGCGGGTTGAGCAGCGTCGGGATGCCGGCCCGCACGCCCAGGGCCAGGACGGCCGGCCAGCCGGGGGGGAAGATGCTGTACCAGCGGCCGTTGTCGTCGAGCGTGTGCATCAGCTCGAAGGCCGCGACGTCGGGAGGCACCGGCAGGAACAGACGGCCTTCCGCGAAGTACTTGGCGTGGAACAGGTAGGCGGTCTCGTCGGGGACGTGCGGGATGCCCTCGAACACCAGGACCGAGATGGTGGCCGCGGCCGCGAACACCCACAGCGCCAGGATCACGTCGAGGCGGGCAGGCCAGTCGAAGGCGGCGGGACCGCGGCGCACGACGGCTCGCGACAGCTCCAGCGCCCAGATCAACGCCATGAAGCCGATCACCGAGCCGAAGAGCGCCCAGGCGAGCGGCGGCAGCGGCTGACGTCCGAGGGCCGTGCCGGCGATACCGCTCGCAACGGCCAGGAGCGCGACCTTCGTCAGCAGGCGGGCCTCGGGCTCGATGCGGGCCAGGGCGAAGCCGGTGCTCACGCTGATGACACAGAGGTTGAGCAGCGTCAGGCAGTCGTTGACGTGCGCCAGCGGTCCCCAGCCCATGGCCCACGAGCCGGTGGCCATCAGATCGGTGATGCACGAGCCAACCGCCGCCAGGTGCAGGACGGCGACGGAGACCGACGGTGAGGAGCGCCGGAGCAGGTGGGCGCCGATCGCCAGGGCGATCAGCACAGGGGTCCGCCACTGGAGCTGCGAGTGCACCCACAAGAGGTCGACGCCGGCGATGTTGATGGCGAGTGCGGCCAGGCCGGCGGCGCCGACGCCGAGCAGGAGTCCGGCGGAAACAGGCAGACGACGACTTGTGAGCGGATGGTTCACAGGGAGGGGGCCGTGGTGGTGAGCCGCTACGACACGGGTGGCGCCGACACGTCGTCAGGACGTGGGAGCTGCCCGATGTTCGCAAGCGTGGTGCTGAGCGACGCTGCCGGTGTCGACTTCCAGCGTGGGAACAGGGTCGACGAACGCATCCGCATCAGCTCAAGCGTATGCGATTGTCGTGCCGCGACCGTGGCGCTCGCAGGGGGACGGCGCTGCGTGCAGGCTCGCGCATCGGGCGACGTCGGGGGGAACTGGCCGATCGCGGCCGTGGAACAAGGCAGAACATGTTCTGCAGCGGCGCAGACTTCGCCCGGGGCACAGGGGCCCACGACCTAGCGTGTCGGCACGACGCTGACGACGCCTGGCGCCGGCATGTCGAGGGCAAGGCTCCCGGTCTCGGGCACGGTCACGTCCCGGTCACATCTGCTGCCGGCATCGTCGTCATGTGATTGGTCGGTCCAGCACGAGATCCGGTAGCGTCCGGCGGGGAGCCGGTGCAGCGTCATCCGCCCGGCGCGCGAGGCGCTGACGACCACAGCGAGACCGTCGGCGCCGGTGAAGGCCACCGGGCTGAAGTCGCGGTGGCTGGCCGTGGCGTCGATGCGCTGGGCCCCTGGGCGAATGGCGCGGAAGTACTCGCGCAGGTAGTGGCCGGACGCCGACAAGGTGGCACGGCGGCCTTCGGCGGCGTCGGGATCGATCACGAAGTAGTGTCCGCCGCTGTCGGGCTCGGGGAATCCCAGCGTGTACTGTTGCCACGCCGAGACCCGCCCGGCCACGAGATCCTCGTTCAGTTGCCAGTGCGTGGCCCCGATCTTCTCGATCATCGACGTCTCGAGACCCGCCGTCGCCGCGTAGCTGCCGATGTCGTCGATCACGCGCCGGGCCGGCACGTCATAGCGGTGGTACGACAGCTCGCGGATGAATGGCCGCAGCGGCTCGCGGTTCCACATCGCGCGCATGAACGGCACGGCCTGCGCGGCGGCGGTGGTCGACGGCGCCACGAACGACGGCGTGAACCCGGCCTCGCGCAGCCGGGCGGCGCTCTGCAGCATGGCGTCGCCCATCGTCGAGCCCGTCCACTCGCGCGTGTTGTCGGGCTCGAGCACCACCTCCCAGCTGTCGGGGGTGATGTCGTACTTTGCCTTCACGTGCTGGTACACCGCCAGCACGAACTCCGCGTACTCGCCGGGCTGATCGTGGATGTAGCGGCCGCCATCGCACAGCTGCCTCGGGAAGGCGACGTAGTTGAAGTTCAGCCACAGCGGCTGCCCACGCGCGCTCAACCGGTCGCGCAGCGGCAGCACGATGGTCTCGATCATGGTGTCGAGACGGGCGAAGCGGAAGCCGGCGGCGTTGATCGTCTGCGGGTCGCCGTCGTCGTTGACGGTGGCGTAGCGCAGGCACCGGAACTGCTCGGGCGTGAGCCGGCCGTCCTTGAACTCCTGCGCGATGTCGCGGCTGTTCTCGATCGACGAGCGGACCTCCACGCGCAGCCGCGTGAGTCCCAGCTCCACGGCGTCGTCGAGCAGCTCCGGCACGTACGCCAGGTTCGAGGCGTCGTCGAGGCCGGATTCCGACGTCGCTTCCCAGCCACGGAACACCTGGAAGCGCTGCGACGGGTCCACCGTGACGTCGACCGTAGCCGGTTGCCGGCGCATGGCGGCGATGAACGCAACGATCGCCCCGAGGGCGACGACGAGGAGGAGCTGCAGCGTCCGTTTCGACATGTTCGGCCGAGCGAGGCCGCTGCGCGGCCACGAAGCGAGGCTGTGGTGGATTGTAACAGCGCGTCGTGGCCCGACTGCCGCCATTGACTGGCCTGCACGCGCCGCGGTCATACTGCGGACATGCAGCTCGGAATGATCGGACTCGGCCGCATGGGCGGCAACATGGTGCGGCGGCTGATGCGCGCCGGGCACGAGTGCGTGGTGTTCGACGTCTCGCCCCAGGCCATCGGCCAGCTCGCCTCGGAAGGCGCCACGCCGTCGGCCTCGCTGGCGGCCTTCGTCGCGGCGCTGCGTCCGCCGCGGGTCGTGTGGCTGATGGTGCCTGCGGCGCTGGTCGACGCCGAAGTCGAGGCGCTGGCGGCGCTGCTGTCGGCCGACGACGCGATCGTCGACGGCGGCAACTCGCATTACCACGACGACATCCGGCGCGCGCAGACGCTGACCGCGCGCGGCATCCACTACGTGGACGTGGGTACGAGCGGCGGTGTCTGGGGGCTGGACCGCGGCTACTGCCTGATGATCGGCGGAGATGAGACGGCGGTGAGCAGGCTCGACCCGATCTTCGCGGCGTTGGCGCCGGGGGCCGGGGCCATTGCACGCACACCGGGGCGCACGGGCGAGGCGCACACGGCCGAGCGCGGCTACCTCCATTGCGGTCCCGCCGGCGCCGGCCACTTCGTGAAGATGGTGCACAACGGCATCGAGTACGGCTTGATGGCCGCCTATGCCGAGGGCCTGAACGTGCTGCGCCACGCCGGCGTGGGCCTGGCCTCGCGGCAGGTGAACGCCGAGACCACGCCGCTCCGCAATCCCGAGCACTACCAGTACTCGTTCGACCTGGCCGAGATCACCGAGGTGTGGCGGCGCGGCAGCGTCGTGGCGTCGTGGCTGCTCGATCTCACGGCGACGGCGCTGGCCGACAGCCCGACGCTCGAGGGCTTTGCCGGCCGCGTGTCGGACTCCGGCGAAGGGCGCTGGACCATCAACGCCGCCATCGACGAGTCGGTGCCGACGCCGGTGCTGAGCGCCGCGCTCTACGACCGCTTTACCTCGCGCGGCGAGGGCGACTTCGCGCACCAGGTGCTCTCGGCGCTGCGCTTTCAGTTCGGCGGCCATCGCGAGACGCCGCACGGAGGCAAGGCGTGACGGCGCCGTCGGACGCGCTCGTCATCTTCGGCATCACCGGCGACCTCGCCTACAAGCAGATCTTCCCCGCCCTGCAGTCGCTGGTGCGGCGCGGCCACCTGAACGTGCCGGTGATCGGCATGGCGCGCGCGGGCTCGAGCGTGGAAGAGCTGCGCACGCGAGCCCGGGCCAGCATCGACGAGCGGGGCGACGTCGACCCGGCCGCCTTCGCGACACTCTCGGGCCTGCTTCGCTACGTCGGCGGCAACTACGAGGACCCGGCCACGTTCGAGGCGTTGAAGGCAGCGCTCGACGGCGCGAAGCGGCCGACGTTCTATCTGGCGATTCCGCCGAGCATGTTCGGCGCGGTGGCAACCGGCCTCGCGGCGGTCGGCCTGGCCGACGAGGGCCGGGTGATCGTGGAGAAGCCGTTCGGCCGCGATCTCGCGTCGGCCGAGGCGCTGAGCGCGACGTTGCACCAGCACTTCGACGAGCCGTCGATCTTCCGCATCGACCACTACCTGGGCAAGGAGCCGGTGCAGAACATCCTCTACTACCGCTTCGCCAACGCGTTCCTCGAGCCGATCTGGAACCGCAACTACATCTCGCGGGTGCAGATCACGATGGCCGAGTCGTTCGGCGTCAATGGCCGCGGCAGGTTCTACGAGGAGGCCGGCGCCATCCGCGACGTCGTGCAGAATCACCTGCTGCAGGTGGTGAGCCTGCTGGCGATGGAAGCGCCGGGCGGCCGCGGCGATGAGGCCGTGCGCGACGAGAAGACGCAGGCCTTCCGCTCGATGCGTCCGCTCACGCCTGCCGACGTCGTGCGCGGCCAGTTCCGCGGCTATCGCGATGAGGACGGCGTCGCAAAGGACTCGAAGGTGGAGACGTTCGTGGCGCTGCGCCTGCACGTCGACTCGTGGCGCTGGGCCGGCGTGCCGTTCTACATCCGCGCCGGCAAATGTCTGCCGGTCACGGCCACCGAGGTGTTGGTGGAGCTGAAGCGACCACCGGTCAACGTGTTCGCGGATTGCGCGGCGGCGCGGCCGAATCACTTCCGGTTCCGCCTCAGTCCGCAGGTGGTGTTGTCGCTGGGGGCGCGCGCCAAGCGGCCCGGCGACGCGATGGCCGGCGAGGACGTGGAGCTCGACGCCTTCCACCAGCAGCCGGACGAGAAGTCGCCGTACGAACGGCTGCTCGGCGACGCGATGCGCGGTGACCAGACGCTGTTCGCGCGCGAGGACTCGGTGCTCGAGGCGTGGCGCATCGTGGACCCGGTGCTGGGTCCGTGCACGACGCTCTACGACTACGACCCGGGGACGTGGGGCCCCCCGGAGGCCGACGCGCTCATGCGCGCCGATGGCGACGGCGATGCCGCGTGGCACAACCCGGAGCAGGAGCTAAAGGCGTGAGCGCCGCCAACGTGATCGCGGACTTGCGCGCGCTGGCGGTGCGCACCAGCGACGAGCACGGCGCCCAGCGCGTGGCGTGGGGACCGATCTGGCGTGACGCGCGCGCGTGGCTCGATGAGGTGCTCGCCGCCGAGGGCCTGACGGCCGAGACCGATGCCGCCGGCAACAACTGGATCACGCTGCCCGGCGCGCGGCCCGACACCGTGATCATCGGCGGGCATCTCGACTCGGTGCCCAACGGCGGCTGGCTCGATGGCCCGCTCGGCGTGCTCACTGGCGTGGAGGTGCTGCGCCGCTACAAGGGCACGACCCCGCCGGTGACGTTAGCCGTGGCCGACTTCGCCGACGAAGAGGGCGCGCGATTCTCGCGCAGCCTGCTCGGGTCGTCGGGGGCCAGTGGCAGCCTCGTGCCCGACGCCGTCCGCCATCTCGTCGATCGCAAGGGCATCTGCCTCGCCGACGCGCTGGCCGAGCACGGCGTGGACGTGGAGCGCATGCCGGAGGCCCGCCAGGCGCTGGACGCGCGACATCCGCACGCCTACCTGGAGCTGCACATCGAACAGGGCCCGGTGCTCGAGTCGATGGGCCGATCCACCGGCGCGGTCATCGGCACCTACGGCGTGGAACGGCACGTGCTGCGTTTCGTGGGCCAGGCGGCGCACTCGGGGTCGACGCCGATCGCCATGCGCCGCGACGCCTTCCTCGCCGCCGCGGAGACGGCGCTCGCCTGCCGCGAGATCGCCCGCGCGCACTCGACGCCCGAGCACGGCATGGTGTGCACGGTCGGCACCGTGATGGTGGAACCGGCCATCGTCACCGCGGTGCCCGGCGTGTGCGAGATCGCGCTCGATCAACGCGCGCTCGAGCCGGCCATCTTGAAGTCGGCGCTGGCCGACGCGCAGGCCGCAGCCGCCAGGGCCGCCGCCGCCAACCACGTGAGCGTCGAGTGGCGGCACGTGTGGCGCATCGACCCGTGCCGCTTCGACCCGCGCCTCGTGGATCTCTGCGCCGAGGCGGTGCAGGAGGTGACGGGCCATGCGCCGCGCCTGCCGTCGGGGCCGTTGCACGACGCGGTGGAGATGGGCCGCATCATGCCGTCGGTGATGATGTTCGCGATGTCGTCGAATGGTCTGTCGCACTGCAAGGAAGAAGACACCCCCGAGCGTGACCTCGACGTCACCATCGAGGCCTTCCTGCGCCTGATCGACAAGACGGTGGCGATGGTGGCCGCGAGCTGATTTCGGCGGCGGCGGCGCGACGGGCGTGACACAATCCGCGCCCATGCCGTCCGTTGCCGGCGGTCGCCGAGGCGTCGTCGGCCTGTTGATCCTGCTCTTCGCGATCACCTACCTCGATCGCGTCTGCCTGTCGGTGGCCGGCCCGCGCATGCAGGCCGAGCTCGGCATCGGCCCGGTGGGCTGGGGCTGGGTGACCGGCATCTTCACCTTCGCCTACTGCGTCTTCGAGATTCCCAGCGGCGTGATGGGCGACCGCATCGGCCCGCGCCGCGTGCTGACGCGCATCGTGCTGTGGTGGTCGGCGTTCACCGTGCTCACCGGCACGGTCACGAGCTTCCTCCCGCTGCTCGTCGTGCGCTTCCTGTTCGGCGCGGGTGAAGCCGGCGTGTTCCCCAACTCGTCGGTGGTCGTGGCCCGCTGGTTCCCACCGGCGCAGCGCGCCACCTTGTCGGGCGTGAACCTGATGGCGGCGCAGATCGGCGGCGCGCTGGCGCCGCTGCTGGTCGTGCCGATCCAGGCGCGCTACGGCTGGCGGATGTCGTTCTTCGTGTTCGGCGTGGCGGGCGTGCTGTGGGCGGCCGTATGGTACGGATGGTTTCGCGATTCGCCCGAGGAGATGCGCGGCGGTCCGGCCACGCGCATAGTAGGCGGCGGCCACGATCACACGCCCGCCGCGCATGGGGCCTTCCCCTGGCGTCTCGCCTCGCGATCCACGACGGTGTGGGCGATCCTGGGCGTGGCCTTTTGCTACATCTACGTCTACAACTTCTTCCAGACGTGGTTTCACACGTTCCTGGTCCGCGGCCGCGGCTTCGAGGAGGGCAACCTGCTGCTCTCGGCTCTGCCGTTCGTGATCGCGGCCGGCGCCAACCTTGGCGGCGGCGCGGCCAGCGACTACCTCGTGGCGCGCGTCGGCAATACCCGCGGACGCCGAGCCATCGGCTCCATATCGTTAGGCGTGGCCGCAGCCAGCGTGGCGGCGGCGATGCTCACGCAGCACCAGATGCTGACGGTGGTGTGGCTCACGCTGGCCTACGGCGCCATCACTTTCCAGCAGTCGGGTGTCTTCGGCGTCTGTCTGGATGTCGGCGGACCGCGCGCCGGCTCGATGGTGGGCCTGATGAACACCGTGGCCCAGGTGGGCGGCCTGCTGGGATCGGTGCTCTACGGCTACATCGTCGACACGACCGGCAGCTACGACGCGCCGTTCGTGCCGATGGCCGGCGTGCTGGCGCTGGGCGCGGTGCTGTGGCTGAAGGTCGACGCCGGCCAGGCGGTGGGAGGTGCGAACGTCACCGGGTAGCGCGATGCTGACCGACACGCTCTGTACCCGCTGCGGCCTCTGCTGCGACGGCACGCTCTTCGGCGATGTCGAACTGCGCGGGCCGTCAGAAGCCGCGCGCGTCGAGGCGCTCGGGCTCGAGGTCGACACGGACGATGCCGACACGGAGTTGCTGGCGCTGCCGTGCGCGGGGCTGACGGGCACGCGGTGCAGCGTGTACCCGCATCGCCCGCAGTGCTGCCGCACGTTCGAGTGCCGGCTGCTGCAGCAGGCTCGGCGCGGAGAGGTGTCCGTCGACGACGCCGTGAAAGCCATCGATGACGCGCGAGCGCAAGTGCGACGCGTCCACGCGCTGCTGGCGCCGCTCGAGTCGCGTCAGGCCGCGCGTCTGCCGCTGTCGGAGCGCGTCGCGAACGCGCTGGCGGCTGGTCCGGTCCGGGAGGACTCGCGCACCGCGCGACGGCGGACCGAGCTTCGGACCGCGTCTACCGCGCTCAGGCGCACGCTGAAGGTGAACTTCGCCGACTGATCGACCTGACGCGCCCCGTCACTCGATCGGCGTGGCCGACCGGCGATGCTCGCCCTGGAAGTAGTGTCCCGCCTTGCAGCCTTCGGAGTCCTGCCGGCGGCGATGCTCGGCATGATCCTGCGGGCCGGTGGTCGTAGTGACCTTCCGGTGATGCAACCGCACTTCGCCGCCGCAATGCACGCATCGCAGGTCACCCGTCGCCGTGCCCACGGCGTCCGCTACGGACACCTCTTTCCAGCGCTTTTCGTAGGCGCCGCCGATCTTGTAGAGCGTCCGTTTCTCGCACGTCAACATCATGTCGTAGGGCATAGGCGCCCTAATTAGACCACCTCGGACGGGCTGGCGGGCCGAAACGTGTGCGGAGGGGCCGGTTGACTCCGGCGGATGCCGCAGCACGCCGCGTTTGGCGACCCAACTCGGCCGATCGACCCGGTTGGGTAGAATCGCCGCGGGCGGACCGTCCGCTCGCACGCCAAGGAGCTCCACATGCGCCCACGCTTCGTCATCGGGGGAGCCGTTTTCGTCGCCCTTGCCCTTCTGTCCGTTCCCGGACCGCAGGCACAGACCGCAGCCACGCCGCCGCCGCGCAGCAACCCGGTGATCAGGCTGCTGGACCAGGGGAAACCCGCGTTCTCGATCTGGGCCAACTACATCGGCGTGGGGCGGGACTACCACGCGGCGGTGACGCTGCAGAACAACCGGAACTTCGACTTCATCATCTACGACCTCGAACACGACCCGCTCGACGTCGAGGGCCTGAGCCAGTTCCTGCGCGCGCTGCTCGACCCGGCGGCGATCGCCCGCGAGGGCGTGAGCGTGGTGAAGCCGGTGATCGTGCGCATCCCGCCCAACGGCCGCGAGATCCATCACAACCAGTGGATGGTGAAGCAGATTCTCGACACCGGCGTGGCCGGCCTGATGTTCCCGCACATCGAGACGCCGGAGCAGGCGATCAACGCCATCAAGGCGGTGCGCTATCCGCAGCCGCCCAACGCGCCGAACGTCATGCCGGAAGGCCTGCGCGGCGCCAGCAACAGCATCGCCGCGCGCTACTGGGGCTTTGGCTCGCGCGAGTACGAGCGGCGGTCGGACGTGTGGGGCCTGCAGCCCGACGCGGACATGCTGATCCTGCTCATCATCGAGAACAAGCTGGGCGTCGAGAACGTCCGCGAGATCGCGCGCACGCTGCGCGACGCGCACATCAAGTGCATCCTCTGGGCCGGCGGCGGCGACATGGCGCTCTCGTATGGCTACGACGAGAAGCTCACGGAGGCCGGCCTGCGCAAGGTCATCGACGCCGGCAAGGAGTTCGGCCTGCCGGTGGGCATCAACGGCACGCGTGACTTCCAGACGCGCTACGACCAGGGCGTGCGGGCGTTCTTCGACATCGGCCCGGCGTTCGCCGGCGGCGGGCCGAGCCTGACGCCGGAGCAGCGGAAGGCCGTCGGCCGCTAGCGTCCCCCCGACGGTTCGGTCGTATCGGTCTCGGTCCACGGCGGCGCCACGCCTGCCGCGCTGAGTGCACGATCGAGTTCGGCGGCGCTGGCGAAGCGATCGTCAGGCCGTTTGGCCAGACAGCGCATCACGACGGCGTCCAGCGCGAGGGGCCAGTCGGCACGGTGGGTGGCGAGCGGAACGACGGGGTCGCTGAGGTGCGCCGCCATCACCCGCATGGCGTTGTCGCGATCGAACGGCGGCTGCCCACTCGCCAGGAAATAGGCCAGACCGCCAACCGAGTAGATGTCGCTGCGCTCGTCGAGTTCGCCGCCTTCGGCCTGTTCGGGCGACATGTAGGCCGGCGTTCCGAACACCAGCCCGGTCTGGGTCGCGCCGCTGGCGGCGCCATCAGTGGGCCGCAGCCGGACGATCCCGAAATCCAGCAGCTTGACGACGTCTTGGACGCCGCCCCGGCGGCAGAGAATCACGTTCGAGGGCTTGATGTCGCGATGTATCAGCCCGGCGCCGTGTGCTTCCGTCAGCGCGCCACATAGCTGCCGCAGCACATGGACGGCGCGCGCCGGCGGCAGCGGCCCATGTTGCGTGACCAACTGCTCCAGGCTCAGGCCTTCCAGGTACTCCATCGCGTAGAACAGCGTGCCGTCCGCGGCCTGGCCGTAGTCGAACACCTGCACCGTGTTCGGGTGGGTCAACGTTGCGGTCGCCTGCACCTCGCGCAGGAACCGGCGAAGGACCGCGGGGTCGCCGGCCTGCTCCGGACGAATCACCTTGACGGCGCAGGGGCGCCGCAGCAGCACGTGTTCCGCCAGGAACACCTCGCCCATGCCACCACCGCCGAGCCGTCGCGTCAGGCGATATTTCCCGAGTCGTCGCGCGGCCATCGCCTCGTCCTGCAGCACGGCGATCCGGTGCGATCCGTACACGGCGAGGGCGACACCGACGGCGAGCCAGAGCACGGTCTCGGCCAGGAAGAACACCAGCACCCGCCCCGACACGACGCGAGTGGCCAGCCAGCCGCCGATCGTCACCGACAGCGCCACCAGCGCGATAAGGCCGGTCACCGACGCACAACGCCGGCCGGTGTTCGGGATGAAGGTGCCGTAGGTGACGATCAGCGTCAGCCACAGGATGCTCTGCTGGCGTCCGAGGATCGACAACTCGGCCACGGGCCGGCCCGCATAGACCGCCAGGTAACCCGGAGAGACGAACAGGCCGTTCACCGTATCGCTGGCGAACGAGGCCGTGAGCACGCCGAACAGAAGCCCCTCGAGCCAGCGCAGCCGACGCAGCGAATGCTGTTCGCGCGTCCACCACAAGGCCGCGGCACAGACAGCCAGGAAGAGCAGCGTGAGCGCGCCGGGCACCATGTAGGCGCGGACGAACGCGGGCGTCATCTCGAATCGCTGGAAGCGAACGAGGTTGAAGTAGCCGATCGCGATCAGGGCGATGGATGCCAGGCTGCGCAGGCGCTGTTGCAGCACCACGGCGACTTCGTGGGCCGGCGTGGCCCCCGATCCAAAGGGCGAGACGCCATCGAAGCGTCCCGTGCGTTCGCCGGACGCGCCGATCGTCGTCGGTTCGAGCGACGCCGCCACGTCGGGCTCCGCCACGGCGCTACTCTACCGCCGGACCGCGGCTGGCAGGCGGCTGGAGCGGGCCTGCGACGTGATCGGTTCTCCACGTCGATCAGCCCCGAACGCGTGGCGTATCGTAGCGGTCGGAACGCCCATGGACGAGAGACCTCGGCCCGAGCCGGACGCGCCAGGGCCACATCAGCTGTCTCGACGGGACATGAACCGGCGACTCGCCGCCCTGCTGTCGTCGGCGCTGCCGCTGGGCGGCTGCGCGTCGGGCTCCCTTGGCCACTTCGGCCGGGTGCGGGTCGAGAATCAGCCCTCGTCGATCGCCGGTACAGTGACGGCGCAGTTCCTGGGCACGAGCGCGCTGCTTGTCCGCGACGGACGGACCACGATCCTCGCCGACGGGTTCGTGAGCCGGCCCGGGGAGTGGCGGACTGCGTTCTGGCGCATCGCTCCGAACGAGGTACGCATCGACGCCGTGCTCCGGCGCGTCGGCGTGTCGACGATCGACGCCGTGTTCGCGTCGCACTCCCACTACGACCACGCGCTCGACGCTCCAGTGATCGCGAAGACGACTGGCGCCATGCTGCTGGGATCGGAGTCGACGGCCAACGTGGGGCGTGGCCTTGGCCTGCCGGAACGGCAGATCGACGTCGTCCGCGACGGCGAGACGCGCCGCTATGGCGACTTCGAGCTGACGTTCATCGAGTCGGAGCACGGCGGCGGCAATCCGGCGCCGGGCGACGTTCGCGCCCCGCTCCGGCCGCCGGCGCACGCCCTGCGATGGAAGACCGGCGCCACATGGTCGGTGCTGATCCGCCATGGCGAGACGTCGCTGCTCGTACACGGCAGCGCGGGGTACAAGCGCGGCGCCCTGCGCAATCGTCGCGCCGATGTCGTCTACCTGGGCATCGGCACGTCGCGCTGGCCGCGCAAGGGCTTCATCGACACGTACTGGGACGAGGTGGTGCGCCGCACCGGGGCCCGCCGCGTGATCCTCGTGCACTGGGACAACTTCTTCCGCAGCCTCGACAAGCCGCTCTGGCCGCAGTCGCGGGAGCGGTTCGAGGCGATGCTGTCGCGGATCTCGCAACGCGCGGCCGCCGACTGCGTGGACGTCGTGCTCCCTGTGCTGTGGGAGCCGACGGACCCGTTCGCCGACCTGCACTGCCGCTGACCGCCGCTCAGCGAGGCGGCGCACCGGGCCGGCGTGGCCCGGGCGTCGCGATTCGCGGTCGGCGTGTGGCTACTCGCCCAGCGCGCCCTTGATCTTCGCCAGGTGGTGATAGCTGTGTCGCACGGCGTGGTCTTCGAGCATGTGCTGGCACGTGAGCGGCGCGTCGGCGTAGAGCGAGTTGGTGTTGCAGGCGTCGAGCTGCGCGTCGGTCATGGCGCGGATGGCCGCGGCGGCCGCGGCGCTGTTTGTGGCGAGCAGGGCCAGCGCGGCTTCCTTGGTGACGGCGTCGTTGTCCTTGGCGTGCGCGGCGTTCATGGCGTGCACGTCGTTCCAGGTCACGCCCGCGACGGGCTCACCCGTGGACAGCACCTGCGCCAGCTGGATCTCGATCGGATAGACGCTGGCCACATGGTGTACCACCACGCCCACCGTGCGCCCGTCGTGCGGGATGCGCGTCTGCCACTGTGCCTCGGTGAGTCCGCGGGCCAGGATGGCGAGGGCGTTGGCGCCCTGTTCGAGGCGCTCGGCCAGCGCGTTGGCGCGGGCGCTCGTGACGGCCGAAGGGGTGGCTGTGGCGGAAGCTGCGGTCTTCATCTCGTCCTCCTGCACCGCGGGCAGAGTCGGCCCGGCGGGTCGTGCGGGTTGCGGGCGCGTCATGCGCCCCTGCTGAGGTATCGAGAACGGCGGTCGGGAGCCGCCAACCCCACCGCGTCGCTCCCTGGGCCTTGGGGGCACGGTCGAGCCGGGCGTGTGGAGCGCTTGGCATTGAACAACGCCTGCCGAACGTGATGTCATCGGTTGAGACGATCGGCTCATGCAGAAGAGCTGCACGCGTCATCATCAGCGATCACATTGTGGAGGCAGGAATGCGCGCATTCATGGTTGCGGCGACGGTCAGCGTCGCTGCGCTCGGTATCGCCGTGTCGGCACAGAAGGTCACGGAACTCGGCAAGGGGTCGGGCGGCAGCCCGCATGTGAGATCCGAGTCGGTCGTCGACGGCGCGAACGTCGCGATCGAGTACGGACGCCCGCTGCTCAAGGGACGCACGCCGGGGAAGGACGTCGATCCTTATGAAGGCAAGGAATGGCGCACCGGCGCCGACGAGCAGACCACGCTCATCACCGACAAGGCGCTGAAGTTCGGCAACGTGTCGGTGCCCGCCGGCCGCTACGGCCTGCACACGATGCCGGTGAACGGCACCTGGCAGCTGATCGTGCACAAGCGCCCGAAGGGCTGGGGTATTCCGTATCCCGGCAAGGCCGACGAGCTCGCGCGCATCCCGATGACGATGGGCAAGGCGCCGAAGGCCGGCGAGAACCTGACCATCGCGGTCGAGGACTCGGCCCAGGGCGGCACCCTGGTGATCGACTGGGGCACGACCCGCGCGTCGGCGCCCTTCACCGTCGGCTAGCCGACGTCACGTCTGACGACTGGCCCGGCTGCGCGCAATCCCCACGAGGGATGCGCGGCCGGGCGGATCGTCAGCGCAGCAGCGGCTTGTCCAGCGAGTCCCAGCCGTAGGCGCTGGCCACGCGCGCTTCGATCTCCGTGATCACGCCGCCGCCGGCGTCGCCGTTGGTCATCACCACCACGCCGTAGCCCTTGCGCACGTGGGCGAGGAGCGAGCAGCGGAACCCCCAGTTCGAGCCGCCGTGGCCGAAGTACCAGCCCTGGCCGCGCTGCTCGACCCCGAAGCCCACCGCGTAGGGCCCGGTGCCGACCGGCGCCGTCATCTCGCGCGCCGACACCTGCGACAGCACCTGCCCCTTTGGTCCGCGCGCGGCCGTCTGCACCTCGATCACCAGTCGCGCCAGGTCGCTCGGCGTCGTCCACAGTCCCGCGGCTGCCTGCTCGGGATAGATGTGCCACGGCACGTTGCCGTGCGCGCCCTGGCCGTTGTGCGCATGCGCCAGACGCGCGGCGCGCGCCTCGGGCGGCGGCTGCTCGAACGAGCTGTCGGCCATGCCGAGCGGGCCCAGGACGCGCGACTGCGTCAGCGCCGCGAAGTCCTCGCCGGTGAGGTCGGTGAGCAGCAGCTGCATGAGTGTCACGGCGCCGCCGGAGTACTTGTAGGCGGCGTACGGCGGACGCGCGAACGTGACCTTCCCGACGTTGGACGGCGACGCGCCGTCGAGAATCTGCACCACGGTCGGCCGCGGCGCCGAGGGCTCGTAGCCCGGGAAGCCGAAGCCGTCATCGGCACCCGAGGTGTGGCTCATCAGCGATCTCGGCGTCACCGGCTGCGGGCGCGTGAGGGCGCCCTCGGGGACGCGCCAGGACTTGAGATGCCGGTTGGCGTCGTCGTCGAGCCCGAGCTTGCCGTCCTGCACGAGCGTCATCGCCGCCAGCGCCGTGACCGGCTTGCTGATCGACGCCGCTTGAAAGGGCGTGTCGGTGCGCACCGGCCGGCTGGTGCTGACGTCGGCCACGCCGTATCCCTTGGCCCAGTGGATCTTGAAGTCCTTGATGACGGCCACGCTGACGCCCGGCACCCGGAAGCGGCGCATCACCTGGTCGAGCGTCAGCGCGTCGAGCCCCTGCCGGTCGGGCACCTGCGGGGCCTCGATGCGGGCCATCATCGCCGCGGCGTCGGGCCCCGGCTGTGCGACCGGCTTCGCCGTGCTCAAGCCGAGCGCGACTGCCAGGGTGACGAGGCGATGGATCGTGCGCATGGCGCGCATCGTAGCGCACCGGTCGGCCGTGGCCACGGCCCGGCCGGCGACCGCGGACGCATGCCGATCTCCGATCCGCGGGTCACAGCCCCCCGCGGCAGGTTATCCTCGCTGCGATGATCGAACTGATTGCTGCTGCAAACGGCTGGTTGAACGGCTACGTCTGGGGCTGGCCGATGATCGTGCTGCTGGTCGGCACGGGCCTGCTCCTGACCGTGCTCACCGGCGGTGTCCAGTTCCGCTACCTCCCCTTCGCGTTGCGCGAGGTGCTGGGCAAGATCACGCAAAAGGCGGCCGGCCCCGGCGAAGTCTCGCCCTTCCAGGCGGTGGCGACAGCCCTGGCGTCCACGGTGGGCGTGGGCAACATCGCCGGCGTGGCCACGGCCATCTCGATCGGCGGGCCGGGCGCTTTGTTCTGGCTATGGGTCTCGGGCGTGCTCGGCATGTGCACGAAGTTTGCCGAGATCGTGATCGCGCTGCACTACCGCGAACCGGACGACGCCGGCCAGATGCGCGGCGGCGCGATGTACATCCTGCGCAAGGGCCTGGGCCTGCCGTGGCTGGGCACGCTGTTCGCCGCGCTGGTCTCGCTGGCGGCCTTCGGCATCGGCAACATGGTGCAGAGCAACTCGGTGGCGTCGAGCCTGCAGGACTCGTTCGGCATCAGCCCGTCGCTGACCGGCGTCGTCCTCGCGGTGCTCACGGCATCGGTGATTCTGGGCGGCATCAAGCGGATCGGCGATTTCACGGAGATCCTCGTGCCGTTCATGGCGCTGCTCTATCTGGGTGGCGGCCTCGTGATCCTGGTGCGGTTCGCCGGCGAGATCCCGGCGGCGCTGTCGCTGGTGGTGTCGTCGGCATTCAGCGGCACCGCCGCCACCGGCGGCTTCGTGGGCTCGACGATGCTGGTGGCGATGCGCTATGGCATCGCCCGCGGCCTGTTCTCGAACGAAGCCGGACTGGGCAGCGCCCCGATCGTGCACGCCGCCGCGCGCACGGACCATCCAGTGCGGCAGGGACTCTACGGCATCTTCGAGGTGTTCGTCGACACCATCCTGGTCTGCACCACCACCGGCATGGTCATTCTCGTCACCGGCGTGTGGGCGAACGGCGAGACCGGCGCCGCGCTCTCGGGCCACGCGTTCTCAGTCGGCCTGCCCGGCACCTGGGGCAACATCGTCGTCACCACGAGCCTGACGCTGTTCGCGTTCTCTACCGTGATCGGCTGGAGCTACTACGGCGAGACCGCCATCGTCTATCTGTTCGGACGCGGCGCTGCGATGCCCTATCGGCTGGCGTGGCTGGTGTTCATCTATCTCGGGGCCGTCGGCTCGCTGCACCTGGTCTGGGACGTGGCCGACACGCTGAACGGGCTGATGGCCATCCCGAACCTGATCGCGGTGCTTGGCTCGCTCGGCCTGCTCAAGAGACTGACGCGGGAGTTCTTCAGCCAGGCGAGGTGAGGCGGAGCGCGCGTCGCGGCCGGCCGGCGCCGCGCGCGACGCTTCAAGTGGTGCCGCGCCCGCTATGATGCGCGGATGCGCATCACTCCCCTGGCACTCGCGTTCGTGCTGGCCACGCTGCTCGCCCCGGCCAGCTATCTCGCCGCCCAGACGCCGAGCCAGCCGGAGTTCCCCTCGGGCTGGACGCCCAAGACCACCCAGTTCGCCAATCGCGACATGGTGGCGGCGGCTAATCCGCTCGCGGTCGAGGCCGGCGTGACCATCCTGGGCAAGGGCGGCTCGGC
>CADEDM010000009.1 GCA_902826065.1 uncultured Acidobacteriota bacterium | reverse complement strand
GGCCGAAGGTGCCGGTCGGCATGATGATCTGGCCGGCCGGGCACGGCGCCGGGCAATTGGCCGGATACCGCGTCACGCCCCGCGTCACGGTCATGCGGCGCGTGCTGGTCGGGCTCTGGTTGCTCTGGAACGCCATGGAGAGTTCGAAGCCGAAGCCGATCTGCCGCGTGCCCGAGAGCTTGAACTGGTTCTTCCACGGGATGTCGAACGCGAAGTCGTCGCAGAACTGCTTCCCGGCGAGCTGCGGATCGGCCACCGTGGTCGACACCGACGTGTAGTTGGGATCGTCAGGCGCGGTGCAGGCCTTCTGCCGCTCCCGCTCCATCGTGAAGCCGCCGAAGAGCTGGCCGCCGCCCGGGATGCGCCAGGTGACGTTGGTCATCAGCGCCTGGTACTGCCGACGGCGCTCCGGGTCGAAGGTGTCGAGGTTGCGCGTCGGCCGCGCCTGCGCCGCGAGGCTGCGCGCGAACACCTCGATCGGCTCGCCGCTGATCGGGTTGTAGAACGTGAACGGCGTGTAGTCCGCGAGTGACCACGACTGGTTGATGGTCGTGGTCAGGTTGCGGAACGACCCCTGGAACACGGCCGCCGACAGCGACAGCCCGGGGACCAGTTCGTGCTGCAGCTCGAGGCCGTTCTCCAGGTTCCAGGTGCGCGGGTAGTCGCCGAACTCGTTCAGCGCCGCCGTGCCGAAATTGGGCGACAGCGCCGTGAAGTCGATCTCGCAGCCGACCCGCGGGTAGCCGGTGCAGCCGCGGTCGCCGTCGGCGATGTCGTCGAGGTTCACGTCACGCCACGGCAGCGTCGCGGTCTGCGACAGCAGCGGGTTGTAGTTGGTGGCGATGCCGGTGGTGCGGATCTGGTTGTAGCGGTTCAGCGAGTACTTGATGGCCGTCTTGCCGGTACCGAACACGTCGAGCACGGCCGAGAAGCGCGGCGCCCAGTCGCTCCAGTTCGGCAGGTTCTGGATGGCGCCGAACGTCCGGGCCGGCACGAAGCGGCCGGCGGGCGACTCGGCGGCCAGCACCTGCGCCTTGATCTGCTCCCAGCGGATGCCGCCGTTCAGCGTCAGCCGGTTCAGCCGCCACGAGTCCTGCACGTAGAAGCCGAGGTCGCGGTTGAGCCGCTCGCCGTACCTGAGCGGCGTGTTGCGGACGACCACGCTGTCGGGCACGGTGAAGCGCACGCCGGTGGCGTTGCTGCGGTACTGCTGCGTCAGGTCGCCGTTGGCGTCGACGGTGTGCCAGAAGTCGCCCCAGGTGAACTGCGCGCCGGCCTTGAAGCTGTGCGATCGCCAGAGGTAGGAGAACGCCGCCTGCAGCGCGTGCCGCTCGGGGCTCTGCGTGTTCTGCGAGGTGGCCGCCGTCTTGCGGCCGCCCAGGTCGTTCTCGAGCCGTGACGCGGCGCCGAACCAGGCCGCCGTGCCGCGCGTCTGCTCCACGCCGTCCTGGTAGCTGTTCGTGTAGTACTCCAGGTTGCGCGAGTAGCCGGCTTCGAGCAGCAGCGAGTTGCTCAGGGTCGACGTGTACTTGATCGACCCGGTGTGATACGCCGGCGAGAACCACTGCAGCGCCGCCGTCTCCGGGTCTTCGTTGCTCTGCATGTCGTGGCCGCGGTACTTGTCGATCTCGTCGAAGTAGGCGGAGAGCTTGTTGTTGGGCGAGATCTGCCACGTCAGGCGCGCCATCAGGCTCTTGATGTACTGGTCGTCGAGGCCGCGGGCGCCGTCGTCGAAGAAGGTGTTGGCGATGTAGTTGTTGACGGTGTAATAGCGGCCTGAGGTGAAGAACCACACCCGGTCCTTGAGGATCGGCCCGCCGATCGAGAGCGTGGTGTCGAAGATGCGGTCGATGGCGTTGCCGGCGCTCAGGCCGCGATCGGTGTGGCGGTCGGTCAGGTTGCTCGACTGCCAGTTGCCCGGCCGGTACGACACCTTGTAGTCGCCCGAGAAACGGTTGCCGCCTTCGCGGGGAATCATGTTCATGCGCACGCCGCCGGCGGTCGTGTCGGCCCCGATGCCGCTGGTCTGGATGCTGACTTCGGCGTTCATGGCGTCGTTGAAGTAGCTCTGCACGGCGCCGTCCGACTGCAGGCCGTTGACCAGCATGCCGTCGACCAGCATCGTGGTGTTGGCCGTCGTCATGCCGCGCACCGACATGTAGGTCTGCTGCATGGCGCGGGCGCCGCCGGTGTCGGGCAGGCTCAGGCTGACGCCCGGCACGAGCTGCGCCATGCCCTGGATGCTGCGGCCTGTCGGAATCGCATCGATGGCCTCGCGATCGAGGATCTGCGCGCGTGCCGCCGTGGTCACGTCGACCACCGGTGAGGCGCCGGTCACCGTGATGGTCTCTTCGAGCGCGCCGACTTTCAGATCGGCGTTCACCGTGGCGGTGAACTCTGCAGCGAGCTGCAGGCCGTCGCGCTTGAACGCGTTGAAGCCGGGCAGCGTGAAGGTGACGGTATAGATGCCCGGGCGGAGATCGACGAGCCGATACAGCCCCTGGTCGTCGGTGATGGCCGACTTCACTCGTTCGATGAGCGCGTCACTCGACGCCTCGACGGTGACGCCGGGCAGCACGCCGCCCGACGAGTCCTTCACCACACCCGTGATGGCGCTCTGCGCGGCCGATGCAAGCGGCAGCAGCACCACGAGCGCCCATGTCGCCAGCGCAATCCGAAGCATCCTCGACATCCAGTCCTCCCAGCCGTGTGGATACGGCCCTTCACAGACAAAGACAAACGAAGACAGCGCCCCGGAGACTACGCGTGGTCCATGCGAACGTCAAGCGGGAACCATGCATGAGGCAGGAACAATGCGCCTTCGAGATGGATGCGAGAACGCGCGCGGGTCGGCGCGTTCGCGCCGGTCGGCGCTATTTCACGCCGCGCGCGCGGCGCGCCGTCTCGAGGTTCCGGGCCGCATCCGCGAAGCCGGGCTGCAGACGCATCGCTTCTTCGAACTGCGCGATGGCGCGATCGAGATCGCCTTGCGAGCCGAGGGCGATCCCGAGGTTGTTGTGGGCCTCGGCGTAGCCGGGACGCACGCCAATCGCGGCGGCCAAGGCCGCGGCTGCCTCGGCGTTGCGGTCCTGACTCAGCAGGAACACCCCGAGGTCGTAGTGAGCCTCGGCGTCTTCAGGGGCCAGCGTCGCGGCCCGAGACAGATGCGTGAACGCCTCGTCACGCCGTCCCAGTTCCGCGAGCACCTTGCCCAGATTGCGGTGTGCGCGCGAGGAGGCCGGCTCGAGCACGAGTGCACGCCGGAACGCCTCCGCCGCCTCGCGGAAGTTCCCCTGATCGGCGAGCGCAGTGCCCAGGTTGTTGTGCACGCCGGCGGACTCCCCGCCCGCATCGGCGGCACGACGCAGGTGGGCGGCGGCCTCGTCGGCGTGGTTGATGGCGAGCAGCGCGTTGGCCAGGTTGTAGTGCAGGTCGGGATAGTCGTCGCGCAGCGCGAGGCCATCGCGGTAGACGCGGATGGCGTCGTCGGTGCGGCCCGCCGCCCGCAACGTCACGCCGAGGTTGTTGAATGCCGGGACGTAGTCGGCCTGGATGTCGAGGGCGCGACGGAAGCGGCCGATGGCGTCGTCGTAGCGCTGCGCTTCGTAGAGCGCCGTGCCGAGGTTGGTCTCGGTGATGGCGCGACTTCGCGCCGCTGGCAGCAGCGGCAGCTGCGCCACGGCCGCCAGTGTCACGGCGCCCGCGACCGTCGCGAGTGCGGCCGGCGAGCGCCACTCGCGCATGAGGCGAGGCAGCGCCAGCAGGCCCGGCGCGGCCATCAGCACGAGCAGCGGCACCAGCGGGTAGCGGTATCTCGCGAACACGTAGAAGGCGACGGTCGACGCGGCGAACGCGGCCGCCAGCGCCCCGACGATGGCGAGCCGGCGTCGATCGGCCCCCGCCGCCCACAGGCCGAGGATCGCGAGCGGCCCCAGTACGCCCAGGTGCGTGATCGCGCCCAGCAGGCGTAGAGGCCACGACCATTCGGCGTACGACTCCTGGCTCTCGGTGTCGATGGCCTCGCGGGCGTTCACGAGCAGCGCGGCCTTGCGGGCCATCAGCCGCAGCCACGCGCCGGGCTCGGTGCGGATGAACGTCCAGGCGCGGCCGGACCAGTACGACGAGACCTCCGCGGGCGTGAGCGTGCGGCCGCTGGCGCGCTCGGCCAACTCGGTGGCGTCGACGCGCTCGAACTCGGGCGAGCCGCGGCCGAAGCGCAGCGACTGGTACGAGCCGTCGGCGCCGGCGTGGTTGCCGATGTAGAAGTTGGGACCGAACTGCGACGTCGTCAGGTAGATCTCGCCGCTGACCGCGTAGTTGCGCGCCGCCACCGGCGCCAGCAGCAGGGCGACGCCGGCGGCGAACGCCGCCAGCGCGCGGCCGCGGCCGACGACCACGGCGGGCGCGGCCACGCCCACCCACGCCGCGAGCACGACGATCAGCACCAGCGCGTTCTCCCGGGTCAGGGCGAGCGCCCCGGCCGCGAGGCCCAGGACCAGCCACCAGCGCCGCTGGTGCGCACCGCCCGCGTGCACCGCGGCCAGCGCCAGCACCATGGCCGACACGAACGCCACGTCGAGCACCGACTTCTGCAGCAGGCCGTCGAGGAAGATCGCCGGCGCGTAGAGTGCCAGCAGCAGGCCGGCGACCAGCCCGGCCCGCGGTGAGAAGAACCACGCCGCGGCGGTGGCGAGCATCACCGCGGAAGCCGCACCCACCACCGCCTGCACCACCCGGGCCGTCACCGGGTCGGCGCCCAGCAACGCGTAGATGCCGCCCAGGAAATAGGGGTAGAGGGGCGCCTGGTAGAAGACGTCGGTGCCGATCCAGTCGCCGCCGGCGAGCCGCCGCGCCCACACGTCGTAGCCCCGGGCATCACCCAGGAGCACGGTGGCGAACGGCGTCGCCGTCATCTGCCAGACGTGCAGCAGGCGCACGGCGAGCGCCGTCCCGAACACCAGCAAGGCCTGCAGCCTGCCCAGGCCGGCGCGCTCGTGCGTGGCAACCGGCGCGGGCGAAGCGGTCCGCGAGACCGACGGAGACGGGCGGATTCGGCGGGGCACGGATGGGGTGGGAGCCGGTCCGGTCGATTATGTCCGAGGGTCGGGACGGCGGCTCCGCGGACCTCCTGCCGGGCTTGTGTTTTGCGGGCAGACGGTGACAATTGATCTAGAATGGCCGGCGCTCGCCCCACGCCCCGTCCCGGGGCCGACGGGCACGGGCTGGGTCGGTCGCGAGGAGGCGGACATGGGTCGTTGGAATCCGTGGGTGCTGTCGGGAATGGTTGGCCTGCTGGCCGCGAGCGCCACACCGGCCGTCGCGCAGGGATCGGCGCCGACGTTCTCGAAGGACATCGCCCCGATCTTCCAGTCGAAGTGCCAGGCGTGCCATCAGCCCGAGTCGATCGCGCCGATGTCGCTGATCACGTATCAGCAGGCGCGGCCCTGGGCGCGGTCGATCAAGGACCGCGTGGCGCGTCGCCAGATGCCGCCATGGCACATCGACCAGTCGGTCGGCGTGCAGAAGTTCAAGAACGACATGTCGCTCAGCGACGCCCAGATCGACACCATCGTGAAGTGGGTCGATGCCGGCGCGCCGCAGGGCGATCCGAAGGATCTGCCGCCGGCCAAGCCGCTCGTCACGACCAACGAGTGGCAGGGCGTGATGGACGGTTACGGTCCGCCGGACATGGTCATCAAGTCGTCCGAGTACAAGATGCCGGCCGTCGGCCAGGACGTCTGGTACCGGCCGATGACCGACATCCCGCTCACCGAACCGCGCTGGGTGCGGATGGTCGAGATCCGGCCCACCAACCTCAAGGCCCGCAAGATCGTGCACCACTCGATCGCCTACCTGCTCCTCAACGGCGACACCGACGCGGTCAACACCGGCACGGCGACCTTCGGCCTCAACCCCTCCACGGCACGTGAGGATCTGGTCAACCGCCGGCCGCAGTTGATGGAATGGGCGATCGGCAAGGGCTACGACCGCTTCGCCGACGGCACCGGCAAGCTGATGGTGCCCGGCCAGCAGATCTCCTGGGACCAGCACCTGCACGCCGTGGGCGAAGAGATCAACGGCGGCTCGGAGATCGGCCTGTGGTTCTACCCGAAGGGCCAGGAGCCGAAGAAGCGCAGCTACCTGATCGGCTTCACCGGCTTGCGCGAGCGTGAGTTCCTCGACATCCCGCCCAACTCGGTGGCCTACACCGAGGGCTTCACGGTGCTCAAGGAAAACACGATGATCACCAACTTCCAGCCGCACTTCCACCTGCGTGGGAAGGCGATGAAGGTCGAAGCCATCAAGCCCGATGGCGCCCGCGAGATCGTCAGCTACGTGGGCAACTTCAACTTCAACTGGATGACCAACTACATCTACGACGAAGACGCGTCGCCGATCTATCCGAAGGGCACCATCATCCAGGTGAGCGCGTGGTACGACAACACGACCGCCAACAAGGACAACCCGGATCCTGAGCAGTGGGTCGGCTACGGCGATCGCACCGTCGACGAGATGGCCCATGCGTGGATGAACGTCGTCTACTACACCGACGCGGAGATGAAGGAGATTCTCGACGCGCGCAAGGCCAAGGCCGCGGCGCGCACCTCCGACCGCGATCGTCAGTAGCCGGGAGCTGCGCCGCATGCCCGTCGTCCGTTTCGCGCCGCAGCTGGCCTGCGGCGCCCTCCTCCTGGCCGGGGGCGCGTGGGTGTCTGCCCAGCAGGCACCCACGTTGCCCTACCAGCCGCCCCGCCAGTTCGGCGCCAGCGTCACCGGCGCGTTCGAAGGCTGGTTCGACAGCAAAGACGGCACCCACAACTTCCTGGTCGGCTACTTCAACCGCAACCTGAAGCAGGCCGTCGACGTGCCGATCGGCCCGAACAATCGCATCGAGCCCGGCGGACCCGATCTCGGGCAGCCGTCGCACTTCGAGCCACACCGCCGCACCGGCGTGTTCGTCATCCCGGTGCCAAAGGCGTTCACGGCCGAGCAGAAGCTGACCTGGACGATCACCGTCAATGGCGAGACGACGCAGATTCCACTGCGGCTGCATCGCGACTACAACGTCAATCCGTTCTCGGAGATCGCCGCCAACAACACGCCGCCAGTCCTGCGCGTCGGCAGCGGCGGCGCGTCGGTCCAGGGACCGGTGGCCACGCTCGCCAAGGCCCCGACCCTGTCCGCCACCGTGGGCGCGCCACTGACCCTGGCGACGGCGGTCGACGACGACGGCAAGTTCTCGAGCGCGACGATGGCGCCGCTGACGGACGACCGTCCGCCGGTCAACCTGCGCTGGAAGAAGTATCGCGGGCCCGGCACCGTGACGTTCGACGCCGCCGACGTGAAGCTGCAGGCGTCGAAGGGCGGCAAGCTGAACGAGCCGTTCAGTGCCACCGGCACGACCACGGCCACGTTCAGCGCTCCTGGCGAGTACGCGCTGCTGCTGCTGGCCACCGACTACTCGGGCGAGGGCGGCAACGGCGAGGTCTGCTGCTGGACGAATGCGTACGTGCGCGTGACGGTCAAGTAACCACTCACGCACCCGAAGGGACCGGGGACCAGGGACCAGCTACACAACGCCGGCGGCAGTCATCCTGCCGCCGGTCGTGCGTACAGGTAGTCGCCGACGCGGTCCACGGCCACCGGCACATCGAACAGCGCGCCCAGCGGACCCGGCGTCAGTACCTCGCGCGTCGCACCGTCCTGCAGCACGCGGCCGTCCTTCAGCAGCAGCACGCGGCCGATCTCCGGCACGATCTCCTCGGTGTGGTGGGTCACGAGCAGCAGCGTCGTGCCGGAGCGCGCCACGCCTCGCACCAGCTCCATGAACTCGTGGCGGGCGGCCAGGTCGAGCCCCGACGTCGGCTCGTCGAGCACCAGCACGCGCGGCTCGGTGACGATGACGCGGGCCAGCATCACCCGTCGCGCCTCACCGCCCGACATCTCGTGCAGCTGGCGATCGGCGAGATGCAAGGCGCCGACACGCGCCAGCGCCGCGTCGGTGCGGGTGTGCATGTCAGCGGTGACGGCGCCGTAGCGCAGGATGCCGTACGAGGCGAGGAAGGCCGAGACCACGGCCGTCCGCGCCGTCATGTAGCCTTCGCTGTTGCCGCCGACGAAGCGCTGGTGCAGCGCATGCGACACGATGCCCAGCTGCCGGCGCAGGCTGGACACGTCCCACCGCGTCTCGCCCAGCACCCGTACGGCCGGCGTGCCGTCGTCGTGTGGCACCGCCCGCTCGTGGTGGGTGAGCAGGCCCACGAACACCGACTTGCCGGCGCCGTTGGGCCCGAGAATGGCGGTGTGCTCGCCTTCGTGGATGGAGAGCGACAGTCGATCGAGGACCGGCCGGCCGTCCTTGATCACCGTCGCGTCGCGGAGTTCGAGCAGCGGCGCGGACACGTGCGACGCATGATCGCACAGGCGACGCCTGCGGCGTCGCTCGCGTTCAAGGCGCGACGTTGACGACCGACAGCGAGCAGCGCGGCCACTGCGCCGGCGCGTCCTGCCAGAACAGGAAGCCGTCGAGCGCGTACTGGCCTTCGCGGCCGCTGCGGAGCTCGACGTCGACCCGGAACTCGCCGCTCCGGCTGGCTTCGGCCGAGGCACGCTCGACCCTCGAAGCGTCGCCGTCGGACGGCCAGAAGCGGAACATCACCTGCGTGAAGTCGCTGCGGTCGGTGGCGGTGATCCGCCCGGCGATCGTGAAGCGCTGGCCGGTACGCACGCGGGTCGGCGGCGCGGTGGTGAAGGTGATGCCGCCGCAGTCGCGGGCGCCGAACGCCGCCGGCTCGGGATTCTGCGTGCGGGCCAGCGGCGCGGCGTCGCGCGGACGGATGTCGGTGGCGAGATCGATGCGGCGGTCGGTGGACGCGTCGAACGAGCCCTGGCCGGTGTAGGAGATGACCCCGCTGCCGCTCGCGTCCTCGTGCCGTGACGCGAAGAAGTTCCACATCGCCATCTGATCGGACGGCAGCAGGCTGTCGCGCGAGACCACGATCGTGGCGCGGCGAACTTCGCTCAACACCGGCCCCGACCTGGCGCCGTGCGCCGCCATCACGGCGTTGACCGAGATCTCGCGCCGGCCGCCGGTCACCGCGGTGCCGGGCGCAGGCTCGCTCTTGCCGGTCGCGGAAAACTGGCCCTGGTCGTCGAACAACACCAGGCCCGGCACATCGGCCGGGGCCATGAGCCCCATCGCGTACTGGTCGAGCGGGTGCGGGCGGACCGGCGGGCCTGCCCGCTCGATCACCGCGTCGCCGCCGTCGGTGATCGCGACGCGCCGTGTCGCGGTCAGGACGCCGCCCACCAGCGACTCGCCGCCGGTGATGAGCGGCCCATGTCCCGTGGGCTGGTGCCCGGCCCGAGCGATGCCGGCGATGCGCGTCCAGTCGAACGCGTGCCCCCAGATGTGCGACAGCTCGTGCGACGACGTCGACGGCTGCATGAATGCCGTGTTGTGGAACGCCTCGACCCCGCGCAGGCGTCCGCTGCTGCCATAGTCGGCGGCACGGTCGAACTGGGGCAGGTTGAGCCCGCGGATGTCGTTGCGGACGCGCAGGTGGTACGCGGCGAACTCGTCGACGTGGGCATCGGCCGGCACGACGGCCACGACGTCATAGCCGTCTTCGAAGAACTCGTAGAAGCGCCGCGTGACGGTGCTCAGGTCGTAGTCGTCGATCAGCCGTCGGTCCCCGAAGTCCGGGATGACCAGGTTGACCACGTGACTGGCGTACTGCACGCCGTCGTCGATGCGGACGACCTCGGTGGGGCCGATGGCGTCGAAGCCGACCCGCGCGTTGACCGGATGCGACACGGTGACGTGGTCGGCCGGCCCGCGGTAGTAGCCGATGAACAGGTCGGGGTCGTCGAGGCCGACGCGGACGCGGCCCAGCCGGGTCTGGATGATCGAGGCCGGCCACGACGGTTCGAAGACGCTCACCAGCCGCCCGCCGACCGTGTCGGTGGTCTCGCGCGTCCAGGTCTCCTCGACGTATGCGTTCGCCTCCGGATCCCAGCGATCGAAGCGCACGCGCTCGACGTCCCCGACGACCAGGAAGCGGCGCAGGCGGAGGCCATGATCCGGCCGCGCCAGCAGCCAGGCCGGTTCCTGCCGGAACGACAACGCTGCGCCATCGGCGAGCGCGGCCTTGCGACTGCGGCCGTCGGGATCCGGCGCCGCACACACCAGCCCGGGCTCGGGTTCGATCGCCGGCGGAAGGTCGAGCGGCCGCTGCTGCGCCTGCAGCAAAGGCGCAACCGGCCGCCACGTCGCGACAGTGGCGGTCAGTCCGGTGACGGCGGCGGCGAGTACGAAGGCGTGAGCGCGCACGTGGCTGAGCCGTGGGGACCCCGAAGGATGCGACAGGTCCCGCTCTTTGTCCAGACGGACACGGGGTGTAGCATTCCGGCGCATGACGCCCGCCCTTCGCAGTGATCGCCCGTATTTCCCGGCGTTGCTCACCGTCGTCCTGGCCGTCGCCGCCGCCGGCGCGCAGCCGGCTTCGCCGACGCGGCCCCATCACCCCGACATCCCCTATCAGTCGCCGACCAGCCTCGGCGCCGCGAGTTACGCGAAGATCCTGTGCTCGGCGATCTTCGTGAGCGGACGTGAGGTGGACGAGGCGCGCCAGAACAGCGCCGGGTTCCTGATGCCGGCGCCGGACCGCACCGAGGCCGTCACCGTCCACATCGACCGCGAGAAGAAGCGCGTCGACGCCAGCGTGAAGGGCGCCACGCGGACCGCCGCCTTCTACGGCGATCAAGGCTGCGTCATCCATCCCGAGGGGAAGGACGGCGTGTCGTTCACGCCCACGCCGGTGCGCACGACGCTGCCCGACGCCGCCACTCAGCCCTGGCCGATGGGCGACGCGCCGCCGGCCGCGCCGTGGCCGGCAGGCCTCGATCGCGCCCGGATGCAGGCGGCGGTCGATCTCGCCTTCGCGGATCCCGCGGGTCTTACCGCGGCGATGGTCGTGGTGCACAAGGGGCAGATCGTCGGCGAGCGTTACATGGCCGGCATCACGAAGGACACGCAACTCGAGAGCTGGTCGATGGGGAAGAGCCTCACCGCGACGCTCATCGGCCTCGAGATCCAGCGCGGCTCCTTCAAGCTGGACGACCCCGCGCCGGTACCGGCGTGGCGGCGGCCCGGCGATGCACGCGGCGCCATCCGCGTGCGTGACGTGATGCAGATGTCGAGCGGCCTGAGCTTCACCGGCCAGGACGACCGCCACCTCGATCCAACCACGCAATACCACGACCACTTCTTCATCTACGCCGGCGCGGTCAACGCCTTCGCCTACGCGACCTCGTCGCCGGTGGAGTTCGCGCCGGGCGTCGTCGGCCGCTATCGCAACTCCGACCCGATGACGCTGGGGTTCCTGGTGCGACAGTTCGTCGAGGCTCGGGGCGAGGACTACCTCACGCATCCGCAGCGCGCGCTGTTCGACAAGCTCGGCATCCGGCGGCAGGTGCTCGAGCCGGATCCGTGGGGCAACTTCCTGCTGAGCGGCTATGACTACGGCACGGCCCGCAACTGGGCCCGCCTCGGGATGCTCTACGTGCAGGACGGCGTGTGGCAGGGCCAGCGCATGCTGCCCGAGGGCTTCGCGAGGTTCGTCTCGACACCTGCGCCGGCCTGGAAGCGCAAGGAATACGGCGGGCAGTTCTGGGTCAACGGCGAGGGCCAGTGGAACCTGCCGCGAGACGCCTACTTCATGTCCGGCGCCGGCGGGCAGCACGTGTTCATCGTGCCGTCGCACGACCTCGTCGTCGTGCGCATGGGACACCAGCGCGGCGCACCGGCGGGGACGAAGACGCTCAACCAGTCGCTGGCGGCACTCGTCGCGGCCGTCGACGCCTCGCGCACCGGATCGCCCGCCGCGCCGCGCGCCGTGCAGGCCGCGTCGATGCGGCCGGGCCAGGGCGACCGCCGGTTCGCGGGCAACTGGCGTCTCGTGTCGTTCGTCAACATCGACGAGAAGGGCGTCCCCACGCCCAGCCGCTACACCTCAGGCCGCATCATGTACGACGCTGCCGGCCAGATGGCGGCCCAGCTCTCGTTCACCGGCCGGCCGGCGCTGTCGGCGCCGGCCACCGAGCCCGAGCGCGCGGCGGCCTACGGCAGCTTCCTGTCGTACTACGGCGGCTACACCGTGGACGATGCCTCCGGAAAGGTGACCCACTTCGTCGAGGGGTCGACCAATCCGAACTGGCCCGGCACCGATCTCATCCGCTATTTCGAGTTCGTCGACAGCGGCAACACGCTCAAGCTGTCGATTCGCAACGCCACGGGCCGCACGACCGGCACGCTCGTCTGGGCGCGGATCGCCTGAGCCGCCTTCAGAGGGCGCATGGCGCGCGTGCGGCTACTTGCCGTCGAGTGTGAACGCGTGGACCCTGCCGGCGCTGATGCCCGACATCACGGCCACGTACTGCTTGCCGTCGAGCTCGTAGGTCACCGGCGTGGCGATGCCCATCGCCAGCTTGTGCTGCCACAGCGTCTTGCCGGTGGCCGGATCCAGGGCGTAGAACTCGCCGCCGTTGTCGCCAACGAAGATCAGCTGGCCCGCCGTCGACAGCGCCCCGCCGCTGGGGCGGAAGTCGATGCGCCAGCGCTCCTTGTTCGCCACGGGATCCCACGCCACGAAGAAGGCGCGGGCGCCCGGAATCGCCGGCGGTGTCGGCGCCGCCGCCACGGCCGCGCCCGCGGCGCCGCGGGCGGTGCCGGTGTTCCACTGACCCTCCTGGAACGAGAAGGCCGGCACGTCCTGATAGAACATGCTGGTCTCCTGGCCGGGGAAGTAGACCAGGCTCTCCTTCGGGTTGAACGCCATCGGCGGCCAGTGATGCGCGCCCACCGCCGACGGCGACAGTCGCGCGCCCTTGCTGCCATAACGGGCCTCGGGCGTCTCGACGGGACGTCCCGTCTTCATGTCGATGTGCGTCGCCCACGTCACCGCCACGTACGGCTGCGCCGAGAGCAATTCCCCGCTGAGGCGATCGAGCACGTAGAAGAAGCCGTTCTTCGGCGCCTGCATCAGCACCTTGCGCGGCTTGCCGCCGATGGTGAGGTCGGCGAGGATCATCGGCTGCGCGGCGTTGTAGTCCCAGTCGTCGCCGGGCGTCGTCTGGTAGTGCCAGACGTGACGGCCGGTGTCGGCGTTGAGCGCGACGATCGACGACAGGTACAGGTTGTCGCCGGTACCGGCGCTGCGGTGCGTCCGCGCCCACGGTGAGCCGTTGCCCGTGCCGACGTAGACGAGGTTGGCGTCCGGGTCGTAGGCGATGCCGTCCCACGGCGTGCCGCCGCCGCCGTACTTCCACCACTCGCCCTTCCAGGTCTTGAGGGCGACCTCCATCGACCGGTCCTCGAGTCCATTGGCCGGATCACCCGGTACCACCCACCAGCGCCACGCCTGCTTGCCGGTCTGGGCGTCGTAGGCGGTGAGATACCCGCGCACGCCGTACTCGCCGCCGCCGTTGCCGATGACGACCTTGCCCTTCACGATGCGCGGCGCGCCGGTGATCGAGTAGTCCTTGCCCACGGGCGTCGTCTGCACCGCCCACACCACATGCCCGGTGTCGGCGTTGAGCGCGACCAGGCGTCCGTCGAGCAGGCCGACGTAGACCTTGCCGTCGTAGATCGCGACGCCGCGGTTCACCGGGCCGCAGCAGAAACGCGCCGCGCCGTCGGCGTAGCCGCCCTTCACGAGCGCCGGATCCCAGCGCCACTTGAGCGCGCCGGTACGGGCGTCGATGGCGTAGACGACGCTGTAGGTCGAGGTGCCGTAGAGCACGCCGTTGGCGACGATGGGCGTCGTCTCGATCTTGCCGGCCGATCCGACTTCCACCGACCACGCCGGCGCCAGACGGCTCACCGTGGACTGATCGATCTGCGTCAGCGGACTGTGATGCGTCTCCGCGTAGTCGCGGCCGTACCCGAGCCACTCGCCCGGCTCCGGCGCGCGCAGGCGTGCGTCGTCGACCTTCGGGGCCTGGCGGGCGAGAGCGGTGAACGAGAGGGCAGCGGCAACGGTAAGCGCCAGGACGACAGGGACAGCGAGCGGGCGAGTGCGCATCGAGCCTCCGGAGCCCACATCCTAGCAGTCCCCATCGCGCTGCGCCGACGGCGATCCGGTGCGACGGCGGAGTAAAGTGGACCGCCCGCCATGCATCACCTGCTGATCCTGACCAAACACCCCGACGACTACCGCGCCCGTGTCGAGGCCGGCGCGCTGCCCGATCTCGCCATCGTCGCCGCGTCGGATGTCGCCGACGGCCTGGCCCGTGGCGCGCACAGCGACATCCTGCTCGGTGATCCGACCCGCGTGAAGGAGGCGCTGCCGCACCTGCCGCGCCTCGTCTGGACCCAGCTCACATGGGCCGGCGTGGAGCCGATGCTCGACCCGGCGCTCAGACGCGACTACGTGCTCACGAACATCCGCGGAGTCTTCGGGCCGTTGATGTCCGAGTACGTGTTCGGCTATCTGCTGATGCTCGAGCGGAAGATCGTGCCGCGACTCGAGTCACAGCGCGCCGGACGGTGGGACGCCACGCTGCCGGGCACGCTGCAGGGCAAGACGCTGGGCCTCGTGGGCGTCGGCTCGATCGGCGCGCACCTCGCCGCCACCGGCAAGCACTTCGGGATGCGGGTGCACGGCTACACACGCAGCAGCCGCGACTGCCGCGACGTCGACCGCTACTTCCACGGTGACGACAAGGCCGCGTTCGCGCGCGAGCTGGACTACCTGGTGGCGGTGCTGCCCAACACCGACGAGACCGCGGCGATCGTCGATGCCGCGATGCTCGCGGCCCTGCCGCCGCGGGCGGTCGTGGTCAACGTGGGACGCGGCCGCACGCTCGACGAGGCAACGCTCGTGGAGGCGCTGCACGCCGGGCGCCTCGCCGGTGCGGTGCTCGACGTGTTCCCCGAAGAGCCGTTGCCCGAGTCGAGTCCGCTCTGGGCCACGCCGAACACCTACATCACGAGCCACACGTCGGCGCCGAGCTTCCCGGCCGACATCGTCGGCGTGTTCGTCGACAACTACCGGCGTTTCCACGCCGGACAGTCGCTGCAGTATCGCGTCGATTTCGAGCGCGGCTACTGACCGACGCCGCTGATCAGGGCACGATTGCCATCGCCCGCAGCGGCGCGCCGCTGCCGCCGCCGATCTTCATCGGCAGCGCGACGATCCAGGCGCCGGTGAGCGGCAGGGCCTCGAGGCCGGTGAGGTTCTCGAACGCGGGGATGTTCTTCGCATAGAGCGTGCGATGTGACTCGAAGGCCGTCGACTGCCCGAAGTCGATGCTGGCGGTGTCGATGCCGATGGCCTTGATGGTGCGGTTCGCCACGAGCCAGGCGGCCGCGTCGGGATGCAGGCCAGGGAAATGCAACGCCCTGGCGCCGGGCTCACCCCGCAGCGCCGTGCCCAGGTAGCGAGCGGCGTCGGGCCAGCGCGTGGAGAAGCCGGTGCGCAGCAGCACGATCGCGTCGCGCGGAATCGGGCCCTGCGCCGCCTCGGTGCGCGCCAGGTCTTCGACGGTCACCTGATGGTCGGCATTCGCCGTGGCCCGGTCGGTGACGTCGACGACGTAGGCCGCGCCGACGAGCCGGTCGAGCGGAATCTGCTCGACGCTCTGTGCGCCTTGCGCGAAGTGCACCGGGGCATCGAGATGCGTGCCGCCGTGTTCGGACGAGAAGAAATTGTTGGCGGCGTAGTAATAGCCGCCCGGCGTCACGCCGTCGGCGACGGTCTCGAGGCGGAAGGTGTCGGCCGTAGGCCAGAACACCGTGGACCGGTCGTACGTATGCGAGAGGTCCACCAGCCGTCCGGCCGGGAAGACCGGCGGGGCGGTCGCCGCCGCGGGTGGGGCCGCGGGTGGGGCAGAGGTCTGACACGCGGCGGTCAGGGCGACCGCCGCGACGAAGCCTGGCACACGACGGAACATCGGCGCTCCTTCCGGGGAGGCGCCGATTGTCGTCGATCCGCAGGCAGCGCGGCCCATGAGGTGGCCGCCTGCGGACGCCGTGTGCGAGTGCGGTGTTACGCCAGCCGGACGTTCTCGGCGCGCGGACCCTTCGGACCCTGCCCCTTGTCGAACGTCAGGGTCTGGCCCTCACGCATCTGGTCGAACGAGCCGTCGACGCAGGACGCCTGATGGAAGAAGTACTCCATGCCGTCCTCGGCCGCCACGAACCCGAATCCCTTGTCTCTGATCAAACGCTTGATCGTGCCACGCAGTTGCGCCATTGCCTTGCTCCATTGATCGCCATTGAGTTCCGGCCTGCACGTGCAGGGCCGGCCGTCCACGCCAGCGCGTCGCGCGATCGACGGCGCGTGCGGCGTGCGCATCGGGACGCTCCCGATGGCGGCTTCTATGAGGGCTGAAGGTGGTCCGGGCATGACGGCTCCCGGGACGAGGCAGGACTCACGAAGGACAGAGATGTCAAGTATATCACCATTCTCCCCCGGGCGGGCGCCCCCCTACTTCGCGGCGTTCGGCAGGTAGACCTGCAGCAGTTGCACCGGCGCCGTGATGTCGACGAACTGGTGCGGGACGCCGGACGGCACGATCATGAAATCGCCCTTCTTGAAGGCCTGGCGCACCCCGCCCTCGATGCCCTGGCCGCTCACGTTGGAGCCGGTTCGCGCCGGCGCCGTCAGGGTGCCGCCCGTGAGCAGCGTGGCGGCGCCGTCGATCACGTAGAAGAACTCGGCCTGGGCGTCGTGCTGCGACGCGCCCTGGGCCCGCGGCTGCCGCTGCTCGACGTTGACGTTGTAGGGGGCCATCGTGAAGACCCGTGCCGACCCGGACGGCCGGTCGGCGGGCAGCTTCGAGAGGGCAGTCGCCAGCATCTCGGCCGTGAAGACCGTGGCCTTGGTGCGATCGGTGGGCGCCTGGGCCGGCGCCTGCGCAAAGCCCGGCGTGGCCACGGCGAGCCCGGCGAGGGTGAGAACGGGCAGCAGGAAACGCATCGAACCTCCTTCGACGAGCCTTCGACTATAGCCGTTCAGCGCAGGGGGCGCTGCACGCGATCGATGCGCAGCTTCACCGATGGGGTGGCCCGAAGGGCCGCGACCTCCGTGTAGAGGCGCCGGGCGTCGGCGCGGTTGCCCCTGGCCCGGTGGAGGTCACCCTCGAGGCTCAGCCCCTGGCCCTTCAACGCCGGGATGTCGCGCATCACCTTCGACAGCGCCGTTGCCGGCCCCGCCGCGGCGGGATCCACGAACGGCTGCGGCCGATCCTCCGCGGCCTGCCCGGCCGGCGTCGGCGCCGAGGCGAAGACCCTTGGCTCGCCCGCGCGCGCCGACACGAGGCCCGCGAGCCGCTGCACCGAGGGGGTCCGGACGGTTGCCGGCGATGCGGCCTCGGCGCGGCGCAGCGCGCGGATGGCCAGGCCGTGCCAATTGCCGGCGTCCATGAGGTCTGCGGTGATGACCCACGTCGCGCCCTCCGGCAGGCCCGGACTGCGCGCGGCGATCACGTCGCGCGCCGACTGCGTGACGGCGTCGAGGGCCTCGGGGCTCCCGGGCGGCGCCGCTCGCAGCCGCGGGCCGTCGCGCTCGAGGAGGCCGGTCACGGTAGTGGACACCTCGGCCGCCAGCGTGGCGCGCGCCGCCCGCAGGCGCTCGGGATCGACGCGCACCACGATGGGCGTCGCCGGCGTGACGTCGGAGCTCAGGGTGAATCGGTACTCCGGCGCGCGGGCACCAAAGCCCAGCGCGAGGTGCATGTCGAGGCGGTCGTTGGCGGGGATCGCCTTCGGCGTGTCGTCGGGCCACACGAACAGGTCGGGATCGACCTGCGCCACAGTGACGCGAAGCGCCGACCCGCCGGCGTTGATCAATCGGGCCCGCGATCGGCCGCTCGGATCGGTGAGCGTGAATACGCGTACGGGGCCGTCGGCGACGAAGTCGGGCAGTTCGAGGGCCGGCTTGAGGGCCTGGTTCAGGACGAACGTGTCGAGGGCGTTGGTGAGGGTCACCATCGCGTCGTGTTCGGGCCGATCGGGTTTCACGATCGCGACGTGATCGGCGTCGATCGGATCGGCGGTGCGATCGCAGAAACGCGTGGCGCTCTCCCACGGCACGATGACGATGCCGCCGGTGGGCTTCTTCTCGTAGGCGCAGTGCACCTGCGGCCGGTTCGGCAGCGAGATCCAGTCGTCGTTCAACTGGCGCAGGAAGCCGTTGCGGTCGGCTGGCAGCAGTTGATCGAGGGCGATGTTGTTGGCGACCACGCGCGCGATGCTGCTGATCTGCGATCCTTCCTGCGGCGTGGCGAAGAGCACCAGGCCCTTCACCTTCGGCACGATCTCGCGGTGCGTGAGCAACTCGCGCAGGGCCACCAGGCCGCCCATGCTGTGCGTGACGAAGACGATGGCGGGGTAGTCGAACGCGCCGTGGAACTGCAGCCGCGAGTGCAGGCGATTGGCCGCTTCCTGGATGTCGAGCGACCCCTCGCGAAGCATGTTGGAGGTGTAGCCGAACGCCAGCAGGTCGACCTTCGGGCCGAGTCGCGGGTCGGCCTTCACGAAGTCGAACATGCTGGCGCCGGGCCCGTGCGTCCACGTGCCCAGGGTGTCGCCGAAGAGGCCGTGCACGAAGACCACCGCGACGTCGGCTCGCGGCGAATGCTGCAGCACCCAGCGCGGGTCGGTGGTGTTGGGCGCCGCGGCTGCCGCGGCCGCGCTGTCTCCGGCGGTCGAACCTGGGCCTGCCGCCGGCGCGGCCTGGTCCGGCGATCCGCAGGCCGCCAGCATCGCCGCCAGCACCACACCTGCGGCGCGACGGGCGAGCACCGGCCGCGGGAGCCGAGGCTGTGACATGACTCCTCCGGGACTGGGCTGGGGGCCCGCTCATTATGCGCCGTTCAACCACGGCGCCCGTCATCGCCCCGCCCGGGTCAGGGCGTCGCGGCGATGCGCAGGTCGTAGAACGCCACCGGCCAGGCGGCATTGCGGCGGCGCGCGAGCGGCCCGGGCGGCCGGGAATCGGCCGGGTCGACGCGCGACACGCCCAGGCTCCGGATCGCGACCCGGTTGAAGCCGTGGCGGAACACGCGGGCGGCGAGTTCGGCCGGCACGGTGATCGTGGACGTGGCCGGCGCCGGCACGCCGGCGGCGAATTCCCCCAGCTGCGTGCCGTTGACGTCGAGCGCGAGCGCCGCCTGCACTACAGGTTCGTCGAGGCGCGTGCGTGCCCGGATCGTGATCGCGACGCGTCCCGGCGTCAGCGCCAGCGGGACCACCATCATCGCTGGCGTGCTGCCGATCCACCACGCCGTGCCCCAGTCGTCGCCGGTGGGCGCGTCCCAGCCGTCGAGCAGGTACTTCTCGGCCGTGCGATCGAAGCGCGTCTCGAACGGCGCCTGCGGCGTCACCGCCGACAGCTCGTCGTACTTGTCGAGCGGCAGGCCGTGGCGCCACGCGAACCACACGTTGGCGGGGAAGGCGAATGGGTAGACGTAGGGTGTGTCGGTGACCACTTCGCTCTGTTGACGGACGAGACGCCCGAAGCTCACCGGCTCGTCCTTGGGCAGCATCCCGGTCGTGTACTGCACCATCAGCAGGTGGTTCCACCACAGCGCCGCCACGATGGCCGGCGCCAGAGCGACGAGCGGACGTCGCAGGCACCACTCGATGGCCAGTGCCAGGCCCGGCGCCAGCAGCACGAGCACGCTGGCGAACCGGCGTCCGCCGAACGACCAGCCGGCGGCCCAGTCCTGCGTGGCGCCGTTGACCCACGCCGTCAGCAGCAGCACGACGATCGCCGAGGTCGCCCAGTGCCACTCACGCCGCAGGTAGCCGAGCGTGCCGAGCGCGGCGAGGTAGACCACGGGCGTCCACGAGAACAGCCCGTGCCACGAGGAGAACAGCGTGTCGAGCCATCGCGACTGCCACGGGTTGAAGTAGCCGCTCGCGCCGAAGAGGTTGTAGTCGTAGCGCGCGAACAGCACGTAGCTGTGCAGCGCCTGCAGCAGCAGCCACGGCAGCGCGCCGAGGAAGGCCCAGCCAGCGAGACGTCCGGCGGCGGCGAGGCGCTCGGGCCACGGCCGGGCGGCGCCGAGGACCAGCAGCGCTGGCAGCACCGCGAACAGCGCTTCCTGCGATCGCGCGGCAAACGCTGCACCCAGGAGGGCGCCGAGTACGAGACATCGACGTACCGTGGGCGTGGGGACCGGCACCTGACGGAGGTCGGATGGTGCCTGTCCCCGACCCGGCATATCGCCCAGCCACGCCGCCGACGCGACCGCGAACAGCGCGGCGAAGCCGAACGACGCCGCATGCGTCATCGACGGCTCGTAGACGAGGTACCAGAACAGCGGCGTCGCGCCGAGCGTGAGCGTGACGGCCGTCCACGCCACGCCACGGTCGAAGCGCGCGCGCAGGTGCCACAGCAGCGCCGCCAGGCCGGCGGCGCCGATTGCGAACGACGACAAGAGCGCGGCGCGAACATAGGGCAACGTCAGGCCCAGGGTGTTGGCCTCGGCCGGCGCGCGCCAGAGGCCGACGGCGCGCCCGAGTCCATCGATCGCGGCGACCGCGATGTAGAGCGGCGCCCAGAGCACCGTCGGCCCGATTGGCACGACGTGATTCGGCCGCGGCGGCTGTCCGAGCACGGTGAACTCCGCCGCGACGTCGAGATCGCGATCGAACACCAGGCTGCGGAGCTGCGCGAAGTAGGTGACGCCGTCGGTCGTGATGCCGTGCGAGTTGGCGATCAGCTCGCCGAGCGTGTAGAGCAACACCGCCGCGAGCCCGTGGACGTCGGCCGTCTCGCGCACGAACGCGGCCCACGGCCGCCCGCGCCGCCGCGCCGTCTGCCACGACGCCAGGGCCAGCACGGGGAGGCCGGAGACGACGACCATCCACAGCGGCGAGCGCAGCGGCAATGTGATGAGCACCGCCAGCCACACGAGAAGGAGCACGAGCACTGGCGCATGATGTTACTTGGCGTGATCGCGCCGGAAAAGGATTTCACGCGCGGCGGACCGGGTATCATGGCGACCGGCGCATGAGCCAACCGCCCGCCGCTCGGTCGCACGTGCACGCCTTCGATCACGTGCGAGCGCTCTCGGCGTTCTCCGTGGTGATCCATCACGTCGAGCAGGCCAAGGCGCTCCTGGGGCTCCCCGGCATCTGGCTCGCGCCGTGGATTCAAAGCCTGGGCACGGCCGGGGTCGATGTCTTCTTCGGGCTGAGTGGCTACGTCATCACGCAGTCGCTGCTGCGCGACCGCGCGGCCCGTCCAGGCGCGCTGCTCTCCCGTTTCTATTTCCGGCGCGGCCTGCGAATCCTGCCGCTGTACCTCGCGCTGGTCGTCGCCGTGTTCAGCCCGCTGCCGTGGCTGCTGGCGAGCGTCAGCGCGCAGGTCGGCCAGGTGCTCGAGGCGGCGTTACGCACGCGCGACGCGCATTTCGGCACGCTGCTCGGGCTGCATCTCGTGGGGCTGCCGAATACCGCGCTCGTCGCCTACGGAGGCGTGCCGTTTGCCACGCATCTCTGGTCGGTCGGGGCCGAGATGCAGTTCTACCTGATCTGGCCGCTCTTCTTCGTGCTCACGCGCAACGTCTGGACCGCGGCCGCGCTCGCCACCCTCGTGACGCTCCTCGTCGAGACCGGACTGCGCACCGCGGGGAGTGGGTTCGCGGGCCTGTCGTCGGCGACGCTGCTCGTCGTGCGGCAGACGCTCGGCACCATCCACGCGCGCTATCTGCTGGCCGGCATCTGCGCGGCGGCGCTGGTGTCGAGCGGGGGCCTGCGCATGGCGCGTCCGTCCGGCGCGTGGCGCTGGACGGCGCTCGCCGCCATCGTGGGCATTCTGGCGGGACGCCACCTGCTGCCGCTGACCGACTGGACGAGCCCCGTGCTGCTGGCCGCGGCGCTGGCGACGCTGGCGCTGGCGCCGCAGGCATCGGGCCCGGCGACGCCCGTCGCCGATCACCTCGGGCGCGTCAGCTACAGCGTCTACGTCTGGCATCTACTGGTCATCGGCGCCGTGGCAACGATCGTCGACGTCACGCTGGGCCTGCAGCCGTGGAGCGCCGGCCGCCATTTCGCGCTCTACCTCGGCGTGGTGGCAGGCACGATCGTCGTGGCGACGTGGTCCTACCGCGTCATCGAGCAGCCGTTCCTGCGGCTGGCCGCGCGGCGCCGCTGACGGCCGTCAGTCCGGTCCGGTCCGGCCGCGATCGAGGCATTCGCGCACGCGACGCGCGAGCACCGACGGCTGGAAGGGCTTGGACAGGAACTCGAAGCGCGGGTCGGCGTCGACGCCAGGGGCGACGCGGTCGGGATAGCCGGACATGAGCAGCACGCGCATCGCGGGGTGCACCTCCGCCAGCGTCTCGGCGAGCTGCTGTCCGTTCATGCGCGGCATCACGAGATCGCTGAGCAGCAGATCGATCGGTCCCGCGGCGGCCCGCGCGACCTCGAGCGCGTGCACGCCGTCGCGGGCCTCGAGCACGCGATAGCCGCGCGATTGCAGCACCAGCCGGGCCACCTGCCGCACCGCCTCCTCGTCTTCCACGAGCAACACGGTCTCGCTGCCGCCGGGCTGCGGCGGGGCCACCTGTCGCGGCCGACGCGCCGGCGCCGGTTCGGGACTGCGCGGCAGCAGCAGGCGAAACAGCGTCCCGGTGCCGGGCGCCGAGGTGACGTCGATGTGGCCGCCGAGCTGCGTCACGAAGCCATACACCATCGACAGGCCGAGGCCCGTGCCCATGCCGTCGGGCTTCGTGGTGAAGAACGGCTCGAACAGGCGTCCGCGGGTGGCTGCGTCCATGCCGTGGCCCGAGTCCCACACCCGCACCTCGACGTAGTCGCCGGGCGTGGCGGCCGACGCGACGTCCTCGGCATCGACTCGCGTGCGCAGCGCCTCGAGGCGGAGACGCCCGCCCGACGGCATGGCCTCGCTGGCGTTCACGACCAGCGTCGTCAGCGCCTGTTCGAACTGGCCGCGATCCATGACCACCGTGCCCGGGTCGTCGCCGGCGTGCACGCTGAGATCGATAGTGCGAGCCAGCACCGGCCGCAGCAGCCCCTGCAGGTCCATCAGCGCCGCGCCGACGTCGACGACCCGCGGTGTCGCGTTGTGAGCGCGGCTGAACGCCAGCAGTTGCCGCGTCATCCACGCCGCGCGCTCGGCGCCGCGGACGATCTCGTCGACCGCCTCCCGCTGCTCCGTGGCGGTGACGGCGCCGTCTCCGAGCACCTCGGCGTAGCCCAAGATGATCGTCAGGAGGTTGTTGAAGTTGTGGGCCACGGCTCCAGCGAGCCGTCCGATGGCCTCCATCTTGTGGGCCTGCTGGACCTGGCGTTCGACGTGGCGGCGCTCGGTCGTGTCGCGCAGGACGCCGACGAGACCGGCCGGCGTACCGGAGGCATCGTGAAACGGAAAGGTGATCGCGTGCAGGGTGCGGGCTGCGCCACGCACCTCGATGGTGGTCTCGGCGGCGTGGGATTCCCCCGAGGCCAGCACGGCGACCTCGTCGGCACTCAGGCCGTCGCGGCCCGCCGCGCTGTCGCGCTGGCCGATGACGTCATCGACGGTCGAGTCGCGCAGGTCGGCGAACGCGCGGTTCACCAGCAGGAACCGGCCCTGCAGATCCTTGACGCAGATGGCGTCGGGCGTGCCGTCGACGATCGCGCGCAGGAGCGCGTGGACCTCAGGAGGCGCGGCCGGTGCGCGTGGCGCGGCCTCGTGGGCGACGGGGTCGGCTTCGCGGCTCGACATGACGGACTCGGCGGCCGCGTCGCCCCTGACGGGGCGCGGCGGGCGTCGGAATCCGACGAGGCTATCGCATCTGTCGGCCGCACGCCAAGCGCGCCGGCCGACGGATGGCCCGTTCAGGGCACCGCGGCCGGCTCGACGTCGACGCGTGGCGCGACCGCCGGGCCGACGTAGCGCGATGCCGGGCGGATGAGCCGGTTGTGCGCGGCCTGCTCGAGCACGTGGGCCATCCAGCCCGCCATGCGACTTACGCCGAAGGTGGGCGGGAAGAGCGCCGGCGGCAGGCCGGCCTGGTCGAGGACGACGCCGGCGTAGAACTCCACGTTCGTGCGCAGCCGTCGCTCCGGGTACTTCGTGTCGAGCAGATCGAGCACGAGGCCTTCGACGGCGATGGCCAAGTCGACCATCGGCCCGCCCAGGCGCCGGGCCGTCGCCTTCAGCACGACCGACCGCGGATCCTCGGTGCGATACACACGGTGGCCAAAGCCCATGATGCGATGCCCGGCCGCGAGGCGCGTTTCCACCCACGGTCGCGCCCGCTCCACCGTGCCGATGTCGCGCAGCATGTCGACCACGCGGCTCGGCGCGCCGCCGTGCAGCGGCCCGGAGAGCGCCGCGAGTCCGGCCACGGCGGCGGCGGTGAGATCGGCGCCGGTCGAGGCGACCACGCGGGCGGTGAACGTCGAGGCGTTGAAGCCGTGATCGACGGTGAGGATCAGGTACTGCTCCACGGCGCGGGCGGCCTCGGTCGACGGCATGCGGCCACTCGCCATGCGCAGGTAGTCGGCGGCGAACCCCAGCGCCGGATCGGGCGCCAGTGGCGGTTGCCCGGCCGACGTCCGCCAGATCGCCGCAGCGGCGACCGGTGTCAACGCGACCAGACGCAGCGCCTGCGTCGCGCGATCGTCGGTGTCGCAGTCGAGCCAGGACGGGGCTGTCTGCCCGGCCAGTGAGACCGCGGTGCGCAGGGCCGCCATCGGCGGGCCGGAGCGCGCGATGGCCGGCAGGGCCTCGAGCACGGCGGGCGGCAACGTGCGCAGGGCGGCTGTATCGCGACGGAACGCGTCGAGCTCGCGAGCGTCCGGAAGCCGGCCGTGGTGCACCAGGTGCCACACTGCCTCGAACGACAGGCGCTCGGCCAAGTCAGGCGCGGCGTGGCCGCGATAGTGGTAGAAGCCTTCCGCGCCGCGGACATCGCCGACCGCCGTCTCGGCCGCCACCACGCCTTCCAGGCCCGCGGGCACGTCGATGAGTGTCGCCATGTCCGGATCGTGCGCGCGTCGGACGACGTTGATCAATCTTGAGTGACAATCAACCTGTGACGGCGCCGTCGCTCCTGCCCTCCGCGGCTGCTGCCGCCCGCCTGGGCGTGAAGCGGGCCACGTTGTATGCCTACGTGAGCCGCGGCCTGCTGCGCGCGCACAGGTTGCCCGGCCGCCGTGGCAGCTGGTTCGACCCGGTGCAGCTCGACGCGCTCGGCACCCACGCCCGCGATTTCGGCGAACGCCGGCCGGACCTGCGGATCACGTCGCGCCTGACGCTCGTGGAGCGCGGCCAGTACTGGTATCGCGGCCGGGCCCCGGCGACGCTGGCGACGGCGTGGCCGTTCGAGCAGGTGGCGGAGTTCCTGTGGAACGGCGCATCGACGGGGGTACATCCGGCGTGGGCCGCCGACGCCTCTGCCGTCGGCGATGCCCGCCGCGTGTTGCGTGCCGTGCCCGCCGGTGCCTCCGCGACCGATGTCCTCCGCATCGCCGTCGCCGTTCTCGGCGTCGCCGACCCGCTGCGCTTCGACCTGCGGCCGTCGGGCGCGATCGCAACGGCCCGGCGCCTCACCGCGTCGGCGCTGGCGTCAGTGTCGGGCCGCGCGCGCGGACCGGCCGCCGCGCACGTGGCCGCGTGGATCGGCGCGCGGCGCGAGGCCGCGACCATCGCCGCCATCGACGATGTCCTGGTGCTGATGGCCGATCATGAACTGGCGGCGTCCACCGTGGCCGTGCGAGTGGCGGCGTCGTTCGGCGCGGATCCCTATGCCGCGGTCGCCGCAGGTCTGGGGGCGATGTCCGGCCGGCGTCACGGCGCCGCGAGTCGGCAGATCGAGGTGGCGCTGGCGTCGATGAGCCGGCGCACGACGGCCGCGCGCGCCGCGGCGGCGTTGCTCACTGGCGAGACCGCGACGCCGGGATTCGGCCATCCGCTGTATCCGGCCGGCGATCCGCGCGTGCCGCCGATCCTGGCCCTGGCGCAGCGGCTCGGCCCGGTGCGCCACGCCGAGGCGCTCGGCGCGGTGCTGCGTGCCCAGGCGGCGTCGCTGCCGAACGTCGACTTCGCGCTGGCGGCATTCACGCACGCGCTCGGGCTCGCCCCTGGCGCCGGCGAGGCGTTGTTCACCGCCGCGCGCCTGGCAGGGTGGCTCGCCCACGCGCTCGAGGAGTACACGGAGCGGACCGACATGCGGCTGCGGGCCGTCTACACCGGCGAGCGCCCCGAGTAGGTCCTGCCCGGTCATCGCATCGGCCAGGGCCCGGCGTCCGGGCGGCTGCTCGATCGGCGGATGGGCGTGGCCGCGGGACCTGGGTCATCATGAGACGCCCTCCGCGCCTGCGCATGGCCCCGTCCGACTCCCAGACCGACGCCCGCTCCGCCACGCTCGCCAAGGCACCGCGACCGCGGCGGCGCGACGACGCGCGTACCGTGCGCACGCCGCTGCCGTCGGATGTCGTGACCGACGCCACCCGCCGGGTCCGGGTGGTGGCGCTGATCTACGCGGCGTCGTTCCTCGCCGCCGGGCCGCTCTCGGCGCTGGCGTCACCGGCGGCCCGCGAGACGTTCTTCTCGACGCCGTTACGCTGGGCCCCGTCGACGATCTCGATCGCCGTGGCCTTACTGGTCGTCGTCGCCAGCCTGCGGCCACGCCTGGCGCCGCGGACGGTGCTGGCCATCGGCCTGGTGTTCGAGGTCGTGGGCAGCTACGGGCTGGCGTCGTCACGCTACCTCGACGCGTCGATGCAGCCCAGTGGACCGGTCGTCTCGTGGGTGGCGGTGTGGATTCTCGTGTTCGCGACCATTGTGCCGAGCCCGCCCCGCCAAGCCGTGCTGGCCGCGCTCGCCTCGGCGACGGCCGTGCCGGCGATGCTCGCGATCGGCCTGATGCGACAGGACCCCTCAGCACCGGTCGTGGGACCGGCGCTGCGCGCGTTCGTGCCGTATCTCATCGTCGTCGCGCTGGCCTATCTCACGGCCCGCATCGTCTATCGACTGGGGACCGAGATCGCGCACGCCCGCGCCCTCGGCAGCTATCGGCTGGTGGAGCGTCTCGGGCAGGGCGGGATGGGCGAGGTGTGGCGCGCCGAGCACGCCCTGCTGGCGCGTCCGGCGGCGATCAAGCTGATCCGCGCCGCCGGCGACGATCGGGCCGGCGCCACCGAGTTGAAGGCGTTGTTCGAGCGCGAGGCCCACGCCACCGCCTCGCTGCGATCGCCGCACACGATTCAGCTCTACGACTTCGGCCTCACCGACGAAGGCACGTTCTACTACGCGATGGAGTTGCTGGAAGGGTTCGACCTTCACTCGCTGGTCGAACGGTTCGGGCCGTTGCCGGCCGAGCGGACCGTGTACCTGCTGCTGCAGGTCTGCCATTCCTTGGGCGAAGCGCACGCCCGCGGGTTGATCCATCGCGACGTCAAGCCCGCCAACATCTACGTCTGTCGCTACGGTCGCGACGCCGATTTCGTGAAGGTGCTCGACTTCGGCCTGGTCAAACCCACCGGCGACACGGCGAGTACCACCGAACTCGATCTGACGATGGCCACCGTGGCCCGCGGCACGCCGGCGTTCATGGCGCCCGAGCAGGCCATGGGGGATCGGCCGGCGGACACCCGCGCCGACCTCTACGCGCTCGGCTGTCTCGCCTATTGGCTGGTGACCGGCCGGCACGTCTTCCAGGGCCGTGGCGCGCTCGACACGATCGTGAAGCACGTGCAGGCGGTGCCCGATCCGCCGTCGCGCCACAGTCCGCGCCCGCTGCCCCCGGGGTTCGACGACCTCGTGCTCGCGTGTCTCGCCAAGTCGCCCGACGACCGGCCGCCCACCGCCGACGACGTGGCCGTGCGACTGCGGGCACTGCCGCTCGCGGCGGCATGGACGGCGGCCGACGCCGACGCGTGGTGGCACACCGCTGCACCTACGGCCAGGACGGCGAGCTGACGATTACAGGGGTGATGCGCCGCTCACTCCTGCTCGTCGCCCTGCTCGCCGTCGTCGCGGTTCCGGCCGCGGCCCAACCCATCCAGCACGCCGACGGCCCGACCAAGCCGGCGCCGCAGGCCCCGCTGGACTTCTTCGCCGACGGCTTCGCCGCACGGTGGATCGAGGATGCGGATTTCGTCTACGGTCCGGCGCTGCTCGACTTCGACGTGCGTGCCTACCTCGCCACCGCGGCGCCGCACCTCGTGCCGCACGCCGCGGCGATCTCGCACTGGGCCGGCCACTACAGCATCAGCCCGAAGGTGCTGCTGGCGCTGCTGGAGATGCAGTCGAGCGCCGTGTCGAACGCGGTCGCACTGGCAGATCCCTCGGCGGGGCTGGTCGCGGGCAATGCCGGCGAGCAGATCAGAAACCTGCTGATGTCGCTGTTCGTGGACTTCTACGCGTTCCGCGAAGCCAGCGCCGGGCAGCCGCGCGCGCTCAACGCGGCTACCTTCGCGCTGCTGAACCTGTTCCGGTCGGCGGCGCCGGCCGGCATCTCCGCCGACGTCGCCGACGTCGCGCGCACGCGTTTCCTCGACGCCTACACGCGCCTGTTTCCCTCACCGGCGCTGGCCGCGGTGGTGGCCGAGGTGCCCGGCGGGGCGTTGCCGCCGTCGAACTTCCTGCAGTTTCCATGGAAGAACAACTCATCGTGGTTCTTCAACGGCACGCACACCACCAGCGGCTCGGGATCGAGTCCGATGTCGTCGATCGACTTCACCCGCACGTGGTCGCTCATCTGGGGCAACAGCACCAGCACCGACTACGTCGTGGCGGCGCACGCTGGCGTCGTGACGAAGTACTCGGACTGCAACGTGCGAGTCACGGCGCCGAACGGGTTCTCGACGCAGTACTACCACCTCGAGGGCGTGGTCGTGCTGAGCGGACAGCAGGTGACCGCGAACCAGACGATTGGCGTCTACGCCGACGATCAGGCGAGTGCTCTGTGCCAGGGCGGCAGTTCCACGGGCCCACACGTACACTTCTCGCTGTTGGAAGGCGGCGTCTACGCGTCCCTCGACGGCGTGCAGTTGAGCAACTTCCTCGTGCATGCGGGTCGGACCTCGTACGACTCCGACCACAACTACATGTGGCTCCAGTCGGTGTCGACGGGGACCCGCTACTACGCCTACGAGACCGCCCTGCTCTCGACGCCCACCGCCTCGGGCGTGCCGGGTGCGCCCACCAGCTTCACCGTGGGGCGGAGCGGCCTGAATCTCACGATGACCTGGGTCGCGCCTCTGGGCGGCAATCCGGCCGCTGACTACGTCCTCGAAGCTGCCGCCACCCCGACGTTCTCGCCGGTACTGGTCGGTCCGCTGGCCGTCGGCAGCGGCACCGCCACGGGCCTGACCGCCCCGGTGGGCATCGTCGGCACGTACTACCTGCGCGTCTCCGCGCGCAACGCCAGCGGCACCGGTCCCGCGTCGAACGTCGTGTCGGTGACCTTCACGTCGGGCAGCAGCGTGCCCGGCCCGCCTGGCACACCGGTGGTGCAGGTGCTCGGTACCGGCGCCATCGTGGTGTCGTGGCCGGCGCCGACCAGCGGTCCCGCGCCCACGGCGTACCGCGCCCACCTGACCTACGGCGGCGCGACGCTGCCGGGCAGTCCGATCACGCTGCCGGCCCTGACCTCGATTGCGTCGCCCGGGCCGCTGACGCCAGGGAACTACACCATCGCGCTGTCGGCCGTGGCCGGTGCGGCGGAGGGACCGACGTCGGCCGCGACGCCGTTCGTCATCCCGGGTGCGTGCACGGCGGCGCCGGCAGCCGCTGGCAGCTTTGCCATCACCAAGCTCGGCGGGCTGAACGTGCGGCTCACGTGGACGGCGCCGGCCGCGCCCAATCCGGCCACGACCTACCGGCTGCAGGCCGCGATGGATCCGGGCTTCGCGGCGATCGTGCTCGACACCGACGTTGGCAACACCACGCTGCTCGATGTCGGCGCGGTGCCGGGCACGTTCTACGTGCGCGTCGTCGCCGTGAACACGTGCGGCATGGCCGCCCCGTCGAACCAGGCGTCGGTCTCACTACCCTAGAGCATCGAGCCTCACGCCCGCGGGCGCGGGCGCGTCATGATGTGTCGAGGCCGGCCGCGCGCGTGCGGCCGGCGTCTGATCTCGGCGATGCCCATCACACGCTTGTCCCGGTCGTGGCACCGTGCCGCGACGGCCGGCGCGATCGCCGCCGCCTTCGCGTGGACCGTGCGCGCCTCGCAGCCGGCACCGTCGCTGTCGCTGCACGTGCCGGTGCCGCCATCGGCGGTGGCCGTCGATGGTCGCGACACCTACACCTACGAACTGCACGTCGCCAACGAGGGTGACGTCGCGCTGAACCTGACGACGTTCGAACTGCGCACCGACGCCGCAGGCGCCGTGATCTCGTTCGCCGGTGATCGACTGGCGCCGCTGCTCGACACGCCCGCCGATGCGTCCGCTCCGTTCGCGGTCGCCCCGCGATCGCACCGCGTGATCTACGTCGACCTCGGTGCGCGCGCGGTCAGCCACGGCCAGCCCGCCCGCGTCAGCCGGGTGCGGCATGGCGTCCGCGCCACCGCGCCCGACGGCACTGAGATCAGGATGCACGACGGCGAGGGCCTGCGCATCGACGACCGTGCCCCCGTGGTGCTCGGCCCGCCGCTGGCCGGCGGGCCGTGGGCCGCCGTGTACCACGCCGAGTGGCCGCGCGGACACCGGCGTGTGTTCTACACGGTGGACGGCGCCTCGCGTCTACCCGGCCGCCATACCATCGACTTCGTGAAGCTCGACGACCAGGGCCGCACGGCGCGTGCTGACGTGGACGTCGTGTCGAATACGCTCGGCTATGGCGCCGAGGTCCTCGCGGTGTCCGACGCGACGGTGGCGGCGAGGCGTGACGGCGTGACCGAGGTGCCGCTTGTGTCGGCCCGCGAGACACGCCATGCGCCCGAGGCCGCGGCTGGCAATTTCGTGTCACTCGACCTCGGCGGCGGTCGATTCGCGGTGTACGAACACCTGCGGCCGGGCAGCCTGCGCGTCCGCGAGGGCCAGCGCGTGCGTCGTGGCGACGTCATCGCGGCGCTGGGGTTCACCGGGAGTTCCACCGGGCCACACCTGCACCTTCATGTCGGTGATGCGGCCGCGCCGCTGGCGGCCGAAGGGCAGCCGTTCGTCTTCGACTCGTTTCGCGTGCTGGGCCGCTACGCCGATGTCGGTCTGATGGGGCGCGCGCGGTGGCTGGTCGAGGGCGAGGGCCCGCGCACGCGCGAACGGCCATCGCCCAACGCGGTCGTCGATTTCGGCCCGGCGCCCCGGCCGCCCGGCCGATGACCATCGACGAGGCCGCGAGCCTGATCCGCTGTCCCGCCATCGAGGGCGTCGTCGCGACCTGGTGCGAGCTCGGCGCCGGCGCCGGCACGTTCACCGTGGCGCTGGCCGGGTTGCTGGCACCGGGCAGTCACATTCTCGCCGTCGATCGCGATGCCGCGGCGCTGGCCTCGCTGCCAGCGACACACCACGGCGTGTCGATCGAGCGGCGGGCCGCCGACTTCAGCGCGGAGGTCACGCTGCCTGTCGTCGACGGCGTGCTCATGGCCAACGCGCTGCACTTCGTGCGCGATCACGTGGCGGTCTTGAGGCGGCTGAGACAGGTGACCGCCCAGATGATCGTAGTGGAGTATTCCGGACGCCGCCCAGGTCCCTGGGTGCCATACCCGGTGGACCTGGCGCGACTGCGCGATGACGCCCGTCAGGCCGGCTTCGGCACGGTGACCGGGATTGCCAGCCGCCGCTCCGCCTTCGGTGGCCGCATGTACTCGGCACTCGCGGTCGCGTGAGCGCCGCGCCTCACTCGCCGCGCAGGGCGATCACCGGGTCGATGCGCGTGGCCCGCCGTGCCGGCAGCCACGACGCGCTCTCGGCCACCAGCAGCAGGAGGATCGAGACGCCGGCGTAGATGCGCGGATCGGCCGGATCGACGTCGAACAGCGTCTGTTCCATGAGCCGTGACACGGCCAGTCCGCCGACGAGGCCGATGGCGATGCCGGCCAGCGTCAGCTTCCGGCCGTGGCCCAGCACCATCCGCATCACCGCCGCCGGCTGGGCGCCGAGCGCCATGCGGATGCCGATCTCGCTGGTGCGGAACGCCACCAGGTGCGCCATGACGCTGTAGACGCCCAGGCTCGCGAGCACGAGCGCGAGCAGCGCCAGTCCCGCCAGCAGCACCAGCGCGAGTTTCCGATCGGCGACGGTCTGCGCGATGCCGGTCGTGAGCGGCTGCGGCTGCAGCAGGGGCAGATCGGGATCGATCCCGCGCAGTGCGTCACGCACCAGCGCAGCGACGGCTGTGGCCGGCAGGTCCGATCGCACCAGGATGTTCGTGAAGGCCTCGGGCCGCTGCAGCGCCGGCAGGAAGTAATCGGCTTCGGGCGGTGTGTGCAGGCCGGTGCTGCGGACGTCGGCGACGACGCCCACGATCTGCGCCTGCCGCTGGCCCATCCCGGTCACGAGCGACCGGCCGACCGGATCCTCGCCGGGGAAGTGGCGCGTTGCGAACGTCTCGTTGACGATCACGACCTGCGGCATCTGCGGGCCGTCGCGCTCGTCGAAGTCGCGGCCGGCGCGCAGCGGGATGCCCAGCGTCTCGAAGTAGCGCGGGGACACGAGGTGACGGTTGGCCTGGGCCCGTTCGCTCATCGGCGGCAGCGGGCGGCCGACCACGGCGACCGGCGCAGGCGTCTGGCCGCCAGTGAGCGGCACGCGATCGGTGACCGCGGCGGCCGTGCTCGACGACAGCGTCGCCAGCCGCTCGTAGAAGCGCGCGTAGAAGGCGGGGAGGGCGTCGCCGGCGTAGCGTTGCGGCGGCAGCGCCAGCTGCGCGGTGAAGACGCCGTCGGGCGTGAATCCCGGTTGCACCGCCTGCAGCCGCGAGAAGCTGGTGACGAGGAGCCCGGCGGCGACGAGCAGCACCAGCGAGAGCGACACTTCCGCCACCAGCAACGCCCCACGGAGTCGCCGGCCGCCACTTGTCGACCCGCGACTGCCCTCCTTCAGCGCCTCGACGACGTCCACCGCCGACGCCTGCAGCGCCGGCAGCAGTCCGATGGCGAGGCCGGTGGCCAGCGATACGGCCACGGCGAAGGCCAGGGCCAGCGGATCGACCGCGATCTCCTGCACCCGGGGAATGAGGTCGGCGCCGAACGCCACCAGCGCGCGCAGCGTCCAGTGCGCGGCCACGACGCCGAGCATGCCACCGAGCCCGGCGATGAGCAGGCTCTCCGTGACGAGCTGCCGCACGACGTCGCCGCGGCTGGCGCCCAGCGCGAACCGCGCCGCGATCTCGCGGCGGCGGCCGGCGAAGCGGGCCAGCAGCAGGTTGGCGATGTTGGCGCAGGCGATCAGCAGCACGCAGCCGACGGCCCCGAAGATCAGCAGGTAGGCCTGCCGCTGGTCGCCGACCGCGTCCTCGAGCAGCGGGACGATCTCGATCGATGACGGCGCGTCGACGTTGGCCGGATGCGCGTCGCGATAGCCGGCCTCGATCACGCGCATCGCCTCACGCGCCTGCGTCAGCGACACCTCTGGCCGCAGGCGCGCAATCGCCTGGAAGAAGAAGCCGCCGTTCTCGAGCTGTGACGGCACCAGGAACGGCACCTCGACCGGTCGCGGCACCCAGATGCGGAACGGCGCGAGGGGGAACGCCGACGCCGCCGCCGGGAGCACGCCAATCACGGTGTACGGCTGGCCGTCGAGGACGATCGCCTGTCCCAGCACCGCGGGATCGCCGTTGAAGCGCTGCTGCCACAGGGGATGGCTGATCAGCACCACTGCCTCGCCGCCGCGCGCGTCCTCGGCGGCGGAGAAGTTGCGGCCGATCACCGGCTGCAGGCCCAGCGTCGGCAGCAGTGCGGCGGTTGCCTGCAGGCCGATCAGTTGCTCCGGATCGCCCCGCCCGGTCCACGTGAACCCGTTGCCGATCGCCAGCGCCATGTCGGCGAACACCTGCTGGCGCTCCTGCACGGTGGTGTAGCGGGGCAGCGAGAAGCCGACGCGAATCAGGTTCTGCGCCTGGCTCGTCGAACTGAGGCGCACGAGCTGGCCCGGGTCGCGGTAGGGCAGCGGCCGCAGGAACACCGAGTTGACGACGCTGAAGAGCGCGACGTTGGCGCCGATGCCGAGCGCCAGGCCCAGCACCGCGACCGCGGTGAAGCCGGGCGAGGCGAGGATCTGGCGGACGGCGGAACGGAACTCGAATCGCATGGCGGCCTCCGGCCGGGACGGCACCCGATGTCCGGTGGTCATTGTGCGCCGGGACGGCGCCGCGGGGCGAAGCGAGGGACGGGCGGAGACGACAAAGGGCAGGCGCCCGCGCCCGGCGCGGAGGCCTGCCCCTGATTTCTGCGAACGCGTCTACTGCGCCGCGCGCGACGACGGGCTGGCCGAGAGCACGCGGCGGAACACCGCCACCGCCTGCTTCATCTCGTCCATGGTGCCCAGCGTGATGCGGGTGTGCGACTTCTCGTAGGGTGGGAAGTCGCGGCCGACCTTCACCTTCTCCGCGGCGCACGCCTCGCGGAAGTCCTTGGCCGGGCGCTTGATGTCGATGAACACGCAGTTGGTGTGGGCGTCGGTGCCCTCGAAGCCCATGTCGCGGAACGCCTGCAGCGTGAAGTCGCGGATGCGGGCGTTCTCGGCACGCTCCTCGTCCATGTGTGCCGTGTCGCGGATCGACGCGGCGCCGGCGGCGGCGGTCAGCGTGTTGATGCTGCCCAGGCCCCACGCGTTGCCGACGGCGCGCAGCGTCTCGGGCTGTGCGATCGCGTAGCCGAGGCGCAGGCCGGCCATGCCGTGTGCCTTCGAGTAGGTGCGGGCGACGATCACCGACGGCAGTTCCTTGGCCAGCGGAATCGCCGTCTTGACGGCCGTGCCGTGGGCGTAATCGAAGTACGCCTCGTCCATCAGGATCTTCGTGTCTGGCGACGACTGCGCCAGCCCGCGGATGAACTTCTCCACCGTGACGGCGTCGTGGGCCGTGCCGGTCGGGTTGTTCGGGTTGCAGAAGAACACCAGGCCGGCGCCCTGCGCCGCAGCCGTCATGGCCTCGACGTCGAGCCCGAGCGACTTGTCGACCGGCACCACCTTGACCGGCGCGCCCATGCGGCGGGCGGTCTGCTCGCAGGTGGTGAACGTCGGCGCGGCCGTCACGAGCGCCTTGTCGGCGGAGCAGTACGCGCGCGTCGCGGCCTCGAGGATCGGTCCCGAGCCGGTGGCGGTGATGAGGTTGGTGCGCTCGACGCTCCAGTGCGACGCGATGGCGTTGTAGAGCTCCATCACGTTGTCGGGGGCGTAGCCGCGGCCCATGCGGTAGGTGGTCGACGCCTTGATGGCCTCGACCGTCAGCTTGCCTGGACCACGCGGGTTCTCGTTGGAGTCGATGCGCAGGAAGCCACCGTCGTCAGGCGCCTGGAACTCGACCCGCTCGAATGCCATGGCCTCGTGGCCGCGACCGATGACGAAATCCGCGGACAGGACAGCACTGCCGGCGCCCACGGTACGAAAGAAGCTGCGACGGGAGACGGACATGGGGCCTCCTTGCCGATACAGGACGGGGAACGACGATGCAGTATACGCCCGGGAGGCGACCGGGGCCGAGACACCTCCCAGGTGACGCCACTGGCCAGTTCGGCGCGGCCGGCCTGACCGCCAGGGGCCGGCGCGGCCGAGTGGCTGAGCGGCGGTATGATGCGCCATTCGCCATGGCGACTGACGCGTGGCAGCGTGTCAAGGCAGTGCTGGGCGACGCTCTGGACCGGGCCCCGCACGAACGCGTTGCGTACGTGGACCAGGTCTGCGCCGACGATGCGGCCCTCCGGGCCGAGGTGCACTCGCTGCTCGCCGCCCACGCCGCCGCCGACGACTTCATCGAGACGCCGGCCTTCGCCGGGCTCGCACCGGCGAGCGCCCCCGAGAGTCGCGACACCGATCCGAATCCCGGCCGGGCCATCGGACCCTACGTTCTCGAGCGCCTGATCGGCCGCGGCGGCATGGGCGCGGTGTATCTGGCGCGGCGGGCCGATCGCGAGTTCGACCAGCGCGTGGCCATCAAGATGATCCGCCGCGGGATGGACAGCGACCTGCTGGTGCGGCGCTTCCGCCACGAACGCCAGATTCTCGCCACCCTCGACCACCCGCACATCGCCCGCTTGTTCGACGGAGGCACGTCCGACGACGGCCTGCCGTACTTCGTCATGGAGTACGTCGAGGGCGTGGCCATCGATCGCTACGCCGACGATCGCCGCCTCGATACCGCCGGCCGGCTGCGGCTGTGCCTGCGCGTCATCGACGCCGTGCAGCATGCGCACGACCGCCACGTGGTGCATCGCGACATCAAGCCGTCGAACGTGCTGGTCACCGCCGACGGCCAGCCCAAGCTGCTCGACTTCGGGATCGCGAAACTGCTCGACCGTGACGCGCCGGGCTCGTCGACGCTGACGGCGATGTACCGCCCGATGACGCCCGACTACGCCAGCCCCGAGCAGATTCGCGGCGACCAGGTCTCGGCCGCCACCGACGTCTACGCGCTGGGCCTGCTGCTGTACGAACTGCTCACCGGCCATCGGCCGTATCGCCCGGCCAGTCGCGCCCCGGCCGACATCGCCAAGGCGATCTGCGATCAGGACCCCGAACGCCCCAGCGCCGTCATCGCCCGCACCGAGGCCGTCACGGATGCCGACGGCACGACCACGACCGTCACGGCCGAGACCGTCAGCGCGACTCGCGACGGCACGCCCGAGACGTTGCGGCGCCGCCTGAGCGGCGCGCTCGACGACATCCTGCTCAAGGCGCTCCGCAAGGACCCCGCCGATCGCTATTCGACGCCGCAGGCGTTCGCCGACGACATCCGCCGCTATCTCGACGACCAGCCCGTGGCGGCTCGTCAGGGGGCGCTGGCCTATGCGACGCGCCGGTTCGTCGTCCGGCATCGGCTGGCGCTGGCAGGTTCGCTGCTCGTGGTGCTGAGCGCCGGCCTCACCGCCATCGCCGTGAGCCGGCGCCCGCTCGCGAACGCCCCGGCGGCGGCATCGGCAGCGAAACCGGCGCCGCGGCGGTCGGCCGCGGTGCTGCATTTCCGCAACCTCTCGGGCCGACAGGAAGACGCGTGGCTCGCCGTGGCCCTGGCCGAGATGCTCACGACGGAGCTGGCCGGTGGCGGGCAGATTCGGGTCGTGCCCTCGGCCATCGTCGCGCGTGCCGAACGCGATGCCGGGCGCCCCGAGGGCGCGCTGGCGCCCGAGGCCCGCGAGCGCCTGCGCCTGGCCATGGCCGCCGATCATCTGGTGCACGGCGCCTTCACCGTTGGCGCGCCGCCCGAGCGCACGCTGCGCCTCGACGTGCAGGTGCAGTCGGCGGGCGGTGACGACGTCGCCGTCGCGCAGAGCGGCCGCGAAGCCGATCTCTTCGCGCTCGTGGCCGACACGGGACAGGCGCTGCGGCGCCGGCTCGGCCTGGAGGAGCACTCGGCCGAGACCGAGCGCGGCGTCCGCGCGGCGCTGCCGCGGACCGTCGAGGCGACACGTCACTATGCCGTGGGGCTCGAGCGGCTGCGTGAGCTCGACGCCGTGGCCGCGCGCGACGCCTTCGCCCGTGCGGCCGAGCTCGACCCTGGCAACGCGATGATCGAGACGGGCCTCGCCGCGGCGTGGACCGCGCTCGGCTACGACCGCCGCGCGGCCGAGGCCGCGCAAGCCGCCTTCGACGCCTCCGCGGGCCTCAGCCGCGAAGAGCGGCTCAACGTCGAGGGCCGGCTCCACGAAGCGCAGAAGGCGTGGCCGAAGGCGGTCGACGTCTATCGCACGCTGTGGGGTTTCTTCGCCGACAACGTCGAGTACGGGTTGCGTCTGGCCGGCGCCCTGACCTCGTCGGGACGCGCCAAGGAGGCGGTCGTCACCATCGCCGAGCTGCGGGCCTTGCCGGCGCCGCAGGGCGAGGATCCGCGGATCGAACTGGCGGAGGCCGCGGCGGCCGGCGCGCTGGGCGATTTTCCGCAGCAGCAGGCCGCGGCGATGCGAGCCGTGGCCCGCGCATCGAGCCTCGGTGCGTCGTTGCTGCTGGCACGGGCGCGCATGGCCGAGGGACAGGCGCACTACAGCCAGGGGCAGCATGCCGATGCGGTACGCGCCTTCGAAGACGCCCGTGACCGCTTCACCGCCGCCGGCGATCGTGCCGGCGAGGCCGGGGCGTTGAACAGCCTCGGCAGCGTCACTGACGACAAGGGCGACACGCGGCTCGCCGAGCGCTACTACCAGGCGTCGCTGGCCGCCAGTGAGGCGATCGGCGATCGGCGGGCGATGTCGGCGGCGCTGAACAATCTCGGCATCCTGCTCAAAGACGCCGGCCGCCTCGCTGAAGCCCGCCAGGTGCACGAGCGGGCGCTGGCGCTGCGGCGCGAGATCGGCGATCGCAACTGGACCGCGGTGTCGCTCAGCAACATCGGCGTCGTGCTGTTCGAGCAGGACCGGCTGCCCGAGGCGGCGGACTACTACCGCCAGTCGCTCGCCATCGCGCAGGAGATCAGCGACAAGCGCAGCGAGGTCCGCGCGCTGCACAACCTCGCCATCGTGCAGCGCGAGTCGGGCGACATGCGCTCGGCGCGCGCCACCTACGAGGCGGCGATCCCCGGACGCGCCGCCGTGAACGACCGTCGTGGCGGCGTGATCGCGCGCGTCGAACTGGGCATGGCCCTGCTGGCACTCGGCGATCTCGACGGCGCGCGACGTGTCCAGGAGGAGGCGCGCACGATGGCGCGCGCCATCCCGATGGCCGAAGGCGAGTCGCAGGCCGAGTATCAGTTCGGCGAGATCGCGCTGGTCGCCGGCGATCTGGCTGGGTCGAGAGCCCGCCACGAAGCGGCGCTCGCGATGCGCCGCGCCCAGCAGCAGAAGCGCACCACCGCCGAGAGCCTGCTGGCGCTGGCGATCGTCGCCATCGAGGACGGACGTCACGCCGAGGCCGGCGCGCTCGTCACCGAGGCGATGTCGCTGGCGAAGGAGCAGCCGGCGCTGCTGGCCCAGGCGGAGCTCGTGCAGGTGCGGCTGCGCCTCGCCGCCGGCGACGTGCCGGGCGCGGCGAGCGCGGTGACGCGGGCGCGATCGCTGGTCGGCCCGACCGGACGCGCGTCGCCGCGATGGGCCCTGGCGCTGGCCGAGGCGCGCGTCGCGGCGGGCCGTGGTCAGGCCGCCGAGGCGCGCCGCCGCCTGGAGGCCCTGCGCGCCGAGCTCGACCGTCTCGGCTTGCCGGTGCTGTCGCTCGAGGTTCGGCTGGTGCTGGCGGACGTGGCCGTCGCCGCCGGCGCCCCGGGCGCGACGGCCGACGCACGCCGCCTCGCCGCGGATGCGAAGGCGGTGGGCGCCGGTCTGGTGCAGCGGCGCGCGGAGGCGCTCGCCGGCACATGAGCGGCCCGCCGGAGGATCGCGAGCTCACGCACCTGCTCAAGGCCTGGCAGCACGGCGAGGACGGCGCCGCCACCGCGCTCGTGCCGCGCGTGTACGCGGAACTGCGGACGATCGCGGCCGCGCGCCTGCGCCGCGAGCGTGGCGATCACACGCTGCAGCCGACCGCGCTGGTGCACGAGGCGTGGCTGCGCCTCATGCGCCAGCAGGGCGCCGACTGGCAGAACCGCGCGCAGTTCTTCGCGATCGCAGCGCAGATGATGCGGCGCATTCTCGTCGACCACGCGCGGCGGCGGCAGGCCGCCAAGCGCGGCGACGGGGCGCGGGCGGTCGACGTGCACGAACTGGCCGACAGCCTCGCCAGCCCCTTGCCCGACGATCGCCTGCTCGCGTTGAACGACGCGCTCGATCGGCTGGTCGTGCTCGACGCCCGTCAGGCCCGCGTCGTGGAGCTCCGGTTCTTCGCCGGCCTGTCGGTGGAGGAAACGGCCGATCTGCTCGACCTGTCGTCGACCACGGTGAAACGCGAGTGGGCCACGGCCCGCGCCTGGCTGTTCCGCGAGATTCAGCTCGACCCCGGCCGGGTCGACGCCGACCCCGGCGCCGCCTGAGCGGCCGCGTCCGCGCCGCCCCGCCCGGCCCGATCGGCCGCTGTCAGTGGCGTGCGCCGGCGCCCGTGCCGAGGCGCACGAGGCGCCGCGCCGCCATGTCGTAGACATCGCCCGCGCTCAGCACGCGATACGGCTTCTCCCACGGCTGGTAGGTGCTCGTGCTGTCGTGCACGGTCACCTTCCAGCGGCCGATCACCTCGAAGCGATCGCCGGTGACGACGATGGCCGTGTCCTCCGACAGCCCGAGGCCGAGATACTCGGGGAAGCGGCGAATCACGGGGACGAGGTCGTCCCAGCGGTTCCGCGTGTTGATGTGCTGATCGATGGCGACGCGCCTGAGCAGCGCGAAGCCGTGCTGGTGGTTGGGCTCGTCGGTCATCACGATGTCCGGCCCCTTCGTGTCGCCCCGCACCAGGTAGTCGCCCTGAATGGTGGCGCCAGCCGAGGTGCCACCGATGACGCCGCCTCGTTCGAGCACCCCGCGGAACGCCTGCAACGTGCGCGTGCCCATGTAGCTGTCGACCATGTTCCACTGCCGGCCGCCGTCGAACCACACGGCGTCGGCGTCACGCAGCGGTGCCGCAAAGGCCTCGGTGTCGGCGACCTTCGCATCCCAGGTGTGCAGCATCGTCACGTTGGTCAGGCCGCGCGCCCGCCACGGCGCGAGCACCTTGTCGGCGTCGAACCGCGTCGGCGTGCCGTCCTTCTCCCGGTTGCCGCCGTTGGTCGGCACGATGACGAACGTCTTCGTCGGGCCGCCGGCCAGCGTGATGAAGCGCTGGGGCACGCCGAAGTCGTTGCTCATGTTGCCGCCCACGATCAGCAAGGTGCCTTTGGCGGGACCGTAGCCGGGCGCGGCGGCGGCCGCAGGTTGTCTCCCCGCCGCGAGAAATGGCGAAGAACTGCCTGCGGCCGAGACCACGGCGAGGACGAGCGGCAGCAGGCGGCTGGACATGGCCGGATTCTATCCATCCGCGGGCCGGCATTTTCTGTGAAAAAGGCCGCCGGAGACCGCCAGCGGTGCTACGCTCCGCCAGAAATCCCCTCGTCGTCGCGCGCGTCGGTGTCCTTCAGAGGTTCAGCAGGAGGCCTGATATGAGTGCTCGTCGCGATCGGTCGTTCGTCTCCCTCATCCTGGTCCTCTGCACCTGCGCCTTCTTCCCGGACGGCGCCGGCGCGCAAGGCCTCTCGGACATGCGTGGCACGGTGGTCGATTCCTCGAGCGGCGCGCTGCCCGGGGTGCAGATCGTGATCACCAACCAGGCCAGCGGCACCTACCGCGAGGTCACCAGCAACACCGACGGCAGTTGGTACGTGCCCGGCCTGACGCCGGGCGCCTATCAGGTGTCGGCCGAACTCACCGGCTTCAAGCGTTTCCTGCGTCGTGACCTGACCGTGGTCGTCGGCACCACGGCGACCGTGCCGATCTCCCTCGAACTCGGCGCTCTCGAGGAGACGATCACCGTCACCAGCGAAGCCCCGCTCATCGACGTCACGTCGAAGCAGATCGGCGGCAACCTCGACACCAAGGATCTGACACAACTGCCGAGCATCTCGCGCAACTGGCTCGGCTTCGCGGCCCTGTTGCCGGGCGTCATCCAGGTGCCGAACCTGGCGTCGTGGGGCTCGGAGACGATCTCGGCCAACGGCGTCGACAGCCGCAACAACTCGTTCCTGGTCGACGGCGCGTGGGACAACGACGACTACCTGGGCCAGAACAACGGCGGCCAGGTGCGCGTGCCGATCGAGGGCGTGCAGGAGTCGCAGATTCTCATCGGGCAGTTCGACGCCGAGTTCGGCCGCACCTCCGGCGCGATCGTCAACGCGGTCACGAAGTCGGGTACCAACCAGTTCCACGGCGCGGGCTTCATGTTCTACACGAACAAGGCGATGCGCGCCGAGGACTACTTCGTGCACCAGAACAACCTCGAAGAGCCGGATCCCACGAAGAAGGAATGGGGCGGCGCCATCGGCGGCCCGGTCATCAAGGACAAGGCGCACTTCTTCGGCAATCTCGAACGGGTCTCGATCAACGAAGGCCGGACCATCGTGATTCCGCAGCGGGCCGACCTGAACTGGGCCACGGTGACCGAAGTGCGCGCGTGGAACGCGCTGACGCGCCTCGACCACCAGATCAACGCCAACCACAGCTGGTCGGTACGCTGGCTGGGCGAGTGGTCGCCGCAGACCGGCCAGACCAACAACCTCGCCGTGCTGCCGGCTGGCCGCCAGCGGGAGTGGGACCTCGACCAGCATTCGAACGTCTCGATCAACTCGGTGCTGGGCCGCAACATCGTCAACCAGTTCCGCTTCGGCTGGACGCGGGAAGACGACCGGTTCGCCCAGAACGACTTCTCCGACTGCCCGAGCGGCGGCTTCAACGCGTGCAGCGTTCAGAACCTGGCCGAGCAGCAGAACGTCGGCGCGAGCATCAGCTACCTGACCTACCTCGATGGCCCGCGCAACGTCGGCACGCACTGGATCACCAACTCTCCCGAAGTGTCCGAGACCCTGAGCTGGTTCGTGCCGGACAAGAAGGGCGACCACGATCTGAAGGTGGGCGCCAAGTACTACTTCACCGAGTGGCGCTTCCAGAACCACGCCCAGATCAACGGGCAGTTCGTGATCCCCTCCAACGGCCCGTTCAACGCCGCCGATCCGCGCACCTACCCGGAACGGCTGACCATCCAGGTGCCGGCGGACTTCCGCGTGTTCATGAAGCAGCGCGCGTGGGCGTTCTTCGCGCAGGACAAGTGGCGCCTGAACAACAACCTGACCTTCAACCTGGGGCTGCGCTACGACCTCGAGTACACGCCGGTCGACCAGTCGGCGAATCCGTACTTCGCCGACGACCCCGGGTCCTATCCGGTCGACAAGAACAACTTCTCACCGCGCGTCGGCGCGACCTACACCTGGGACGAAGGCCGCTCGCTGCTCCGCACCGGCTGGGGCCTGTTCTACGACAAGGTCAACTTCGGGATGGTCGTGGACTACGCGCGCAGCGGCATCTTCTCGAAGTCGTTCGTCGCACAGTTCCCCGCCGATCGGATCGATGGCGGCCCGCGCGCCGGCACGCTCCCGACCGAGCCCATGCTGATGAACGGCCCGATCGTCAATCGCGCGCTGCTCGCGCAGTATTTTCCGGCCGGGCAGACGCCGAAGAACACGGGCGAAGTGTGGCTCGACAAGCCTGGCCGCTACCTGCCGAGCATCCAGCAGGTCAGCCTCGGCTACCAGCGGCAGCTCTGGACCCGCATGTCGGTGTCGGGCGACTACATCCATACCTTCGGACGCGGCCTCTACATGCAGCAGAACCTCAACCCCGGCGTGCGTGCCACGACCGCCGCGTCGGCCGCCATCGCCCGCGTCGACCCGAACTTCCTCACCAACGTCTACACGCGCGCCAACCTCGGCGAGTACGACTACGACGGGCTGAACGTGCAACTGGAGAAACGCGAGTCGAACGGCTGGAGCGGACGCGTGTCGTACACGCTGTCGTACTCGCGCGGCAACACCAACGGCGACTTCAACGCGCCGATCCAGTTCCAGACCGTGTCGGATCTCAACCTGGACGCGAACCAGGGCCCGACCGACCGCGATCGCCGGCACAACCTGGTGATCAGCGCCCGCGGGGAGGTCCCGAAGACGAAGGGTCTCACCGCGTCGGGCACGCTGCGCATGATGAGCGGGCTGCCGTTCACGATCCTGAACACCGCCACCGACCCGGATCGCAACGGCATCCTCTTCGACCCGCTGCCGGCCGGCGACTACTCGGGCACCGGCGCCAACGCCATCACCGTGAAGAACGACGGCGGCCGCAACGGCGCCTACGGCCCGGGGTTCATCCAGTTCGACACCCGCTTCGGCTGGCGCTTCCGGGCTGGCGGTGACCGCACGCTGGATCTGTCGCTCGATCTCATCAACTTGACCAACCGGGCGAACTTCCTCAATCCGACCGCGGGGAGCACCCAGAACGCCGCCGATCAGCGGCTGACCAACTTCCTGCTGCTGACGCAACTGTCGGGCGGCGGGCAGCCGCGGCAGGCGCAGGTGGGCATCCGCCTCGGCTTCTGAGGGGCTGACGAGTGGCGCGGCCCGTCCGTCGGGCCGCGTCGCCTATGCCGGCAGCGGGGCGGGCACGAGCGCCGCCGTGTCGATCGGCGCGAGCGCCAGCGGCTCGCCGTGATCGAGATGTTCGCGGCAGATGGCGTCGAACTCGGCGGCCGTGGCGGCGCGCCGGATCTGGTGCAGGAACGGCCCGGGCACGCCTTCGCCGAGATAGTTCATGAACTTCTTCATGCGCTCGCAGTGGTTGCGCTCGGGCCGGCCGGGCACGTCCTGCGACGCCCACAACGCGCGCACATAGGCGAGCACGTCGCGCCCCGTCGGCAGCGTCACCGCTTCGCCGGCAAGCTGCTGGCGGATCTGCGCGAACAGCCAGGGGCTGCGGATGGCGGCGCGGCCGATCATCAGGCCGTGGGCGCCGGTGGCGACGAGCACCTCGGCGGCCTGGGCCGCGGAGTGCACGTGCCCGTTGGCGATCACCGGGCACGGCATGACGTCGACGGCTCTGCGGATGAACGCGTAGTGGACCGGCAGTCGATACAGCTGCGCGACGGTGCGGGCATGCACGGTGAGGGCGTCGAGGCCATGGCGCGCGAAGATCGCCAGCAGGGGCTCGAACTCGTCGACCGACGCGAAGCCCAGGCGCGTCTTCACGGTGAACGGAATCGTGAGCGCATCGCGCAACGCGCCCAGGATGGCGTCGATTCTCGCCGGCTCCCGCAACAGGCCGCCGCCGGCGCACTTGCGATAGACCACGGGCGCGGGACAGCCGAGATTCAGGTCCACGGCGGCGACGCCTTCCCGTTCGAGCACGCGGGCCGTGCGCACGAGGCCGGCGATGTCGTTGCCGATCATCTGCGCCACGACCGGCCGGCCGGTGGCATTGCCGCGGATGGCGTCGAGGATGCGGCGCTCGGGCGTCGACTCCGCCTGCACGCGGAAGTACTCCGTCCAGTAGACGTCCGCGCCGCCGTAGCGGTGCACGAGGGCCCAGAACGCGCCGTCGGTGATCTCCTGCATCGGCGCCAGCGCCAGCAGCGGGCGGGTCGCCGACAGCCCGCTCACGAACGTCGCGGGGGTCGGCAGGGCCTCACCGGCAGGCGCGTCGACGCTCATGGACGGCGGGCACGGATGCGCACGGCGTACTGGTTCTCGGCGTTGAGGTTGATCAACGCGACGAAGACGCGGCCGTCATAGCGGCCGATCGTCGCCGACTGCGACACCTCCGACACCTCCCAGCCCGCCGGCAGCAGCACGGTGTTGCGCAGGCCCTTCAGCGTGCGCGCGAACACCAGGTCGCCCTTGTCGACGGTGTAGCCGGGATCGGCGAAGGCGCCGGTGACGCGCAGGTGCGCGCTTTGCAGCTCGCGGCTGATCGGGACGTCGAGCGCCACCGTGGTCGCGGCGCCGGACGTCACGGGCGTCAGCCGCTTCGCGGTGTCGAGGTCCGTGACCTGGAGCTGCTCGAGCGGCAGGTAGCCGAGGGCGTCGATGGTCGCGGTGGCGCCCTTGCGATAGTCGCTGTAGCTCTGGTCGATGGTGATGCGATGCGTCTCGGGCGCGCCCAGGTCGTAGATGGTCTTCACGTCGTCGAAGAACACGTCGCCGCCGCCTGCGGCTGGCGTGAAGGCGGCGGTGGTCCGGCGCGCGTGAATCGTCACCGGGTTGCTCTGGCCGCTGGGATTCGCGAACGCCAGCTTGAGGCGCCCGTCGGCGGTGGTCGAGAGCTGCGCCGCGACGTTCGACGACATGAACGCGAAGCCCTTCGGCAGCAGCACGCCGAGCCGGTAGCCGGCCAGGCTGCGCACCCACACGATGTCCTCGCCATGCATCTTGTAGGTGCGCGCGTCCTTGTAGGTCTTGAGGATCAGCGCCCGGCCGATGCCGCCGGGCGGCACCGGGATGGGCAGCTTCGCGTGCACGGCGTGCACGTCGGGCTCCTTCGGGTCGTGCTCGTAGGTGAACGGCATCGGCAGACCCGTGCGCGGATCGAACACCGCCACATCGGAGCCCTCGCTGCCGCCGCGGGTGGCGTTGACGAGCTCGGTCGCGCCGACGCGCGTCTCCTCCGGCAGGAAGCGGATGCGGAACGACTCGCTGCCCGGCTCGAGGATCGCGTACTCGGTGTACGCGTCCTGCGTGAACAGGCGCGTCAGCGGCGCCGTCGGCCGCAGCGAGCCGTCGGGATTGGTGCCGCCGGGGAACGGATTGTCGGCGCGTTGCTGCGCGAGCAGTCCGGCCGCCGTGACGGCGAGGAGCAGCGCCAGGAGTGACGTGGCCGGTGGGCGCATGGACATCCGGGCAGTCTACCTGAACCGCGGCGACGCCCTGGACTGCGGCATCGGCACGTCGGTTGCACTCATCGCAGCGTCGCCTGAGCGACGTGAGGAGGCACCATGAGGACCAATCGACTGGCCGCTGCGGCCGTAAGCGCGGTCGTGTGTGGCGGCCTGCTGGGCCCGGCGCCAGCACAAGCCGCAGATCCGATCACGCTGACGGGATGTCTGGTGAAGGCCGAGCGCGGCGACGGCTATCTCGTCATCAACGCCCCGCGTGAACCCGCCGCGACGACGCCAGACGGGCCGGCCGCCACGCCGGGCACCGTGGGCACGACCGGCGTCTTCGCCAACATCTTCTACTGGCTCGACAAGGACGGCGATCTGGAGCCGCATGTCGGACACCAGGTCCAGGTCGAAGGCGATCTCAAGGGCCAGTTGAAGGAAGGTGAGATCAAGATCGATCGCAAGGATGCGTGGACCGAGATCGAGGTGAAGTCCGACGGCCGCGAGATGAAGGCGCGCGTCCCGAATGCCTCGGTCGTGGCCGGCCCCAACGCCGATCGCAAGATGGACGTGCTGGTGCGGCGCGTCGGTGTCGGCAAGGTGCGGATGCTCGACGCCGCCTGCCGGTAGTCGCGCTCGGGCCGGCGTTCACCGCCGGCCCGAGTCGCAGGTCGTGACGCCCGACGTCAGTCGTGCGCCTTGCGTGCCGCGTCTTCGGCGTCCCGCCGGCGCTCGTCCTCGTCCTCGCGCGTGTCGCCGAGTTCGGTCGTCTCGCCGTCGGTCTCGATGCCCAGCACGTCGCCGGGCTGCGCCCGATCGTTGGCTGGATGCTGAATGGTGTCGCGCCGCGGCGGCGTCGTCTTCGGGTCGATGGCCATCAGAGCCTCCAGTCGTCGCTACAGTCCACACCCGGCCTGGTTCGCGAAGAACCAGAGGGCGATGATGGGCAGGGGAATCCCGATCAGCCAGCCAAGTCCGTATTTCACGTTGGTCTCCTTGCCCGGTGATCCGGGTCGACCGGTGGATTGCACCGCGCGTGCCAGCCTCGCCAGCGGCATCGCGTCCCCGGACGCGCCGAGGCGTGCCCGACGTGGGCAGTCGGCCGCCCAGTCAGGGCAGCGCGCTACTCACCGGGGCGGCACACGGTCGGGGCGGCTGATCCGTATCGGACGCGCGCGTCGCGCTACGCGGCCGGCGCGTTCACCGCGTTCGGCGCGCGCTGGGCGATCCGGGCCAGGAGCTTCTGGGCGTCGGCCAGGCTGCATTCGATGTGGTCGCTGACGATGCTGTCGCGCACCTTCAGGACCACTTCGTGCTTCGTACCGGACTTCGTCGTCGTGGTCTTGAGTGCGGCGTTCGTGAGGTCGCGCAGCGGCGCGATCATCAGCAGGGGCGTGAGCGAGACGACGGCCGACTGCGTCACTGTGGCGCCGGCCACGCGGTCGGCCGCTGAGGCGTTGAACAGTTCGCGCGCGAGCGCCTGGCTCACCTCGAGTGGCGGGCCGAGCGACGCCAGCCGCTTGATCATGCCGTGGCGCTCGACGTTTCGTCCGCTCCAGATGCAGTACGGCAGCGCCAGCAGGCTCAGCGCCATCACCGGCACCGCGATCATGACGAACAGGTTGGGGTCCCAGCGATAGCTGCCGGTCGCGTCGACCATCCACGGATACGGCTTCAGGGCGTCGCCGATCGAGGACTGAATCTCCGCCGGCAGCGCCACGAGCCGGCCGTTGACCTCCTGGCCGGTAAACTCGGGCTCGGCCTCGACGAGCAGGAGGCGGCCGTCGACCAGCATCGCGAGGTATTGCGCCGACGTCACTTCCGACTTCACGGCGCCATGCAACAGCGACAACGTGCTCTTCTGCGCCCAGCCGGTGGGGATCAGCGTGCCGCGGGCCGAGACCCACTGACGCGACCCCGGCTCCGCCGCCAGCGCCGCGGTGAACGGCTGCGGCCCCGAGACGGCGTTGTAGACGTACTTCCAGTTGAGGCCGAGGACCACGCCTCCGATGACGAGCAGGACGATGCAGAGGTCCACTGCGCCCTTCTGATCGCGGCGGGCGGCCGAGAGAATCTGGTTGTCGGGCATACCTCGGCTTATCGGCCCGAGGCCGCCGCTGTCGCATCCCGCGGTTTCACGCGACTGCGCGTGCCGTGCGCGACCGCGGCCACCCGCCCCCGCGGCCGTCAGCGCACGCGCTCGACGTAGCCGTCGCCCGTGTACATCCGCACGACACGGCCGCCTTCCTCGACGAACCGCACGATCTCGCCGACCGGCCCGCCGCCGGTGGGCGCGGTGTAGCGGAACTGGCCGTTGCCGATGGGCTCGAGGCGGATCGGGGAGTCGAGATTCGCGGCATTGGGCGAGATGATGACCAGCCGCTTGTTGAGCTCGATGACCTGCGACTCGCCGCCGCGTCCGCGGTAGAGGCCGGCGAAGCGCGACCACGACGGGTCCCACGTCTCCGTGGCCGCGTCCGCCTTCGGCGCCGCAGCCTTGGCCACGGCTTCCCCCACGGTGTTCATGAGCTGCGTGGCGATGCCTCCCGGATTGGCGTCGTCGGCGTTGGTCAGCACGATCACCGCGACCTTGCCTTCCGGGAAGAGCATCGTCTGTGTCTGGTAGCCGGGGTAGCTGCCGCCGTGCGACACGTAGATCCTGTCGCGCTCGCGCCGCACCGCGAAGCCGATGGCGTTGCCCTGCGTCCAGTTGCTCTCGAGGACGCGGACGCGGTGCATCTGGCGCAGTGACCCGGTGCTCAGGATGTTGGCGCCGCCGCGCCGGCCGGTGCGGAACTGCGCCGCGGCGAACTTCGCCATGTCGTCGACGGTGGACGTGATGCCGGTGGCGGCGGCCATGCCCTTCGCGTCGATGAACGGCGTCGGGGCGCGCGAGTTGTCGGGCAGCAGCCGGTTGTAGCCGGTGGCCAGGCCGTCGACCTTGGTGTCGACGCTGGACGCCGTCATCCCGAGAGGCTGGTAGATGTGCTGTTGCACGTAGTCGGCCCAGCGCTGGCCGCTCACCGCCTCGACGACGAGGCCTGCCACCGAGTAGGCGAGGTTCGAGTACTTCCAGCGCACCTCGGGAGCGAACGGCGCCTGCCGTTCGGCCATTAGCCCGCGCAGCTCCTCGCTGGTCGGGAACTCGAACGTGGTCCAGTGCGAGCCGGCCTCGCGCGGCAGGCCCGAGCTGTGCGTCAGCAGCTCCTCGATCGTGATCTCCGGGTCGTCGTCGGACGCGCGCTTGACCTGGAACCACGGCAGGTACTTCGCGACCGGGTCGTCGAGCCGCAGCTTGCCCTGCTCGCGCAACTGCATCACGGCGGTGGCGGTGAAGAGCTTGCTGTGGGACGCCATGCGGAACTTGGTCTGTGGAGTCATCGGCACCTTGGCCGCGACGTCAGCCAGGCCGAAGCCCTTCGACCAGACGAGCTGCTGGTCGGCGACGACGCCCACCGCGACGCCCGGCAGGTGGCGATAGAGCAACTGGCCGTCGAGCCAGGCGGTGAAGAGGCGCACGGCGCCCTGCACCTCGGCATCGGCCGCGATCGCGGCCGGCGAGGGGGACGAGGCTGGCGACGTCGACGAGGTGGCCGGCTGCGCGCCGGTACGGCTCGGCGACAGCAGCAGACCGGCGAGGACGACGTAGAGTGCCAGCGCGTGGCGCCGCGAGGTCGATCGGGGCATGTCGGTCTCCTCGATGATTGGGTTGTGGGTTGGGGGATTATCAACCATGCGAACCCAATCGAGGCAGCTCTCGGCTGTCGTGCTGGTGGTCGTCACCCTGGCCGGCGCGGCGCCGACGCGGGCGCAGGAGGGCGCAGCCCGGGCGGCCGGCGAGGCCGCCGTGCGGGCCGTGGTGGCGCGCTACGTGGCCGCGCGAAAGGCGCGCGACGCCGCCGCCATCGCCGCGCTGTTCACGGCCGATGCGGACCAATACACCACGGCCGGCGAATGGCGCCGCGGCCGCGACGCGATCGTCGGCGGCACGGCGCGATCGTCGGCGCAGAACCCGGGAGAACGCGCGGTTCGCGTCGAGGCCGTGCGGTTTCTTTCCAGCGACGTGGCGATCGCCGACGGGCCCTACGAGATCGACGCGGCAGCCGGGGTCCGGCGGATGTGGACGTCGCTCGTGCTCGTGCGTGAAGGCGGGGAGTGGAAGATCGCCGCCATCCGCAACATGCGACCGACGACGCCGCCGTGATCGGATCTTGGGAATGCCGGGATCAGGGCTCGATCACGCGGAGCGTGCCATCGGCCTTGTTCAGCAGGAAGATGCGTCCAGCGGCGTCGGCGTCGAAGCGCAGATCCGCGCGCGTGGCCGGCGACTTCCCCTGAGCGGCGTTCTTCTCCTGGACGATCGCGAGGAACGCCCGTGGCTCGCGCCCGGAGGCCGTCCGGAACAGCACTCGCCGAATCGGGTCCTGGCCGCCGCCGGGCAGCGTATCGGCGCTGACATGGAACAGCTCGCCGCTGGGCATGTCGCCGAACAACAGCCGGCCGGTGAGCTGAGGCACAGTGGTGCTGCGGTAGACGATGACGCCGACCGAGGCCGCCGACCCACCCGACAACAGCACTGGATCCTGCTGGTCCCACTCGACGACCGGGTAGGTCATGCGTCGATCGGCGCGCGGCGCTTCAGTCAGCACCGCCTGGCGGCTGACGAACTTGAAGCTGCCTTCCCAGGTGTTCCAGCCGAGGTTCGCGCCGGCGCTCACCGGCGACACTTCCTCGACGATGTTCTGGCCGATGTCGGAGAGGTACATCGCGCCTCCGCGCACGTCCCACGCGAACCGCTGGGCATTGCGGATGCCGTAGGCGAAGATCTCCGGCAGCGCGTCCGCCTGCTTCACGAACGGGTTCGACGTCGGCACGCCGTACTTCCCGCCGCGGCCGTTCTTGCCGAGCGGATCGATGCGGAACACCTTGCCGAACGCCGAGCCGAGGTTCTGCGCCAGGTTCATCGGGTCGCCGCCGCTGCCGCCGTCGGCGATGCCCACGTAGAGCAGCCCGAAGTCGCCGCCGCCGGCGCGGGCCAGCGGATTGAAGGCGACCGCGCCGCCGTTGTGATTGGCGAACGGCTGCCGCACCCGGATCACCTCGCGCGGTGGCGCGCCGTCATAGCTGGCGGCGCCGGGCGTCTTCGCCGTCCACTCGAGCAGCACCGTGTCGTGCGTGCTCGTCGGGTTCGGCGTCGTGAAGTCGGCGGCCGGTGCCTGGTGGGTCGAGTCGGCCCACGTATAGAGCTTGCCGGCGCCCGGCGTGCCGGCCTGTGCGAACTGTGGGTGGAGGACGAAGCTCTGCAACCCGCGCTCGCGGCCCTGCGACTGCACCGCCACCGTCCACTTCTGATCGCGCAGGTCGAGATAGGGCGTGACCGTCCTGCCGTCAGCACTCACCGTGTAGATCGGCCCGCGCATGTCGCTGACGAAGAGGCGCTTCGTTGCGGGTTCCTCGACCAGCGTCATCATGCGGGCGGCCACGCCGTCGATGTCCGGCAGCGTCGCGAACTCGCGCAGCGTGACGGCGATGACGCCGGCGTCACGCGCGATCGGCTGCGGGAAGGGATTGTTCGTCTGTCCGGCCGGCAGCGGTGCCGGCGTCGCCGGCTGCTGCGCCGAGGTGCGGGAGCCGCCCACCACCAGGGTGAGCGTGGCGACAGCGACGGCGATGACGATGTTGCGAGAGGCCATGCGAACTCCAGGGTGAAGCGGGCCGTGATGGAGCCCATTGTCCGCGAACGGCGCCGTGACGGCGAAACCACCAACAGAAAAGGCCCCGGGAACCGGGGCCTTGTGTGGTGCGGAAGAGAGGACTCGAACCTCCACGGTATTGCTACCGCCAGCCCCTCAAGCTGG
>CADEDM010000008.1:27583-58460 GCA_902826065.1 uncultured Acidobacteriota bacterium | reverse complement strand
GTGCGGCCGGCAAGGCCGCGCGCCTTCGAGTACTCCTTCTTGTTCCACGTGCCGGCACGCAGCTCGGCGACGTTGTCGGGGATGCGCCGGTCCAGCGACAGCATCAGCCCGAGCGCCAGCTCCGCGACGGCCACGGAGTTCTTCCCGGGACAGTTCGAGACGTAGATGCCGCGCCGTGAGGCGCCGGCGACATCGATGGTGTTCACGCCGGCGCCGGCGCGCACGATCAGCGAGAGCGACCCGGCGTCGAGCACCCCCTCGCCCACCTGCGTCGATCGCACGACCAGCACGGCCGCGCCGGTGCCGCGCACGGCCTCGACCAGCGACGCGTCCTTGGCGTCGGGCTGATACGACACCTCACAGCCGAGGGCCGCCAGGCCATCGAGGCCACTTTGTTCGAACTTGTCGGCTACCAGTACTTTCATGTCCACATGCCTGCCAGACGTCGCATCCATCGCGCGTCGTGACGCTCGAATTCTATACGAGCGGTTGTAACCGCCTGCCACGACGGGATCGCTATGGTATCGAGTGGCTGCGGGGCGTAGCGATCAGCGGCTGCCGGAAGCGCTGAACTGCGCGAGATGGCCTTCGATCTCGGCGCGCAGGCCGGTCGCGGGCGTGCCGGCGGGCGCGGCCGGCAGCATGGCCAGGGCGGCGCGACCGGTTTCGAGGGCCCGGCGGACATCACCGGTGTGGTACTGCGCCAGCGCCAGCGTGTCGAGCGTCATCGGCTGGCGCTGCACGTCGGCGGCGCGGCGCGCGAAACGCAGCGCCGTGGCCGGATCGCGCAGCGCGGCCGGTTCGCAGGTCAGCAGCCACGACGCATAGTCGTTGAGCGCACCGGCGCTCGCACCGGGGCGGTCTGCCTGCGCCCTGAGCATCGCCAACCCGCGCCGCGTCGAGGCCGCAGCATCCGTGGTGCGCCCGGTGCGCACCAGCACTGGCCCCTGCCGCAACAGGACGAAGCTCAGCAGCGATTGCGCACGCACGTTGGCACCGTCAGCCGCCAGCAGGGCATCGAACAACTGGATGGCCCGTGCATTCGACGAGAGCGCCTCGACTTCGCGGCCGAGCAGCAACTGCGTGACGCCGCGCTGAATCTGGATCGTCGCCAGTTGTTGCTGCAGGCGGGCGTCGTCCGGCGTCGTCGCCAGACGCGCCTCGAACAGCGCCGCCGACGCGCTGATCTCGCTCAGTGCTTCCTCGACGCGGCCGTTCACCCTGAGGGCGTTGGCTCGCGCCACGCGCACCGACGCGATGCCGTCGGCGTAGGCCGTGCGGCCAGGGTCCGCGGTCGCCAGCGCCTGATAGCGCGCCAGCCCGGTGTCGCAGGCCGCCAGCGCGCCGGCACCGTCACCCGTCGCGAGCAGGATGCCGCAGAGACGGTTCGAAGCGACCGCCACCGACTGCCCGACCTCGCGCGCATCGCCGCCGGCCGCCAGCGCTGCCGAGCCGTCGTCGACCACGCGCCGGTAGGCGGCCACGGCGTCGCCGGCGCGTCCCGCGCCCTGCAGCGCGTCGCCGAGCCGCAGGTAGCCGGCGACCGCGGCGAGGCGCTCAGGCGATCCGGGCGGCGTACCGGCCGCCAGCGTATCGCGCACCGCGAGGGCCTTGTTCGAACTCGCCAATCCGCCAGCCACATCGCCGACATTGGCTTCGTACGGGTTGGTCTGAATCGCTGCCATCCGCTCGTACGCGGCCGCGAGATCGGCCTGCAACGAGCGGTCGCCCGTGGCGTCGCCGGCCAGGATGTCGAGGTACTCGAGACCCTTCTTCACGACCAGCTCGCGTGGCGCGGTCGCGCCCGGCAGCGTGGCGATCGCGTCGTGGAACTCGAAGACGAAGCCGGTCGCCAGCCCACGCAGATCGTTGAAACGCCGCACCGCACTGGCGCGTTGCGCGTCGGCGTCCAGCCGCGCCTGCTCGGCCGCGCGCGCCTGCCACAGCGCGGCGCCGAGTCCGCCGATCAGCGCCACGATGGCGATGGCCGCCAGACTGACGGGCAGGGCGTGCCGCTGCACGAACTTCCTGGCGCGGTACGCCGCGGATTCCGGACGTGCGGCGATCGGGTGGCCGTCGAGATAGCGGAGCAGGTCGGCTGCGAGGTCCAGCGCGTTGGCGTAGCGGCGCTCAGGTGCCTTGCTCAGCGCCTTGCGGACGATGGTGTCGAGATCGCCCGTCAGCAGTCGCCGCAGTTGATCGGCCGGCTCCGGCAGGCCGGCGGCGGCCGCGCTCACGTCTGCGCCTTTGGCGCCCGCGGCGACCACGGCACTGGGCAGCGTCGGCTCGGTGCGGCACACCACGCGGACGATCTCGTCGTAGCTCGGCGACGTCAGGGCATGCGCCCGGCGGCCGGTGAGCAGCTCGTAGAGCAACAGGCCCAGCGCGTACACGTCGGTCGACGTCGTCACCGGTTCGCCTAGCACCTGTTCCGGCGCCGCGTACTCCGGCGTCATGGGATGCGCGCCCGGCCGGGTCACGTCGGGCGCCGTCTCGTCGACATCGAGCAGCTTGGCGATGCCGAAGTCGAGCAGCTTGATCTGTCCGTCGCGCGTCACCAGGATGTTCGACGGCTTCAGGTCGCGATGCACGACCAGGTTGCGATGCGCGAACTGCACGACGTCGCAGACCGCGGCCACGAGGTCGAGGCGCGCCCGCAACGTCACGCGCGACTGCTGGCAGTAGCGGTCGATCGGCTCGCCCTCGACGAGCTCCATGACGAGGTAGGCGACGCCCTCATCGGCGCCGGCGTCGTAGAGCTGAGCGATGTTCGGGTGCGTGAGACGGGCCAGGATCTGCTGTTCCTGACGGAACCGCCGCCCGCCGTCGGGCCCGGCGAGATGCGCCGGCACGATCTTGATGGCGACGTCCCGGTCGAACCGCTCGTCGACGCGGCGCGCGAGGTAGACCGCGCCCATGCCGCCGCGGCCGATCTCGCGCACCAGCTCATAGGGCCCCAGGCGGCGCCCGGGGCTGACGTCGACCGCGGCCGGGACACCTGCCGGCGGACGTTCCAGGAACGACGACATCCTCGCCGAGGCCGCCAGCATGCGGACCACGCGACCGCGTAGCGCCGCGTCGCCGGCACAGGCCTCGTCGAGGTAGGCGGCGCGTGCCTCCGGCGCCAGGTCCAGTGCCGCGTCGAACACGGCCCGCAACCGGTCGTCATCGCCGGCGCCGACGGGGTCGCTCATGATCGCTCCGGCGGCCGATCCTGACACCGGCGGCGACGAAAGGAAAGCCGGCGACCACGGTACCCGGCAGCCGTCTCGCGAATCGTGGACGGCGAGCAGGCGCTCGACGTGCCCGCGCAGGCCCGGGTCGTCGATGCACGCCGTGTCGATGAACGCCTGCCGGCCCGCGACCTCGATCGCCAGGGCCGTCTCGAACAGGACGCGAAGCCGCCGGTGCCGGTCGACCGCGGTCGCCATGTGCCCGCGATGCCACTGGCGCATCACCGACGCGGCATGACGAGCGCCTTGCCCAGCTGTGCCAACCGTCGCAGCGCCTCGGCGCGATCGCCGCGAGCGAGATCCGGGGCGAGCAGCGAGACGAGGGTCGAGCCGCGCCGCACGGCGATGTAGGCCCCGTCCTGGATGAAGCCCTTCGCAGGATCCCGGCGTTCGACCACCGCGACGGCGGCGTCGCCGACACCAGGCACCGTTTCGTAGCGCACCAGGCGCGCGGCGTCGTGGCGCAGGGGGTCGACGATCGCCAGCGACCAGCTCTCGGCCTCGTCGGCTGGCGTGTCGCCGGCGTCGGGTCCGGTGATGAGGAAGAGGGTGTCGGCGCCGTGCTTCCAGGTGCAGCGCACGACGCCCTCCCTGGCCAGCGACAGGTCGGGCACACCCGCCTGCGCGTCTGGATACAGGCGGCGCACCTCGCTCAGCGCCAGCAACGCACAGGGATTGTCGTCACGCGCCTCGGCCGGGATCGCCAGCGCCAGCATGGCGACTCCGCACAAGGCGCCGACACGCGCGCCGATCTGCCACGGTTTTCGAACGACCATCGCTCTTCGGTGCCTCCCGCGGACGTCACGTCCGCACACCCGGGTAAGCGAACCGGCGTGTCCACACGGCTCACCGTCGCACCTCCTCGAGGAACGGGCCATGCGACAATCGGCGTCGACTGAGACTGCGGTGAACGAATCGTCCCTGGCGGAGCTGGTCTCGAGGGCGCGGCACGGCGACGCCGGCGCGTCGACGGCGCTCATCGACACGGTCTACCCGGAGCTCCGCCGGCTGGCCCGGCACTACCTCGCGGGCGAGCGTCGCGAACACACGCTGCAGACGACCGCCCTGGTGAACGAGGCGTGGCTGCGCCTGTTCGGGGCGAACGGTGTCGCCGTGAACGACCGATCGCACCTGGTCGCGCTGATGGCCACGCAGATGCGGCGCGCGCTCGTCGACCACGCGCGCCATCGCAACGCCGCCAAGGGACCCGGCGCCGGCGTACGGGTGACGCTCGATCAGGCGCTCGAGCTCGGTCTGCGTCCCGACGAGGATGTCTTGGCGCTCGACGAGGCGCTCCAGGCGCTGGAAGCCGTCGACCCGCGTGCCGCCAAAGTCGTGGAGCTGCGCTTTTTCGGCGGCTTCGAGGAGACGGAGGCCGCGGCGGCGATCGGCATCTCCATCGCGACCCTCAAGCGCGACTGGGTGTTCGCGCGTGCCTGGTTGTTCGACCGGCTCGGCGGCGGCGAGTGACGCGCCGGCGGCGAGGCCGCCGGCGTGCCGACCCGATCAACGCGCGAACGCCGTCTGCGACGCGGTGAAGGCGCTGACGCCGCACGCGTTCTGCGCCGCAACCGCGAGTCCGTAGCTGCCCGGCGGCACCGGCACATGCAGCCCCCGCACCGGGAGCGGCACACTGCCGGTGAACGCGCCGGTCACGTTCAGCACGTAACCGGTCGCCGCGGACCCGCTCGGGGGCGGGTCCCAATAGGCGTGCACGACGTTGCCGACGGTGAACACGAGCAGGTTCACCGGCACCGACGGCGGTCCGCTGCAGGCGCCGGGGAACGTCAGCGTCACCGGGTTCGACACGGCACTCGTGCCTGATCGGTTCCGCGCCCGCATGCGGAACGAGTAGGTGCCCGGAGGCACGCCGCCGACGCTGAACGACTCGCCGAGCGGCAGGGCAAGGACCGCCGTGGCCGCGCCCGACACGAGCAGCTCGAGATCGTCGGGCGCGCCGCCATTGAACGTGTTCCGCCACGACAGGCCGAGAAGGTCGCCAGTCACGACGCCGGCGAAGTCCGCCGGAGACGACGGCGTTTCCGGCACGTCGACCACAATCCGGATCTCGTTCGAGGGCGCGCTCGCGGCGCCGCCCACCACGGCCCGCACGCGCACGAAGAACACGCCGCGCGGCGCCGTGAACGTGAGCACAGGCAGGGGGCCGCCGATGCCGACGACGCCGATGGTGTGACCGGGCGCGATGCCGCCCTCGAGGACGAAGTCCGTCGGCGCCGGTCCAGGCGCCGTCTTCCAGCGGAGGGTCACCTCCTGGCCGGCGATGCGATCGACCACGAGGCCGAAAGGCGGTTGCGCCGCGGTGGGCGCACGGACGGTGATCGTCGCCGTGGCGATGCGCCCGGCGCCGAGCGGCGACGTCGCGCGATACCGGAAGCTGTCGATTCCCGCGAAGCCGGTTCGGGGCGTGTACGTGAACGCCCCATCGGCCTGGAGCGACAGCGTGCCCTGCGACGGGCCCGAGACGAGCTCGGCCCGCATGATCGGGACGCCGTTGTCGTGGTCATTGAGCATCACGCCAGGCGCCGCGCGACTGAGCCCCTGGAGGTAGGCGGCCGAGTAGGTGTCGTCAACCGCCTCGGGAATCATCAGCGTCTCGAAACTCAACGTGGCGCTGTTGATCGACCCGATGTCGCCGGCGGCGCCATCGGTGATCCGCAGCGTCCAGGTCCCGGCCGATGGCAGGCCCGCGAACACGGGGTCCATCGCGGTCGCCGCGCCGGTCGCGCCGGGTCCGCCGAGGCCCGACGTCCGGTACGCCCCCTCCGGCACCGTGCCGGCGCCGGCGTTGAGTGCGGACGACCACCACGACGACGTGGCGCCATCACGAAAGAGGTAGTAGCCCGCGACGTCGGCCCGGTAGCCCTTGCCGATCGCCGACGTCGCCCCCGTGTAGCCGAACAGCACGTGACTCTGGCCCGTGGGCGCGATCAGGCGCACGACGAGGTCGCCCACCCACGTGTGCGACAGCGACAGGTTGACGGCTACGCGCGTCACGACCCCGCGCCCCGGAGGCACGACGAACGTGACGTCCCGCGGCGGCCCTGGCGTCTGGACCGTGGCCGAAGGGCCGTCGGGCACCGCGCCGACCGTCCCGGTGGTCGCCCGTGCCAGAACGCCGGCCGTGCCCCCGATGTACAACCGGGCCGACGACACCAGGCCCGTCGCCGGATTGCCGCAGTTGTAGACACTCAACTGCCAGACGCCGGTACCGAGCTCGTCGGCGAACGCCGCGTCGAGCGAGATGGTCGTCGTGCCATCCAAGGCGCGGTAGTGCCCGGACGGCACCGGACTCGCGCCGTTGCTCGGCACGAACGGCAGCCATGAACTTCCGGCGCTGTCGCTGAAGATGTAGGTGCCGTCGACGGGGTTGGCGTAGCTGCCGGTGTATGCGGAGAAGAGGGACACGTTCCTGCCACCCGGTGACTGCAGCGTGGCGCCGTGGGCTCTCAGGCCGGTGAACGACATCGTGATCTCGACCGCGAGCGTCTGCACCATGTCGACACCGGAGGCGTAGAACGAGAGCGACCGCACGCCGCACACGATGCCCGACGGCGGGGGAATCGTCCCGAGGGAATTGGGCTCCGCCGGCACCGAAGTCGATTGATCCTGAGCCGCGGCGGAGGCGCCGCCCAAGGTCCAGAGCCCCGCCACCAGCACCACCATCGCGGCGCGGCGCGCACGCGTTCCCCTGATCGTCATCGCTCGCCCTCTCTGCGCACGGGCCGCCGGACCGGCGCGCGGCCGGACCTGGCGCGCAACCACCGGCCGACGCGACGGCATCGGCGCTCACCGGGGTAAGCGAAGTGAAGGCAGACGACAGCTCATGCCCCCGGAACCGGGGGGCTGGCCGCGGCAGACAGGTGGGAGGCGTGGTGCCCCGCGGGCGCCTACACGAGATGCGTCAGCACGCCGTCGCGCAGCTTCGGCTCGAACCACGTCGACTTCGGCGGCATGATGCCGCCGGCGTCCGAGATGCGCATCAGGTCGTCCACCGACACCGGGTAATGCGAGAACGCGACGGCGAACTTCCCGCCGTCGACCAGCGCCTCGAGCTCCGCCGTGCCGCGGATGCCACCCACGAAGTCGATGCGCTTGTCGGTGCGCACGTCGTGGATGCCGAGGATCGGGCTCAACACGGCATCCTGCAGGCGGCTCACGTCGAGAGTGGCATCGGCGGGCGTGCCCGCCGGCGCCGCGCCGAAGTCGAGCGTCGACCAGGCGCCTTCGAGATACATCGCGACCCGTCCCTTGCGCGCCGGCGTGGCCGGCCCGCCCGGCGTGATCGTCACCTTCGCGGCGAGGGCGGCGCGGAACGCGTCCGGCGTCAGGCCGTTGAGATCGCGGACGACGCGGTTGTAGGGCAGCACCTGCATCTGCTGGTCGGGGAACGCCACGGCCAGGAACCGCTCGTGTTCCCCCGGACCCTCGGCCGCCAGCGCCTGGTGCGTGCGCCAGGCGCTCGCCGCGCGATGATGCCCGTCGGCGATGTAGAGCGCCGGGATGGCGGCGAACGCCGCGATGACGGCGTCGGTGCGATTGGCCGGCACGCGCCAGACCACGTGGCGGACGCCATCCGGCGCCGTGAAATCGTAGAGCGGCGCGTCCGCGGTGACGGCGGCCACCGCGGCATCGACCACCGCCGAAGCGCGATAGGTCAGGAACACCGGGCCGGTCTGGGCGCGCAGCGTCAGGATGTGGCGGGTGCGGTCGTCTTCCTTGTCGGGCCGCGTCTTCTCGTGCTTCTTGATCAGGTCGCGCGCGTATTCATCCACCGAGAATCCGCCGGCCACGCCCGTCTGCACGTGCGTGCCCATGTGCAGGCGATAGACGTAGAGACTCGGCGTGTCCTCGATGACGAGTGGCGCGGCCCGGCGCAGGCGATCGAAGTTGTCGGCGGCGCGCTGGTAGACGGCGTCGCTGTAGATGTGCGTGCCGGGCGGACACTCGATCTCGGGGCGCGAAACGCGCAGGAAGCTCAGGGCCTCGTCGCCGGCCATCGCCTTCGCTTCGTCGCTGTTCACGACGTCGTAGGGCACCGAGGCGACGCGGGCCACGGTCTCGGGTGTGGGGCGAAGGGCGGCGAACGGAAAAATCGCAGACATGGGATCCGCTTTATCTTAGCGGGTCGGCCGGTGCGCTCGGCGCGGATTGCGCCGCGCGCTGACGCCCTATAGCATCGGGCGCATGGACGGCATCTCCCGGACGGCGACAGTGGCGCGCGGGCGGCGGGCGACGGCGGGAATGCTCGCCGTGGCGGTCGTCGCGGCAGGGATGCTGGCGACCGCCCAGTCGCCCGGGCGCCACCCCGTCACCGGACGCGTGATCGCCCCGGTGATGGGCGTCGGCGGCGCCGGGTGGCTCGAGCGTCCCGAACGCGAGGCCGAAGAGGCGCCAACCACCGCAATCAAGGCCCTGGAACTGCGGCCGGGGCAGACCGTCGCCGACATCGGCGCCGGCTCCGGCTACTACACCGTGCGGATGGCGAACGCCGTGGGTCCGACCGGCAAGGTCTACGCGACCGACATCCAGCCGGGGATGCTCGACATCCTGCGGAGGCGGCTGACGCGTCTCGGCCTGACGAACGTCGAGACGGTGCTCGGCGAACCCGATGATCCGAAGCTGCCGGCGGGCGCACTCGACCTCGCGATCATGGTCGACGTCTACCATGAGCTCGCCGCACCTCAGACGTTCGTGCGCCGTCTGCGCGCGTCGCTCAAGCCCACGGGCCGGCTCGTCCTGCTCGAGTTCAGAAAAGAGGATCCGTCGATCCCGATCCGCCCCGAACACAAGATGAGCATCGCCGAGGTGAAGGCCGAGCTCGAGCCCGAAGGGTTCGTGCTGTCGACGGTGCTCAACGACCTGCCCTGGCAGCACATCCTGGTCCTGACCCGCACCGACGCGCCGTGAGGCCGGCTGGCGCCTCAAAACGAGTCGCCTGCTTCTTAGATCCGGCGTCGTTCTTCCTGACGCATCCCACACCCCGACTATCGCCGCGGTCGAAACTGGCACGAGCCATGCTGCACACGCGGGCAGACGGAGGATGTATGAACGCCACAGCGTCTGCAAAGGCGACAGTCGTGAAGTTTCTACTCGTGGGAATCGTGGTGCTGGGCGCCCCGGCGTGGGCGGCGGCGCAGGGGCCGGGCGTGCGCGGCGGCGTCTCGATCGATCCCGATCAGTTCTATGTCGGCGCGCACTACGAGACGGATGCGCTCGCCGATCGCGTGCACTTCCGGCCCAACGTCGAGGCCGGCTTCGGTAACGACCTCACGCTCATCGGAGTGAACTTCGAGTTCGCCTACAAGTTTCCGCGCCGCAATGGCTGGCAGATCTACGCCGGCGGCGGACCGGCGGTGAACTTCTACTCGTTCGATCGCGGGCCGAACGCCGACAACGACACCGAAGCCGAAGCCGGCCTCAACGTCATGCTCGGCCTCGAACACAGCGAGGGCCTGTTCTTCGAGTTCAAGATCGGCGCGATCGACAGCCCCGAGCTCAAGTTCGGAATCGGCTGGACGTTCCGCTAGACCTGGCGCGATCAGAGCGCGGCTTCGAGGAACCGCGTGCCGGCGACCGGATTGTCGCGATACGCCGCCACGTCGCGGAAGCCGAGCCGCTCGTAGAGTGCTTGCGCCTGGTGCATCGACGGCAGCGTGTCGAGCCGCATCGCCTCATAGCCGGCGGTGCGGGCGGCCTGCATGGCGTCGAGCGCGAGGCGCGCGCCGAGCCCGTGGCCGCGCCCCGGCGGCCGCACGTACAGCCGCTTCATCTCGCAGCACCGTTCGTCGAAGCGGCGCACGCCCACGCAGCCAACGGGCTCGCCGTGCAATGTCGCGAGGAACAGCCGTCCATCGGGCGGCCCGTACATCGCGTCGAGGTGGGCGAGCTCGTGCGCGAAGCCCTGGAACTCGAGGTCGACGCCGAGCGCGCGCTGGTATTCCTCGATCAAGGCGCGCACGAGTGCGATGGCCTCGGGCGTGTCGGCCAGGCGGATGACGATGCCGTCGTCGCCTGCCGGGGTCATGGCAGCCGCGCCCACGCCGTCACCACCATCGGCCCGTTCATCACGGCGCCGGGACGCGACGCGTCGTCGATCATGCCGCGCTCGATCTGGTCGAGGATGTCCGGCGTCAGTGCCGCCACGCCCAGGCGCTCGCCCACCGCCGCCATCGATCGCAGACTGTCGACCATGTAGCGGCACAGCCGATCGGCGTCGCGGCCGGCCAGGGTGCCGTGGACGTCGATGGCCGGGTCGGGCAGACCCGCATCCAGGAACGTCCCGCGCAGGCGCAGTCCCATGTCGGTGCGGCCACCCGCGGCCCGGATGATCGTCAGCATCTCGTCGAGCAACGTGCCGTAGGCGGCCGACGGCGGCCACGAGTGCCACTCGAGGACGAGCGCATCGAGGTGCGACTCCATGACGGCGACGACGCCGCCGGGGCGCACGAACCGGGCGACGCGGGCCAGGACGTCGGCCGGCGTGGGCTGGTGCATCAGGACGAAGCGACCGACCACGGCGTCAACCGGCGGAAGGTCGAGGCTGTCGAGCGCCGACTCGAGGAAGCGCACGTTGCTGCGTCCGAGGGCGGCCGCGCGACGTCGCGCCGTGGCCACCGCCTCCGGCGCACGATCCACGCCGATCACCTCGCCCGACGGGCCGACGAAATCGGACACGAGCAGCGAGACGTCGCCGGCGCCGCAGCCGATGTCGAGCACGCGGTGCCCGGGCCCGAGGCCGGCCCGCTGCAGCATGGCCAGCGTCGGCGCCTCGAAGATCGCTGCCTGGCGCTCGAGACGCGCCAGCTCCTCGGGCGCGTGGCCCAGCACGTAGTGCACCTGCCGCGGCTCGCTCACTTGCCGCTCCCCAGCGTCAGCTCCCAGGTCTCGAACACCTGGTCCTTGCCGAACGCGTGCTCGGGCGCGCCCACCGCCACCCGCTCGAAGCCGGCCTGCTCGTAGATGTGGCGGGCGGCGTCGAGGATGTCGTTGGTCCAGAGCGTGATCTTCTTGTAGCCGGTCCGGCGGGCGAAGCGCACGCACTCGTCGACCAGCCTGGTGCCGATGCGGTGGCCGCGCGCCGCCGGATCGACGATCAGCAGCCGGAGCTTCGCCACGGTGGCCGACTTCTTCACCAGGCACACCGAGCCGGCCCGGCGCCCGTCGATCTCGGCCACCCAGCAGGCCTCGCGCGCCGGGTCGAACTGCTCGATGAAGTCCTTGGCGATGCCGGCCACCAGCGCCTCGAACGAGCCGTCCCACCCGTATTCCTCGGCATAGACCGAACCGTGCATCGACACGACCCAGCCGAGATCGCCGGGCCGGTGCGGCCGGATGACGACGGCCGGGGCCGGCGGCGGGTCGCCGCCCAGCAGCGTCTCCACGGCGCGCAGCGCCTGATGCAGCCGGGTGCGGGCGTCTGGTGCGAGCGGCGCCACGAGCGTCTCGGCCCGTTCGGCCGACCGCGCGTCGAGGCGCCGGAACTCCTGCCGGCCGCGGGCGGTGAGGGCGAGCTGGCGGGCGCGGCCATCGCGATCGTGCCGGGTGCGCGAGAGCAGCCGGGCGCGCACGAGGCGCGACACGGTGCGGCTGATCTGCGCCGGGTCGACCTCGAGCGCCTGGGCCAGCGCGGCGGCCGTGGCCGGGCCGCGGCCGCCCAGCTCGTAGAGCACGCGGGCCTCGGTCAGCGAGTGCGGCGTGTCGAGGAAGCGCCCACCCAGCGCGCCGATGCGCGCAGTGTAGAAGCGGTTGAACCGGCGCAGGGCGCCGGGGAGATCGGACGGTGACGGACCGGGCATGCGGGCCCCTCGTGGCCGCCGCCAAGGATCATCTATTTGATTGTTAGAGTCAACTATGTCGCCGAAGCGGCGATCGGGCACGAATGCGGCGGGTTCAGGCGCCGTGGCTCTCGAGGGCGGCCACGAAGTCCTTCATGAGGGCCGGGTCGTTGTCGCGGAAGCGGACGGCGAAGCCCTGCACGCGGTCGACGTAGACCACTTCGGAGCGGAGCTGGTAGTCGCGGCCGTCGAGCCGGACGCGGGTCGGGATCCGGGCGCCGACGGGATTGCTGGCGTAGGCATCGATGAAACAGCCGCCGCGGCTCAGGTCGGTGACGCGGCAGTCGCGCATGCCCGAGGCGCCGTCCCAGCCCCCTTCGAAGGGCCCCACCAGCCGTGTGAAAGTACGGCGCTCGTTCGACATCTGCACGGTCCTTCCCGATTCGACCCCGGCGCGAGCCGCATGGCATCGACACCTGCGGTCGTCACCACGCGTATCGGCACGAGGCGAGACAGTCTATGGTCCCGGTAGGCCGCACGGTATAGGATTGTGCGCCTCCGGGATTCCTCGTGCACGCAGACCTCAAAGAAGCCATCGACTTCCATCACGCGATCCTCGCCGAAGGCGGCAAAGCCCTCGTGGGCTACGAGGCGGCCAAAGCGCTCGCCAACGTCGTCCTGCTGTCGGAGATTCCGACCACCTACGACAAGAAGGAGAACCGCCAGGTCAACGCCGGCAACATGTTGATCCGCGGGGTTCCCGGCGTCGGCAAGACGTTCTTCGGTGTCATCCTGGCGGCCATCTCCGACGCGAGATTCGCCCGGATCCAGGGCCGCGCCGACCTCCAGCCCACGGAAGTCGTGGGCTTCCAGATGATCAACCCGGCCACCGGCGAGCTCATCACCGAGTTCGGGCCGCTGGCCTCGGCGGAAGTCATCCTGCTCGACGAGATCAACCGCATCCCGCTCAAGTCGCAGAGCGCGTTCCTCGAAGGCCTGCAGGACCGCACGGTCACGGTCGGCAAGACCACCTACGAGCTGCCGGCGTTCAGCTTCGCCATCGCCACCATGAACCCGGTGGAGCTGGGCCAGGGCACGTTCCCGCTCTCGGAAGCCGCCACCGATCGCTTCGCCGTGATGATCAACGTCGGCTACCTGCCGGCCGCTGAAGAAGCCAAGCTCGTGAACTTCGACTTCAAGCGGGTGCGCCTGAACGCGCTGATGTCGAAGGAACGCATCATCCAGATGCGCTCGCGGATCAACGAAGAGGTGTTCCTGCACGAGCGCCTCGGCATCTACATCCAGCAGCTCGTGTCGGCGACGCGGCCGTACAACGCCGACACCGACTGGCTCCTGCACTCGCCGTCGGAGCTGGTGGAGCGTGGCGTCGATCTCGGCGCCTCGCCCCGCGCCATCATCGTCTGGGGCCGCCTGGCGAAGGTCTGGGCGCTGCTGATGCACGGCCGCGACGAAGTCTTCCCCGAGGACATCCAGGCTCTGGCCCCCTACGTGCTCAGCCACCGCGTCTGGCTCGGCCCGCACGCCGCCAGCCACGGCCTGACGGCCGAATCGGTGGTCAGGGACGTCGTGGCCAGAGTGCCCATTCCATGAGGACGCGCGAGCAAGAGGTCGCGCCGCTCGTCAACCTGTCGGAAATCAGCGAGATCGAGCTCGTCATCCTCAAGCGGATGAAGGAGTTCACGCTGGGCGACCACCGCAGTCTGTTCCACGGCACCGGGTTCGACTTCGTCGGCCTGCGCAACTGGGAACCCGGCGATCGCCCCCAGACCATCGACTGGGCGCAATCGACGCTCACCAATTTCACGCCGCTGGTCGTCCGCGACTTCGAGCAGCCGTCCACGGCCGGTGTCGTCGTCGTGGCCGACCACTCCCGCTCGACCCGGTGCGGCGTCGACGCGCTGCCCGAGGGCGTCGTCGGCCCGGCCGCCGCCCGCGGCAACGTGCTGATTGCCCATGCCATCGCCCGGGCCATCGCCACGATCGGCATGTCGGCGGTGTTCTTCCAGGACAGCTTCGGCCTCGTCACCTTCCACGGCGGCTTCGAACGGCTGCACGCCATCCGGCCGCGCGTCGGCAAGGGCCAGGTCATCCACTGCGTCGACGCCTATCAGTACGAGCAGGACCTCGAGGAGCTGCGACAGACCGAGAGCCTGAGCGGCACGCTGGCCGGTTACCTGCGGAAGACGTCGCTCGTGCCGGTGGTGTCCGACTTCCTGTTCGACGACGTCGACTCGGTGATCGACGAACTGGCCCGTCTCGACGTGCAGCACGACGTCTTCCTGGTCATCGTCGACGCCACGTTCGCCTATCGCCTGCCGTCGGTGTCGGCCGGCTGGGTCGAAGCGGTGGACGTGGAGACCGGCCGCTCGCGCGTGGTCTCGCGCGGCCAGCTCGCCGGCATGGCCGAGAAGGTGCGTGGCTGGCAGGACCAGGTGGAGAAGAAGGCCCGCGAGGCCGGCATCGACGCCATCCGCCTGGGGCTGGACGACACCAGGAGCGACATCGCGCTGGCCGAGTTCGCGGTCGAGCGCCGACTGAGGAAGAGATGATGCGGATCGTGATCCCAGCCGCGTATGCGGCCGTGATGATGGCGTGGTCGGCGGTGGCGTTCGCGCAGCCGCCGGCGGCCGCGAACGTCGAGGCCGATGCCGTGCGCTGCTGGTGGCGTACCGACAAGGCGGCCGTGCGAATGGGCGAGCCGTTCGACGCCGTGCTCACCTGCGCGGTGCTCGAAACAGCCTCGACCAGGGCGGTCGTCGACCGCTCGCGGCTCGACCACACGGTGATGGCGCTGCCGCCGTTCGACGTGCTGGGCGGCACGACCACCGAGGACGTCGTGACCGGACCGCGGCGCTTCTTCCAGTACGGCTACCAGCTGCGGCTGCTGAACGACATCGCGTTCGGACAGGACGTCTCGCTGGCCGGCCTCGCCATCAGCTACCGGATCGACACCGCCACGGCCGACGGCACGACCTCGCAGGGCCGCGACCAGAGCTACAGCCTGCCGCCGCTCACGGTGCGTGTGCTGTCGCTCGTGGCCGGCAGCTCGCGCGACATCCGCGACGCCACCACGCTCACCTTCGCCGACCTCGAGGCGCGTCGCTTCCGCTCGCGCACGCTGGGCATGGGCGGCTGGCTGCTCTATGCGCTGGCCTTCGGCGTGGCGGCCCTGGGGCTGGCCCGACTCTATCGGGCGATGCGTGCGCCCAGCCGGACCGCGGCAGTGGCGGCCGTGTCGGGTCGCGCCGTGCTCGGTGCCGCGGCGAAGGAACTGGCGGCGGTGTCGCGGCAGAAGCAGGGAGAAGGTTGGACCGAGGCCCTCACGGCGCGCGCCGCAGGCGCGTTGCGCATCATCGCCGGCTACGCCATCGGCCGGCCGGCGGCGCAGCTCGACGGCCTCGCCGCCAACGCCGGCCCGGGCCAGATCGCGCTGAGCCACGGGCTGGTGCGGCGCCGGCACGCGCTGGTCTCCGCGGCCGTCACCCCGCAGGATCTCGACACGGCAGCCGCCCACGACGGCACGCTGCAGCAGGTGCGCGACGGCCTGGCCGCCCTCACGGTCGCCCGCTTCGGACGCGGCTCGGCCGACGAGGCCGCCATCGACGGCGCGGTCGCCGCAGCCGGTCCGCTGGCGCGCTCGCTCGCGTTCCGCTACTCGTGGCCGATGCAGCAGGTGCGCAGGCTCACCGACTCCGTCTCCGTCTGGAGAGGGCGCGCGTGAACGTCCTCGCCGCGATCTCGCGCTTCGTGGAGCGCGCGCGGACCGACTGGGCCGAGGTGCGCCTGGCCGAGCTGATCTTCGGCGAGAAGGACGTGGCGCTGCTGTTGATGTTCGCCCTGGCGGGGGTCGGCGTCGTGGCCCTCGTCATCCGCAGTGTCGCGACGAAGGCGCCGGGACGCGGCAGCGTGGTGCTGCCGGCAGTGCTGGGCCAGTGGACGCCGTCGTGGACGCCGACGCTGCGCCACCTGCCCCTCATCCTGATGCTGGCGGGCATGCCGCTCTTCGCGATCGCCCTGGCCGATCCGGCGACGCCATTGTCGCGGCGCGAGGTCACCCGGCCCGGACGCCGCATCAGCCTGATGATCGACGGCTCGTCGAGCATGCTGGCGCCGTTCGCGGCCCGCTCGCTGACGACGAAGGACGCGCCGATGGAGGCGACGTTCTTCACCTCGGTGGCCGCGGCCGAGCGGTTCGTGCGGCTGCGGATGGCCGGCGGCTATCGCGACCTCGTCTCGCTCATCGAGTTCGCCGACACCGCCTACGTAATCACGCCGTTCACGACCGACTACGACAACATCGTGCTGAGCCTGTCGCTCATCGGCAACATGGGCGAATGGGAGAACTTCCCCGATCGCGGCACCGTGATCGCGCAGGCGGTCGAGCAGGCAGTGTCGCTGTTCCGCGCCTTCGACTTCCTCGACGCCTCCGGCAACCTGATGGTGATCTTCAGCGACGGTGAAGACGCCGAAGTGACCGAGTCGGGACGCAACATCGACGACGTGCTCACCGACGCCGTGAAGGCGAAGGTGCCGGTCTACTTCGTGCGCATCAGCAAGGGCAACACCAAGCTGCCCGATGCGATGTGGCAGCGCGCCATCGCCAAGACCGGCGGCCGGTTCTACACGGCCGTCGACGAGACCGCCGTGCTGCGCGCGATTCGCGACATCGACAAGGCGTCGGCCGGCACGGTCGAGGTGAAGGAATACAGCGCGCGGCTGCCGCGTTTCGCGCCGTACGCGCTGGCCGCGGTCATGCTGTGGACCCTGGCCGCCATGCTGCGCCTGCTGGCGCCGCAGTTCCGGACGTTCCCGTAAGGAGTACGACGATGAAGTCGGTCATTGGCTATGCCGTGGTGGCGCTGGCGCTGGTCGTGGGCGGACGGGTGCTCTTCGGGGCGTCGAGTCTCGAGACGCGCACCGCGGACGCGCAGCAGGCCCTGCTCACCTTGCGCTACGGCGATCTGGACCCGGCCTACGAGGCGCTGAAAGCCGAGGCCTCCGACGGCGCCCTCGTGCCGCGGCTGTCGCAGGCGCTGGTGTCGTCGCTGCGCGAGCAGCAGGCGACCACGCGCTACTGGATGGGCACCTACGGCCGCCTCACGCCCGAACGCGATGCCGCCGGCGCCCTGGCCGAGGCCGACCCGGTCGTGCTGGAACTCGGCGCGCACGCTGCCTACCGCGCCGCCCAGAACGCGCCCGACCAGGCCGCCGCGGTGAAGCGGATCGACGACATCGTGCGCGGCTACGCCGACGTGCTGCGCGCCCGTCCGGGCGACGAGAACGCCGCCTGGAACTACGAGTTCGCCGCCCGGGTGCGGGCGACCTTGCAGCAAAGCCGTCAGCCGGTGATGCCGGAGCCCGAGGCCAGTGGTCTTGCCGGCGATCTGCCGGTCGGCCCGACGATGCACGGCAGCCCCGGGGCGCCGCCCGAGGGCACCGACATGAAGCAGTTCAAGGTGGTGGTGCCGATGCGTCCCGACGAGCGCAAGCAGCTGCCGCAGGGCGCCAGCGAAGGCGAACAGCGCAAGCGGCGCGGGTAACCTGGAAGGGTTCGCGGACAGTCTCGCTTCCGCGAGAGACGCATGTTCGGATTCACGCTGCCGACGGTCGACTGGCAGGCGCTGCGGTTCGGTCAGCCCGACTACCTCTGGCTGTTGATCGGCCCTGGCGCGCTGCTGCTGGTGTGGCTGTGGCAATTGATCCGGCGGCGCGCCGACATCCGCAACTACACTCGCCACCGCGCGGTGCCGGTGCGGGAGCGGTTCTCGTACTTCGGCGGCCTGCTCTTCTGGCTGTCGCTGATCCTGGCCACGACGTGCGTCGTGCTGGCGCTCGCCCGTCCCCAGGTCGTGACCACGCGCGTGCGCCGCGCCAGCATCGACCTCGTGGTGCTGCAGGACGGCTCGACGTCGATGCGCGTCACCGACGTGCCCGGCGACCGCTGGAAGCGCTCGATGCGCTTCCTGAAGACGCTCGCCGAGACGATGCGCTGGGACGGCGATCGCATCGCGATGGCGGCGTTCGCGCGGATCGCCACGCCGCAGATCCGGCTGACCAAGGACCCCAACACGTTCTTCTTCTTCATCGAACACCTCGAGGAGCCGCCGTTCCGCGCCGAGGACGACGCGTCGTGGGACACCAACATCGAGATGGGCATCTCGTGGGGCATGAAGCTGCTGGCCCAGGACGAGCGCATCCTCAACCGCAAGTCGATCAACTCTAAGGCGTTCCTGCTGCTCTCGGACGGCCAGGCCTGGAGCGGCGACGTCGAGCGAGCCATCGAGGCCGCGCGTCGCGAGAACATCCCCGTGTTCGTCGTCGGCGTCGGCACGAGCAACGGCGGCTTCATCCCCGAGCCGCCGGCCGAGGACCCGACCAAGCAGCCGCCACCCGTGTATTCGCGGCTCGATCGCGAGTCGCTGGCCCGCATCGCGGGGGCCGGCGGTGGCCGCTACATGGAGCTGGACCGCGAGCGCGACGTCGACATCGCCGTGTCGGTCATCGACGCCGTGCGGAAGATGGCCCGCGGCGGCGTCGAGGAAGGCGCGGACGACGTCTACTGGCAGGCACTGGCCCTGGGCGCGATCTTCCTGCTGCTGGGCCTGGCCTTCGTCCGCGACCGCGCCGAGCTGGCCCTGGCCACCGTGGGCGCCGTCGCCGCGCTGGTCGTCGTCCAGCTGCTGTAGCGGTCGGCCACTCGCCGACGGTCGTTTCCGCCTGAATTCCAGTGGATCGGCGTCGCCGCCGCCGAAAACCCCTGAAAATCGCGGCGACGCGGAGCGCCGCCGACCACCGTTCCGGCACGTGCGCGTCTGGGGAACGGCGCGCGCGACATCCCCTCCGCACGGTGAAAACAGGGGTTTTGCGTTCGGGCGTCTGCCAAACACCGAAAAATACAGGCGTCAGGATGTAAAAAGATGCGCAACATCTGGAAATTACGTGTAGTGTAGGTTTCGCTCCGCGTCGAGGTTCCTCCCGGCGCCTTGGTCGTGGTGATCACGGCGGAGCGGGTGCGGCGGCCGGAATGCGTCCGGTGGCAACCGCGGCACCCTGCATCGGTTCGGCCACCGGCACACGCACCGGCGATCGTTCCGGGGTGGGGGCAGTCAATGGCCAAGGCAATGTCGAAGTCGGATCTCGTCGGGAAGATTGCCGCCGAGCAGGGTGGGGCGCTCTCGAACAAGCAGGTGAAGGGCGTGCTCGAGTCGCTCTGCAACGTGGGCTACAAGGAACTGAAGAAGAGCGGCGTCTTCCAGATTCCCGGGTTCGCGAAGTTCGTGGTGGTGAAGAAGGCGGCCACGAAGGCGCGCAAGGGCATCAACCCGTTCACGGGCGAGCCCACGACGTTCAAGGCGAAGCCGGCGCGGAAGATCGTGCGTGCGCGTCCCGTCAAGGCCGCGAAGGACGCCGTCGCCTAGGACCTTCCAGGCTGCGAGTTCCCGTCGGGCCGCATCGCTGCCGCGAGGCAGCATGCGGCCCGTGCCTTTTCCGGTCGCCGCCTCCCCTCGCTACAATCAACAGATGCCGGTCACCCTCACGCCCCGCGAACGCGCGTCCCTGAAGGCCCGCGCGCACGCGCTCGAGCCGGTCGTGCATATCGGCCACGGCGGCGTCAGCGAGGCGGTCGCGGCAGAGATCGAGCGGGCACTGACGGCGCACGAGCTCATCAAGGTCCGCGCCGGCGCCGCCGACCGCGAGGGCCGCGAGGCCATCCTGGCCGACATCACCGCCCGCACCGACGCCGCGGTCGTGCAGACCGTGGGCAAGGTGATGGTGCTGTGGCGGCCCCGCCCGGCCGACGCCGAGGCGCGCTGAGCGGCCCGCCCTGCGCTATGCTCCCGGCGATCGTTCCCGGGAGCCTGCCGTGATCACACGCCGCGATTTCGTCAAGTCCAGCACCGCCTCACTCGCGGCCGTGGCCACGGCCGCGCCGGCCTCGTCGGCTCCGCGGTCGGCCGAACTGCTGATCCAGCGCACGGTGAAGCCGGTGGTCATCGCCGACTACTCGGGCTTCGAGTTCACCAACGGCGGCAAGGAGAACGCCGTCGCGCGGGCGTTCCGGCTCATCACAGAAGGCGCGGACGTGCTCGACGCGCTCATCGCCGGCGTGAACATCCCCGAGCTGGATCCGCTCGAGACCGGCATCGGCTACGGCGCGCTGCCCAATGCCGATGGCGTCGTGGAGCTCGACGCCTCGTGCATGCATGGCCCGCTGAAGCGGGCTGGCGCGGTGGCCGGCATCCAGGGCGTGCGCACGCCGTCGCTGGTCGCACGCGCGGTGATGGACTACACCGATCACCACCTGCTCGTCGGCGAGGGCGCACAGCGGTTCGCCCGCGCCATGGGCTTCCCCGTCGAGGACGACCTGAGCACCGAGAACTCGCGTCGGCTGTTCCGCGAATGGAAACGTCGCTCCGATCCCGAGCACTACCTCGATCCCTCGGGCGAGGGCCGGAAGCCGGCGCCGAAACACGAGAAGGATCCGGGCTTCGACGCACGCGTGCGCCTCGATCGTGGTCTCGAGGCGGGACGCTCGATGGTGCGCGACGGGCTGCTGCGCGAAGGCAGCTTCTGGGGCACCATCAACTGCGACGCCGTCGGCCCCAACGGCGATGTCTGTGGCGTCACGACCACCAGCGGCCTGGCGTGGAAGATCCCGGGCCGGGCCGGCGACTCGCCGATCCTCGGCGCCGGGCTCTACGTGGACAACGAAGTCGGTGCCGCGGGTTCCACCGGCCGCGGCGAGGCCAATCTCTACAACCTGTCGTCGTTCCTCATCGTCGAGTCGATGCGGCGTGGGATGTCGCCCAAGGACGCCGGCATCGAGGCGCTGAAGCGCATCCGCGCCAACACCATCGAGAAGCGCCTGCTCAATCCGCGCGGCCTGCCCAACTTCAACATCCGGTTCTTCGTGCTGAACAAGCAGGGGCAGTACGCGGGGGTCTCGATGTACCGCGCCGGCGAGACGAAGTACGCGGTCTGCACCGAGCAGGGCCCGCAGGCCCTCGAGCTCGAGCCGCTGCTGCCGGGCGCACCCGAGGCGTGACGGCGGCCCGTCCCTGCCTCGTGGAGCACCGTCCCGATCGACGCGGGGTGGCGTAGTACACTCACGGTTTCCTGCCGATGGCGTCCGCTCCCGTACCGCCCCCGCACGACGACGACGAACAGGCCCTGCTGGCGGGCCTCCGCGCCGGCTCCGATACGGCGTTCGAGACGCTGGTGCGTACGACCAGCTCGCGACTGCTCGCCGTGGCACGCCGTATCGTCGGATCGGACGAAGATGCGCGCGACGTGCTCCAGGAAGCCTACGCTTCGGCCTTCCGTTCGATCGGCCGCTTCGAAGGGAACGCGAAGCTCTCGACGTGGCTGCACCGCATCGTCGTCAACATGGCGCTGATGCGCCTGCGCAGCCGCAAGCGCAAGCCCGAGGAATCGATCGAGCCGCTGCTGCCCGCGTTCAAGGACGACGGCCACATGCTGCAGTCGGCCGGACACTGGGAAGAGGGCGCCGACGTGGCTCTGGAACGGGCCGAGGTGCGCGACTACGTCCGGGCCCAGATCGACCGCCTGCCCGAGACCTACCGTACCGTTCTGATGTTGCGTGACATCGAAGAGATGAGCACGAACGACGTGGCCGCCCTGCTGGACACTACCGAGAACGCCGTGAAAATACGCCTGCACCGGGCCCGGCAGGCCCTGCGGGCCCTGCTCAACGAGCGGTTCGGAACGACCGCCGCCGGCGCCGCCCAGGGAGCCTCGCGATGAACTGTCAGGCCTGCGTCGAGTTCATCCTTCGCTACCTCGACGGCGAGCTGCCCGACGACGAGCGCGCGGCCTTCGAAGTGCACCTGGCGAAGTGCCCGCCCTGCGGGCGCTATCTCGAGCAGTACCGGGTCACGGTCACCGCCTGCAAGAAAGCGTTCGTCGCACCGCCCGAGGCCTGCGACGACGTGCCCGAAGCCCTCATCCAGGCCATCCTGGCCAGCCGCCGCGACGTCTAGCGCCGGCCGGCACCCGCCGTCAGCGGGTGCGTTCCTCCATCCGAATCAGCGCGCCCAGCGACCACGCCTGGAACGGACAGCCGCGCGCGACGTGCGGCGCATCGCCGTCGACGATCTCCGCGACATGACCGAGGCCGGCGTCGCGACGGTAGACGTCGAGCGGCGCGACGAAGCGCTCCCGAGCGTCGCGCCGGGCGTCGTCGGTGTCGCCGCGCACGGCGACCCATGCGTCGACGAACGGATCGAGCAGCCACGGCCACGCCGTGCCCTGGTGGTACGCCGCATCGCGGATGTCCGGCGGGCCGTCGTAGTGGCCGGTGTAGCCCGCCTCTCCTGGAGCGAGCGTCCGCAGCCCGAGTGGCGTCCACAGGTGTGCCTCGACCGCGTCCACGATGGCGCGGGCACGATCGCCGGTGACCAGGCGTTCGGGCAGGCCGCCGACGGCGAGCACCTGGTTCGAGCGGAACGCGTCGTCGACGCGTCCGGCGATGTGATCGACGTCCACGACGTCGTAGAGCATCCCGCGGGACGCATTCCAGAACCGCGAGGCAAACGCGGTCCGCGCCCGTTCGGCCAACCCGGCCCAGCGCGGGTCGCGCTCGCCGGCGGCGGCGAGCGCATTGATCCACAGCGCCTGCACTTCCACGGGCTTGCCGATGCGCGGCGTCACCTCGCGCCCGCCGGCCCGCGCGTCCATCCACGTGAGCTGCTGACCGCGTTCGCCGGCGGCGAGGAGTCCGTCGTCGTCGGCACGGATGCCGTAGCGCGTGCCGCCCGCGTAGCCCTCGAGAATCGCCTGCATCGCCTCGTGCAGCCGCGCTCGTTGCGCGCGTGTGACGACCCGCCCGGTGTGCGTGGCGGCAAGCAGCTCGCCGGCGGCGACCACGAACCACAGCGACGCGTCGACGGCGTTGAACTCCGGCTCGGCGCCGGCATCCGGGAAGCGATTGGGCAGCATGCCGCGATCGACGGCGCCGGCCCATTCGAGCAGGATGTCGCGCGCATCCGCGACGCGCCCGGTGGCGACGCACAGCCCGCGGAGGGCGATGAAGGTGTCGCGGCCCCAGTCGGTGAACCACGGGTAGCCGGCGACGACCGTGGTGCCCTGGCCGCGCTGCACCAGGTAGGCGTCGGCGGCGCGGGCGAGATCTCCGTCGAAGGCGGCGCGACGGCGCCGTTCGGCGGTCATCCAGCCACGCACGCGACGGCGGACACCGGTGGCATCGCACGGCGGCGGCACATCGGCCTCACCGGCCTCGAACACGCAGATCGCCGCGCCGTCGTCGAGCGCGAACGTCAGCACGCCCGGGCTCGCCAGATCTTCGAGGTCGTCCAGGCCGCGCGCGCGCTCCTCCTCGTAGAGGAACTGGCGGAACCAGGCGACGTCGGGCTGATAGCTGCCGGTGCTGAGGCAGCGCACCAGTGGCAGGCCGTCGTACGGCCGCCAGCGAAGCTCGGCGCCAGCGACCGCGGCGACGGGCTGGAACGCCCCGTTCTCGTGATGCAGCGCGTGATAGTCACGGCCCGACAGCAGCGGTCGCACCTCCAGGTGCACGGGGCCCGCGCCATCGAGCGTCCACACCAGGACAGCGCGTGACACACCGCGCGTCACCAGCAGCTCGCCGGTGATCGTGCGCCCGCCACCGATGTCCCAGGTCCAGGTGGGCCAGGGGTCGATGGTGAAGGCGCGCAGGCGCGACGCGCCATCCGGATGGTCGACCCCGGGCGCGTAGCGGTGCGTCGTGAGCGCGACCCGGCCTTCGGGCGTCGAGGCCCACACCTCGACGCCGTTGACGAGCATCACGCGGCCGGTCGGCGGAGTGGTGGCCGTCAGCAACAGGCCGTGATAGCGCCGCGTCCGCACGCCGCGGGCAGTGCCACTGGCAAATCCGCCGAGGCCGTCGGCCTCGAGCCATTCGTGTTCGTCCGTCATCGTCCGTCCTGACGCGCTTCGATGTCCGACGGCGTGCGCGGTGTCACCCGCCACACCACGGACACGCGGCCGGGCCTCCTGCATCCAAGGCGCGCAATCGAGGACACGATGCCACGACCCGACATCGACCGTGCAACCGACGAGAGGCGCGCCCTGTGATGCGCACCGGCTGGCGCGCCTGGCTCGCCGAGGCCGTGGCCATCGGCGCGTTCATGGTCTCGGCGCTGGTGTGGACGGTCCTGCTCGAGCATCCGGACTCGGTGCTTCGCCAGGCGCTGCCCGACGCCGCCGTGCGCCGCGCCTTGATGGGAATGGCGATGGGCGCCACCGCGGTGGCGATCATCTACTCCCCGCTCGCCACGCTCTCCGGCGCGCACATGAACCCGGCGGTGACCCTGGCGTTCGTGCGCCTCGGGCGCCTGGATTGGCGCGACGCCGCGGCCTACATCGCGGCGCAGTGCGCCGGCGCGACGGTGGCCACCTGGGCCATCGCGCGGATGCTCGGCGCCTGGGCCAGCGATCCGGCGGTGAACTTCGTCGCCACGCGGCCGGGGCCGGCCGGCACTGGCGCCGCAGCCATGGCGGAGGCGGCGATCTCGTTCCTGCTGTGCACGCTGGTGCTCGCCGTGTCGAGTCGCGCCACCACGATGCGGCTCACCGGCCTGGCCGCCGGCGCGTTCGTGATGCTCGCCATCCTGATTGAAGCACCGCTGTCGGGCATGAGCATGAACCCGGCCCGCAGCCTCGGGCCGGCGGTCGTGTCGGGACAGTTCCCGGCGTTCTGGATCTACGTGATCGCGCCCGTCGCCGGCATGCAGCTCGCCGCCGGTCTGCACGCCATGACCGCGCGGCGCGGCTGCCCCACCCTGCACCACCCACCCCGCGCGCGCTGCGTGTTCTGCGCGGCCTGAGGACCACGAAAGAAGGAGCCATGCACTACGACGTCATCATCATCGGCAGCGGCGCCGGCGGCGGCACGCTTGCCCTCCGTCTCGCCCCCACCGGCGCGCGCATCCTGATCCTCGAACGCGGCGACTTCGTCGCGCGCGAGCGCGACAACTGGAGCTCGCGGGCCGTGAACGTCGACGGCAAGTACCACACCGACGAGGTGTGGCACGACGGCGACGGCCGGCCGCTGCATCCGCACACCAGCTACTGCGTGGGCGGCAACACGAAGTTCTACGGCGCCGCGCTGTTCCGCCTGCGCGAGCAGGACTTCGCCGAGCTGCGCCACTACGAAGGCGTGTCCCCGGCGTGGCCGATCGCCTACGCCGACCTCGAGCCCTACTACACCGAAGCCGAGCGGCTGTATCAGGTGCACGGCGAGCGGGGATCGGATCCCACCGAGCCGTGGAGCTCGGCGCCGTACGCGCATCCGGCGGTGTCGCACGAGCCGCGCATCCAGGCGCTGCACGACGACTTCGCGGCCGCGGGCGTCCGACCCTTCCACGTGCCGCTCGGCGTGATGCTGAACGAACGGGCGCCGCAGCGAAGCGCCTGCATCCGGTGCGGCACCTGCGACGGCTTCCCCTGCCTGGTGCAGGCGAAAAGCGACGCACACGTCGTGGCGGTCATGCCGGCGCTGGCCCACGACAACGTCTCGCTGATGACGGACGCCTACGTGGAACGGCTGGAGACGTCGACCAGCGGCCGCGAAGTCTCGGGGGTCGTGGTGCACCACGGCGGCGAGCGACTGCGGCTCACGGCCAGCGTCGTCGTGGTCAGCGCCGGCGCCATCAACTCAGCCGCGCTGCTGCTGCGCTCGACCAGCGACGCGCATCCAGCCGGTCTGGCGAACCGATCGGGCGTCGTGGGCCGCCACTACATGGGCCACGTGAACTCGGTGCTGATGGCGGTGTCACGCTGCCCCAATCCGACGGTCTTCCAGAAGACGCTCGCCGTGAACGACTACTACTTCGGCGACGACGCGTTCCCGTTTCCGATGGGCCACATCTCGTTCGTCGGCAAGCTCGACGGCGTCGCGCTCTCGGCCGGAGCGCCGAAACTCGCACCTGGCTTCACGCTCGATCTCATGGCGAAGCACTCGCTCGACTTCTGGCTGACGTCGGAGGATCTGCCAGACCCAGCCAACCGGGTGACGCTCGACAGGAACGGCGGCATCGTCCTGACCTACACTCCGAACAACCAGAGCGGCCACGACCAGCTGCAGACGCGCCTGCGGCGCCTGGTGCAGGCGCAGCGGCGTTGCGCCGTGCACGGTGACGCCTGTCACGTCGGCCTGTTCGGGCGTTCGCTGTTCGTCGGCCAGCGGATTCCGCTCGCCGGCGTGGCGCATCAGTGCGGGACGGTCCGCTTCGGCCAGGATCCCGAGACGTCGGCGCTCGACGTCCACTGCCGCGCCCACGACGTCGACAACCTCTACGTCGTCGACGGCAGCTTCTTCCCATCGAGCGGCGCCGTGAATCCGGCGCTGACCATCATGGCCAACGCCCTGCGGGTCGGCGACCATCTCGCGTCGCGGCTCGGGATGCGCGCGTCGGAGGCCCAGCATGCGCGCGCGTAGTCTCGTCCTGGCGCTGCTGGCGCTGTGGCTCGGCGCGGCAACGCCGTCGGCCGGGCCTGCCGATGTCCCGGCGTTCCGCGCCGAGGCGGTCGAGAGCATCGGTGTGACCGTCGCCAATCTCGACGTCTCGACGCGCTTCTTCGTCGACGTGCTCGGCTTCACCGTCGATGGCACGCCGGCGGAGCGCTCGGGCCGCCCATTCGAGTTGCTGCACGGCGTGTTCGGCGCCCGCGCCAGGGTGGCACGCCTGCACCTGGGCGCTGAGCGGCTCGAACTCACCGAGTACCTCGCGCCACGGGGACGTCCCTTCCCGGCCGACACCCGCGGCAACGACCGCTGGTTCCAGCACATCGCGATCATCACGTCCGACATGGCGGCCGCCTATGGGCGTCTGCGTGAGCACGGCGTCGCCCATGCCTCGACCGGACCGCAACGGCTTCCCGACTGGAATCCCGGCGCCGGCGGCATCCGCGCCTACTACTTCCGCGATCCCGATGGACACTTCCTCGAGGTGCTGCAGTTCCCACCGGGGAAGGGCGATCCGCGGTGGCAGACGCGTGACGCGCTGTTCCTCGGCATCGACCACACGGCGATCGTCGTCGACGATACGGCGAGAGCGCTCGCGTTCTATCGCGACGGCCTCGGGTTGTCGGTGGCCGGACAAGGCGAGAACTACGGCGAGGAGCAGGAACACCTGAACAACGTGTTCGGCGCCCGCCTGCGCATCACCACGCTCAGGGCGGCGTCCGGCCCGGGCATCGAGCTGCTCCACTATCTGGCCCCGCGCGACGGCCGTCCGGCGCCGCTCGATCTGCGAGCGTCCGATCTCGCGCACTGGCAGACCACCGTGCGCGGCGGTACACCGCAGGCGTTGCTCGCGGATCAGCATGGCGGCGGCCTGGTGTCGCCCGATGTCGTCGCCGCCGACCCGGCGTCAGGCTTCGCGCGGGGACTGGTGCTGCGCGATCCCGACGGCCACGCGATCCGCGCGGTCACGCGCTGAGCGGCGCGCGGAAACACCCGCCGCACACCTGCATCAGAGCGGTGTTCCGATGGCGCCGCAATCACGCGGCCCACGACCCGCACTCTCAGTCACAGGAGATTCACTCATGTTCCGCACGTCGCTTCGCGCCCTCGCCGGCGCCTTCGTTCTCACCGCCCTGGCCGCGTCGGCTCAGGCGCAGACCCACACCAGCATGAAGTTCACCGGCGCCAAGGCCAACACCGGCACGGTGGCTCACGCCGTGATGAACGGCAAGAACGTGCTGACCCTCTCGGAGGACTTCGTCACCCCCGACACGCCCGACCCGCACTGGCAGATCGTCGACTCCAAGGGCCAGGTGTTCCTGCTGCAGCGCATCGCCATCAAGGACGACAAGATGAACCGCTCGATCACGCTGCCGGCGTTCATCCAGGACATCGCCAAGGTGCAGATCTACTGCGCGTGGGCGGAAGCGGTGCTCGGCGAGACGACGTTCGGCTCGACGATGCGCCTGACGAACTGACATGAAGACGTTCCTCGCGACCCTGTTCGTCGCGTGCGCCGGCGTGCTGCCGGCGCACGCCGGCGGCCTGACCCTCGACGCGGCACGGCAGGCCATGTCTGCCGCCGTCGCCGCCGCCCAGCGCCTCCATGCGCCCGGCGGCTCCGTGGCCCTCGTCGATGACGGCGGCCACCTCGTGATGCTCGAACGTCTCGACGGCTCGTTCCCGGCCAGCGCCGCGGTGGCCATCGAGAAGGCCCGCACGGCGGCGGTGTTCCGCATGGCGACGCGCAACTTCGAAGACGCGGTCTCGAAGGGCCGCCTCTCGCTCGTGGCCGTGGACGTGATGCTGCCGCTCCGCGGCGGCGTGCCGCTGCTGCGCGGCGGCGTCGTCGTGGGCGCAGTCGGCGTGAGCGGCGCCGCCAGCGCACAGCAGGACGACGAGATCGCCGACGCGGTGGCGCAGGCCTTCAACGCGCCTCCCGCGACCGCCGCGATGCCGTCGCCGGCTCCGGTAGCGGCCGTGGCCGCGGCGGACGTGACCGCGGCCTTCGCCGCCGGCAAGCCGCTGCTCGAGACGGCCGGCTACAAGGTGCACGCCAGCCGTCGCGAGGCGGCGGGCATGGCGGAGGTGCACACGCGCGATACCGACATCGTCTACGTGCTATCGGGCACAGCGACGCTGGTCACCGGCGGCACGGTCGTCGCCGGGCGTGAGACCGCGATGGACGAGGTGCGCGGCGCCTCGATCGACGGCGGCGAGACTCGGCGCCTGGTGAAGGGCGACGTGGTCGTGGTGCCGAACGGCGTGCCGCACTGGTTCAAGGACGTCGGCGCCCCGCTGCTCTACTACGTGGTGAAGGTGACCGCGCCGGCGACCGAGATGGGAGGCAGCCGATGACTCGCGCGCGATGGTCGCGGGCCGGTCTCGCCGCGATCCTCCTGGCCGCGGGCGTACTGACGGCAGGCCGGACGTCGCTGACCGCGACGCCGGCCGCCGAGCGCTCGTTCCTCGACGGCCGTCCGGAGGCCGTCGTCGACCTCGACACACGCGATGGCCTGAAAGCGATTCGCGGCGAGTGGCGCTACGCCGAAGCGCGCGTCGGCACGCCGCTCGAAAAGGCGGGGGCCGCGGGTTTCGACGACTCCGCGTGGGAGATCGTGCCGGCGGGACACCTGCAGCAGCGTCGCACCGACGGCGGGCCGACCTTCGCGTGGTACCGCCTGTCGTTCACGATGCCGGCGCGCGTCGGCACCTTCGACACGGCGGGGGCGACAGCGGTCTTCGAGATCGTCGTCGACGACTACGCCGAGGTCTGGGTGGACGGCCAGTTGCCGCGCCACCTCGGTGAACCTGGCGCGCTCGTGGCGGGATTCAACACGCCGAACCGCGTGGTGATCACGCGGCAGGTCGAGCCCGGCCGCGAAGTGCGCGTCGCCGTGTTCGCGGCCAACGGCCCGCTCTCGGACCCGCCGACGAATCGCATCTGGGTGCGATCGGCGACGATCGACTTCTACCGGGCGCCGGCCACGACCGGCACGACGCTCGACGTCGAGCGGGCCGACGCCGCGCTCGACCAGGTCGTCGCGCCGGGCACGCGCCTCGAGAAACTGGCCGGCGGCTTCTCGTTCACCGAGGGTCCCGTGTGGTCGGTTGCGGAGCGGTCGCTCTTCTTCAGCGATCCCAACGACAACCGGATCTACCGCTGGAACGACGACACCGGCGTGTCGGTGTTCCGCACCAAGAGCGGCTACACCGGCATGGACATCGGCCGCTATCGACAGCCGGGGTCGAATGGGCTGGCCATCGACCGCGACGGCCGGCTCACCATCAACGAGCATGGCAACCGGCGGATCACGCGGCTCGAGAAGAACGGCGACCTGACCGTGCTGGCCGATCGGTTCGAGGGCAAGCGGCTCAACAGCCCGAACGACCTCGTGTATCGCTCTGACGGCGCGCTCTACTTCACCGACCCCTTCTTCGGCCTGCCGGGCTTCGAGAAGGACCCGGCGGCGGAACTGCGGCACGCGGGCGTGTATCGCCTGGCGCCCGACGGCCGCCTCACGTTGCTCACCACCGAGCTCAAGGGACCGAACGGCATCGCGTTCTCGCCCGACGAACGCACGCTCTACGTCGCCAACTGGGACGAGGCGCGGAAGGTCGTGATGCGGTGGGACGTGCAGGCCGATGGCACGATCGCCAACGGCGGCGTCTTCGCGGATCTCACGGCGGCGCCCGGCGAGGAGGCGCTCGACGGGTTGGACGTCGACAGGGACGGCAACGTCTTCGTGTCGGGGCCTGGCGGTCTGTGGCTGTTCGCGGCCGACGGACGGCGGCTGGGCACGCTGCGGCTGCCGGAACTGGCGGCCAACATGGCCTGGGGCGGCGACGATCGGCGCACGCTCTATCTCACGGCGCGCTCCGGGCTGTATCGACTGCGCGTGTCGACGGGCGGTCCGGCCCCCGTGGCGCCCGCGACCAACCACTGACACGCGGCATCTCTGCGGCGTTTCGCGCGGCTGGCCGATCCGGACACCCCGTCCGGCGGCCGGCCGTTCGTGTCTGCGGCCGCGCGTCTGATGTCGCCGGCCTGCGGACACGCTGGATCGGACGCGGCATCGAAGGGCCACCGTGACGTCCTCGCCCTTCTCCGTCGCCGGCTTCGTGCCGCACGCCCTGCCCCCGCTGCTCACGCGCGTGGCCGATTCCCTCTCCGGCCTGGCGGCGTTGCAAGGCCTGTACGACGCGCATCCGTGGACCGGCGCCCGGTCGTTCCCGGCGCACGCGCTCGACGTCCTCGGCGTCACCGGCGCCACGCCCTCCGGCCTCGAACACGTGCCGACATCAGGGGCGGTGCTGATCGTGGCCAACCATCCGCACGGCGC